>JAUWMQ010000001.1 GCA_030613065.1 Candidatus Aegiribacteria sp. | reverse complement strand
ATTGTCACTTGCTCTCTCCTCCACAGAATTTCTTGAGAGGACTCCCGCTCCCAGGATTTATAAATACAAGGAGGATCTGAAATTCTTCCAGAATCTCAGGGCTGCTGTAACGCAGAGATACCAGGAAACAATCGATTATTCCGAGTATGAACCGAAGATCCGCAAGCTGATCGACAATTACGTTGGTGCCGGTGAGGTCGAACAACTTTGTACTCCTATCAATCTTCTGGATGCAGGAGAAAGACGAAAGGTACTGAATGATCGGGGACTGAGCACAGACGCGAAAGCAGACATGATCGCAGCTGCAACGAGGCATGTCATCGAAAAGGAGATGGAAAAGGATCGGGCATTCTACAGGAAGTTTTCCAAACTGCTTGAAGAGACTCTGACCGCATATCATGAAGGTCGATTATTTGCGCTGGAAGCTCTGGAGAAGATCAAGGATATATCGATGAAGGTAGTCACGCATACGGATGATGATATACCACCTGAGCTCATCGGGAAGGATATGGCCAGAAGGTATTTCGGCTGCGTGAAAGAAATTGAGGCGGTGTACATGGTCGACGATGAGAATCCAATGACGCAGATGGCTCTCAGGGTCGTTGAGCGTATCGGGAAACATAAGATTTGTGACTGGAGAGTAAATCCAGATGCTCTGAATCGTATGAGAGGTGAGATTGATGACATCCTTTTCGAGATTGCTGAGGAACACGGTTTGTTGATACCGATAGAGGATCTTGATGCGATAATTGATCGCTGTATCGAAGTGGCTTTGGCAAATGAAGACTGATGATGTAAGCCCTTCCGTGGCACTTGGTGAAAGAGTTATTCCATATACTCTTCACAGGGCATACAGAAAACGTCTCAAGATAGTGGTATCTCATGACATGAGTGTTGATGTGTATGCACCGGTGAAAGCAAAAAAGAGGCTTATTACAGAGCTTGTTCAAAAGAAGGCAGCATGGATTGCACGAAAACTGGATCTCGTTGAGACATTTCATCCGCTGCCATCACCAAAGAACTATGTCTCCGGAGAAACTTTTGTCTATCTCGGCAGGCAGTACCGACTGAAAGTTGAACAGGGAGAGAGAAGATCAGCTAAACTTCGGGGGAGGTATCTTGTTGTTAAGGTTAAGGACATTGAATCTCGCGAGGAAGTCAGGCAGACAACAGATTCCTGGTACAGAACCCGCGCGACAGCAATCTTCAACCGATACTTGCGGAAGAATATGGAAGTTGCGGGAAGGCATGGAACTCCGGAACCGATATTTTCGATCCGGAAGATGAAAACCCGCTGGGGCAGTTGCAGCTCATCTGGAAGAATCACATTGAACACAGAGCTTGTGAAAATGCCGGTACACTGCATTGAGTACGTTATTATGCACGAACTCTGCCACCTGCTTCATCACAACCACGGTTCAAAGTTCTACTCACTTCTGACCCGCTGTCAACCGGATTGGAAAGCCCGCAAGGAAGCCCTTGATAGAATATTCCTGTGCTGAAATTCACATGCACTCTCGCTCATTCTGTTTTAGACACCGTTTCAAATTCTTCTCCCCTGAGCGATCTATAAGGAAGAGTGTTTTATAACGCTTGACAGTATTGAGAATACATATTAAAATCTGTTTGTAATTGCTCCCCACTGGATCAGTCTTCGGACCTCCGGTGGGGTTATTATTTTGCACAAGATGAGTTACATTATAGAAGAATCCGCCATCTGTCAGAAGGTGCATGCACCTGAGGATTTTCCCGACAGTCTGCTCCCGGTAAACGCAGCTCCCGATATTTCCATTCCGGTTCTTATGGTGGTGGGGCAGGAGGACGAGCGGACACCCGTCTGGATGTCGCAGAGAGTGTGCGATCTTCTTGCAGGATCTGGGGAACTGTGGATTGTGGAGGGCGCGGGACATGGAGGAAGTTCAGCACCTGAAATGGTTGCCTACAGCCAGTTTTTTCAGAGAATTACTGAATTCTTCAGACAACACCTTTAACCGTACCAGGTGGTGCAGACCGATATGAAATCTCTGAGGTATTATATTCCAGTCTGAATGGAGGAGTATGGCGGAAGAAAAGAAAATGCTGGTTTCCCTCGACAGGATCGAGGAAGGGATAGCGGTTCTTGTAACACCTGAGGGTCATATGTGGCTCCTGCCTGCTGCTAATCTGCCGGAGGATTCCGGGGAGGGCGATGTTCTCGACGTTATCCTCAGGAGGAATCCCGAGGAGACGGAGAAGCTTGCCGGGAGGGTTCATGATCTTCAGCAGCGGCTTCTTGACCGGACCAGGGAGCGGGATGAAAATCAGCATCAGTAAAGGAAGGCTCGTTCTGGTCGGCACACCAATAGGAAACCTTTCCGATATGTCAGCAAGGGCACAGGAAACGATAGAGAACGCTGCGGTAGTAATGGCCGAGGATACCAGACATACTGCAAAATTCGTGGCTGACAGAAAGAAACTCTACAGCTACCACGACCATAACGTAGCCGGCAGGATACCGCAGATTGAGGAATTTCTGAATGCGGGTACGGTTGTTGCCCTGGTCTCGGACGCCGGTATGCCCGGCATTTCGGACCCTGCCTATAAGGCGGTAAGTGCTGCCATCAGAGGAGGGCATATCGTAGAAGTCATTCCGGGACCGTCAGCCGTCATAACTGCCCTGGTGGCTTCAGGTCTTCCAGTTGACAGGTTCTCCTTTGAGGGATTTCTCCCGAGAAAGAAAGGGGCCAGAACCCGTCGGCTTGAAGAGATGTTCACTTACAGCGGATCCATTGTATATTATATTGGTCCTCATCATCTCCTGAAGTATCTGGAAGAGATGAGAACTGTTTTCGGTAATCGTCCCGTATGTGTTGCCAGGGAAATGACCAAGATACATGAGGAATATGTACGCGGATGCATTGCGGATGTTGTTGAGAATTTCAGTAACAGAAAAATCCGCGGTGAGATAACTTTAGTTGTAGGCGGAGCGGTACTGGCATCGGAATTTTTTGATTGACGATGACATTTGCTGTTTCTATTTTACATTACTTTGCAGAACGAATTCCAGGAGGTCTGTTTAACCTGGAGAATATAAGGAACGCCGGCAGAAAACTTCTTTTTCCCCTTGTCAGGCTGTTGGCAGCGATTGGTATGGGTCCCTTTTCGGTAACCACTCTAGGGCTTCTCATGACAGCCGTTGCAGCATGGTTCATATGGGACGGGAAGTTCATTGTTGGAGTTGTGTTCTTCATTATCGGCAGCATTCTGGATGCTGTTGATGGTGAACTTGCACGAAGGAAGAATGCGGCAAGCGTCGCAGGCGCGGTCTTTGATTCCTGCTGTGACCGCATCGGTGAAGTTCTTATTTTTGGAGCTCTCCTTGCCGGAAAAGCCGGAGAAGCTCACCATGTCATGGTTTACCTTGTGCCGGCCACACTAGGAGGCTCGTTCATGGTAAGCTACATCAGGGCCAGGGCAGAAGGTCTTGATCTTTCCTGTTCCGTGGGGATATTCACCCGGACAGAAAGGCTTGTACTGCTCATGGCCGGTCTTGTGGCCGCAGGATTGTGGGATACACAGGCTCTTGTTATTACGCTGATCGTACTTGCTGTGGGAACATGGTTTACTGCGGGGCAGCGTTTCGCTAAAGTTATCAAGGACGGTAGAGGGATTTCACTGGATAAGGAATGAAATTCTCGATTAATCGTTTGTTTATTCGTTCTATCCATTCAGGGAGGCTATGAATGTCAAAAAAAGTGAGAGTCGCGATAATCGGTGTAGGAAACTGCGCCAGCAGTCTTGTCCAGGGTGTGGAGTTCTACAGGAACTCATCAGAGGATAAGAAAGTTCCCGGACTCATGCATGTGAATCTGGGAGGATATCACATCAGTGATGTGGAATTTTCAGCTGCTTTCGATATCAATATCACAAAGGTTGGAAAAGACCTCAGCGAAGCTATCTTTGCTGATCCTAACTGTACAGTTAAACTCTGTGACGTTCCGAAACTCGGGGTTAAAGTACACAGGGGCATGACGCACGATGGCCTTGGGAAATACCTTAAGGAAGTCATTAAGAAGGCACCCGGACCAACGTCCGATATAGTCGGAATATTGAAAGATACAAAGACAGACGTGGTGGTCAGTTATCTTCCCGTTGGCAGCGAAGAGGCAACGAAGTGGTATGTGGAACAGATCCTTGATGCAGGCTGCGCATTCGTGAATGCCATACCGGTATTCATCGCAAGTGAGGCATACTGGCAGAAGAGATTCCGTGACCGCGGACTTCCCGTCATGGGTGACGATATCAAGAGCCAGGTAGGCGCCACAATACTTCACAGGGTAATGACCCGTCTGTATGAAGACAGAGGTGTAAGGCTTGACCGTACCTACCAGCTGAACGTAGGCGGTAATACCGATTTCCTTAACATGCTCGAGCGGGAAAGACTTGAGAGTAAGAAGATATCTAAAACCAATGCCGTGACTTCCCAGCTTCCAGGGGGTCTTGAGCCAAGAAACGTACACATCGGTCCCAGTGATTACATTCCATGGCTGGATGACAGGAAATGGTGCTATATCCGGATGGAAGGCACAAGCTTCGGAGAGGTTCCCATCAATATTGAGGCCAAGCTGGAAGTGGTTGACAGCCCTAATTCCGCGGGAGTGATAATCGATGCGGTCAGGTGCGCTAAACTCGCACTTGATAATGGTCTGTCCGGGGCCATCGAAGCTCCCTCGTCCTACTTCTTCAAGACACCTCCTGTGCAGTATTACGATGATCAGTGCAGGAGGATGACAGAGGAGTATATTGAGCAGTATCACCAGAAGAAGCAGGATAAACAGCAGGCTTCCGAAAAGAAGCCGAAGAAATAGATCTTGAAGGATATCAGTGCTGGCTTCCGTAGCAGCTTCATCACTTTCGAGGGAGTTGAGGGAGCCGGCAAATCCACCCGGTGCCGTGAACTTTTAAGCAGTCTGGAACGAAGAGGTATATCTGTTCTTCATACCCGGGAGCCGGGAGGTCCTCCGACCTCGGAGAGGATACGTTTACTGCTTCTGGACCCGGAACTGTCCATTCCTCCTCTTACCGAGCTGATGCTGTACCTCGCATCCAGGGCATCGAATGTGGATCTTGTTATCAGACCGGCGCTCGAAAAGGGCATTAATGTGATTTGTGAGCGTTATTCCGATGCCACTTTCGCTTATCAGATCGGGGGCCGTGGTCTCCCGGAGAAACCCGTACGAGAAGCTGACAGCCTTGCTACAGGTGGTCTGATGCCGGATCTGACCATCCTTCTTGATCTTGACCCTGAGGAAGGATTCGCGCGACTACGGAGACAGGGCAGGGAAAAGGACAGGATAGAACTTGAGAAAATCTGTTTCCACAGGCGCGTTAGACAGCTATACCTCAAACTGGCTGAGACAGAAGCCAGATATCTGGTGATTGATGCATCACTGGAACCGGATGTTCAGGACAGACTTATTATAGACAGTGTTATGAGCATTATATCAGGCAAATATGACGGAGGAGACGGATAAATGAGAAAATTTCTGCCAGGCTGGGTTACTGTAGTACTTGCCATCGGGCTTCTGGTTGGCGGCGGATTGATTCTTCTTCCCTCCGCCATAGCGTACGACACTGTTTCCACGAATTCCTCCCTTGAATTATTCATGGAGGTGTTCTCAAGAACATCCGTAACCTATGTGGACTCCCTTGACTCTCAGGAACTCATAGAGGCTGCCCTGAGAGGAATGCTGGAATCTCTTGATCCAAACAGTATTCTTCTCAATCCCGATGATTACGAGAACCTTCGGATACAGCTGTCGGGCTCCTTTGAGGGAGTCGGAATAACCATAGGTATCAGGGACGAATGGCTGACGGTCATATCACCAGTTGAAGGCACTCCCGCATTCAGGGCCGGCATGAAGGCCGGGGATAAGATCGTTGAAATCGATGGGGCTTCTACGGCAGACCTGACAACAACTGAAGCTGTAATGCAGATTAGAGGACCACAGGGGAGTACGGTTGATCTTACAGTTGTCCGGCCTGGGCTGCCGGATTCCCTCGAATTCGAAATAGAGAGGGATGTTATCGATCTCCCCTCCGTTTCCGCCGGATTCATGATAGATGATGAGACTGGATACTTACGTCTTACCAGGTTCGGTGAAGAGACCACTAAGGAAGTCAGGAATGCTCTTCGGAACCTTGTTGAGGAGGGTGCTGAGAATCTGATACTCGATCTGAGGGGTAACCCGGGCGGGCTTTTCACAGCAGCTGTGGAAGTGGCCGATTTCTTTCTTCCATCCGGTACGCTTGTGGTTTCCACCAGGGGAAAAGCGGTAGGTGAAGACAATTACTACACAACCAGTAGAATGACTTTCAGCGGTGATCTTGTTGTTCTGGTCGACGGAGGAAGCGCCAGCTCATCAGAGATAGTTGCCGGCGCGCTTCAGGATAACGATGCAGCCACCCTCATTGGAAGCAGAACCTATGGAAAAGGATCGGTTCAGACCTTGATGGACCTTGGTGAGTTTCCCAATATCGGACATTATGGCGTAAAGCTGACCACCGCAAGGTATTTTACTCCTGACGGTAGAAGCATTGACCGGACTATGAACGATGATTTCATGGATGGCGGTGAAGAGGATACCCTGGAAAACTGGGGGATCGCACCTGATATAACGGTGGAACTGCATGAAATAACCGGCTCGCTGCCTGTTGAACTTTATGCCGGATCAGTGTTTTTCAAGTATGCCACTGACTATGTACTCGAACATGATATTGAAACCGATTTCTGGCCTGACAGTGCGTGTGTCGCCGATTTCAGGAGTTATCTCAGTGAAGAAGGCTTCGAATGGGAGGACGGCGAATTCAGCGATAACCTGTACTACATAGAACGGTCCCTTTTCGCGGAGATTGCCGCTAGAACATGGGATCAGGAGATGTACCATAGAATGATGACTCCTCACGATGAAACGGTTCAAAGAGCTCTGCAGTATTTCAGTGATGGGGAGTGATGCAGATTAAATTCGGAACCTCCGGCTGGCGGGGTATAATAGCGCGGGAATTTACCTGGGACAGAGTTAACCGGGTGGTGGACGCAATCGGACTGCTGCTGCTGAGGGAAGAGCGAAAGAGCATTGTAATCGGGGGTGATTGCAGATTTCTCTCTCCGGAGCTCGCGGAGTCTACTGCCGAACGGATGGCTGGATACGGATTTGAAGTCTTGCTATCCAGTGGACCTTGTCCTACACCAGTCCTTTCTCATGCCTGCAGAAAAGGTGGTCACGGCGGTGTTATCAATTTCACCGCAAGCCATAACCCTCCTCTTTACAACGGGATAAAATTCAGCCCCTGGCATGGTGGCCCCGCTGACACTGACTTAACACGCTCTATTGAAAAAGTAATTGAAGAGGGAGAAAAACCTGAAAAGGGTTCCGGTTCAGTCGTTACGAAAGATCTGAGATGTGATTATTCAAGAGATATTCAGAAGTATCTGAACCCTGACGTGTTCAAGAACAGTGGATTGAAAGTGGTATACGATGCGTTTTCAGGAGCAGGATCGGGTCTTCTTGACCGCATTCTGGTGAACCTGGGCTCTTCAGTCCGCGTATTGAACGGAGCAAGAGATCCTCTGTTTGCCGGCAGACAGCACCCTGAACCCGGGGAAAGCGGTACTGCCGATCTTGCACTTCAGGTAATTTCAAGTGGTGCCTCTCTGGGCGTGGCTACTGACGGCGACGCTGATCGGTTCGGAATAATCGACGAAAATGGCGGATTTGTTTCACCACATGATTATCTTCCCCTTCTTCTGAATTATCTTATAGAAGTCAAAGGTTATAACGGAATTGCAGTAAGGTCGGTAACCACCAGCAGCCTGCTTGACAGAGTTGCTCTGGACCACGGCCTTGAAACCGTTGTAACTCCTGTTGGGTTCAAGTATCTGGGAGCAGAGATGCTTGAGGGTAATGTAATTCTGGCCGGAGAAGAAAGCGGTGGTCTTTCAATTATGGATCATGTTCCTGAAAAGGACGGTATTCTGGCATGTCTACTCGCGTCGGAAATGGTATGTGCCGGGGGCAGAGGCCTTGCCGCGCAGCTTGAAGATCTATGGACAAAGTATGGCAGAGTGTACGTATCTCGAGTAGATATTCACCTTGACGGTTCTTTAAGGGACTACATTGTTAAGAAATATTTCGAATCTGATCCATCCGAGATAGCGGGACTGGCTGTTAATTCAGTTGACCGGACTGATGGTGCACGGATGATACTCGGAAAAAGTGATTGGATACTTATCAGGCTATCCGGGACTGAACCGCTGGCCAGGATATACGTTCAATCCGATTCTGCTGAGAACAGAGACAGCATTCTGGAAAAAGTTGTTGCGGAATTCCGCCGCATGAGAAATGCTGAATGAAATTCGATACCGTTAAACTGGTAGTTGACCTGAAGAGCCTTTCCCGTGGTATGAACAGAGGAGTTTACGACATACCCCTTTTGAAGGTTGAATGGAACATTGAAGATGTGGATCCGGCCGATAGCCAGGGAATTCTGGAGCTTGTGGTTGATTTTGGGGACGAATTTGTACTGTGCAGCGGAAGGCTTAATGCGTATTTTCGCACACCCTGCGCAAGATGCCTTGAGCCCTCGCGCTTCAGTATAAGCGAGGAGATCTACCGGGTATACACCTGGATTCCGGATCCCGCATCAGAGGAACAGAGGGAAGTGATATCTCAATCCGGTGAACTGAGCATATTTGATGCCGTCCAGGAAGCAGTCTTGCTGTCAATACCCTTAAAACCTCTCTGCTCTCCTGACTGTACCGGAATATGTTATAATTAAGTATATTCTGGAATAATATTCTATTTACATCAATGAGAAAATGTCATTCAGTTTGACATTAGAGGAAATGAGAAGAAACTATGCCCGTACCAAAAAGAAGACACTCATCTACAAGAAGAGACAAACGAAGAGCAAACGATGCTCTGAAAGAGAAATCCACCAGCAATTGCCCCCAGTGCGGTGAACCTAGAATTCCGCACAGGGTATGCAAGCACTGCGGTTTCTACGATGGCAGACAGGTCATCACACCGGAAGAGGGGTAATCGTTCTGAATCCCATCCTTATCCGTACTGAAAGGTTTCGCAATTGCCTGAGCCGCTGAATATTGCCGTGGACGCCATGGGTGGGGATAATGGACCTTCGGTGATAGTCCATGGGGTAATTGAGTTTTTCAGGGACTGCAGCAAATCAACCACAGATAATGTTGCTATCTTGCTGGTCGGAGACAGAGATGTTCTCTCAAGGCTTCTTTCCCGCAGCAAAGGAGCTAAACTTCCCATAACCATTCAACACGCCTCCCAGGTGATAATGATGGATGATCATCCAGCTGAAGCTCTCAAGAGCAAACCGGACAGCTCCATGGTTGTCATGGCGGGGCTTCAGAAGAAAGGTCTCGTGCAGGCCATGGTCAGTCCTGGAAATACTGGAGCCATGATGGCTGCCAGCCTCTTTGCCCTTGGAAGAATAGAAGGTGTTCCCAGACCTGCAATAGCAGCCACCATTCCAACGCAGAACAATCCCGTCGTAGTACTGGATGTTGGAGCCAATATCGGGTGTAACGTGAAACAGCTGTCACAGTTTGCCCTTATGGGAGAGGCTTATTCGAAGTGTGTTTTCGGTATAGAAAACCCCAGGATATCACTGCTGAACGTCGGTCAAGAAAGAACAAAGGGACCTTTAGTGATCCAGGAAGTTTACGGGATGCTGGAAGATTCCAAATTGAATTTTCTCGGAAACATAGAGGGAGACGGTATCCTCAAAGGCGAGGCTGATGTTGTTGTCTGCGATGGATTTGATGGTAATATACTTCTTAAGACCTTTGAATCAATAGCCGATCTGGTGGGAGGATCACTCTACCTTGAGATGAAACGTCACTGGGCCTCGAGAGCCGGATATCTGCTGATGAGACATTCCTTTTCAAAGCTTTGGGAAAGGCTGGATTCTGCCGAATACGGTGGGGCTCCGCTGCTCGGTCTGAACGGAGTAGCAATAGTTGCGCACGGCAGCAGTACCGCGAAGGCGATAAAGAACGCAATTGTTGCCGCATGCAATTTTTATCGAAGCGGGGTCAGCGATAGAATCCGGCAGGAGATCAAAGGTACGATAACTTGAGATTGGAGAAATGGTGAGCAGGAACGCTTATATCGTTGGAAGTGGGCACAAAGTGCCGGATGGTGTAATAACAAATGCCGATCTTGAGAAGATAATCGACACTACGGATGAGTGGATTACTAAAATGACAGGCATTAAGGAGCGCCGGAAAACCGACGATTCCACAGCGACCTCTGACCTTGTGACCGTAGCCGTTGATAATGCCATGAAGATGGCGGGATGGAAGCCGGAGGATGTTCAGGGTATTATTGTGGGAACTGTTACACCCGATTACTATTTTCCTTCAACCGCTGCGCTGGTGGCTGACAGACTCGGGATGGGAAAGATACCTGCCTACGATTTTGAAGCGGGGTGCACCGCCTTTGTTTACGGACTGATACAGGCAAAGGCCTTTATTGAGTCGGGAATGATGGACAGGATGATTGTGGTAGGCTCCGACTGCCTTACCAAGATCACCAACTGGACTGACAGATCAAGCTGTATTCTTTTCGGTGATGGAGCTGGAGCGGTTGCCGTATCATCAGAGGGTCCCGGCGGAAGGCTTGGTGGGTATCATTGGGGAAGTGATGGCTCCCTGGGCGAACACCTTTTGCAGCCTGCTGGAGGATCGAGGAAGCCAGCTACACATGAAACCGTCGAAAAGAATGAGCATACCATTCATATGAACGGCGCGAGGATTTTCAAGCATGCCGTAAGAGCTATGCATGATTCCTGCATGGAAGCCCTGAAAATGGATGGAACGGAGAAGAAGGACGTTGACCTTCTTGTATCACACCAGGCGAACATGAGAATAATAGACGCAACTGCGCGAGCACTTGAACTTAAGCCTGAACAGGTTTATATAAACATCCAGAAATATGGCAATACATCCGCAGCTTCCATTCCCATGGCCCTTGATGAGGCTGTGCGGGATAACACGATAAAGGAATCAAGTACTGTAGTTCTAGCGGCATTCGGTGCCGGGCTTACCTGGGGCGGAATGATACTGCACTATTAGTTACTAGGGGGGACACTGATGAAGAAGCTTGCTGTGGTGACCGGTGCCGCAAGAGGTATCGGGTATTCGATTTCTGAAAAGCTCGTAAAATCCGGCTGGTCAGTTGCAGGTTGTGATGTCCTGAAAGACGATCTCATGTCTGCTTCAGATACACTTGGAGACTCTTTCAGCCCCTGGGTTCTTGATATTACCAATGAGGATGCGGTACGGGAAACCACCGGCAGGATCGAGAAGGAGCAAGGACCTGTATTCGGGCTTGTGAATAATGCTGGTATTACACGTGATGGTCTTATCATGAGAATGGAAAAAATTGACTGGGACCTTGTCCTCAATGTGAATCTGACCGGCACTTTTCTCATGTGTCGTGCGTTTTCCCGCGGCATGCTTCGGCAGAAAGCAGGATCCATTGTCAATATTTCTTCCGTTGTTGCTCTGCTCGGAGCGCCCGGACAGGTCAACTACGTATCAACGAAAGCTGGCCTTCTTGGTCTTACAAGAGCTCTATCACGGGAGTTTGCCGCCAGAAATATCCGCGTTAACGCTATAGCTCCGGGATTTATCGAGACAGAAATGACCAGGGAACTTTCTGAAAAAGTCAGGGAAGATTATGCAGACAGGGTTCCAATGAAGAGAATGGGGCATCCTGAAAATATCGCTGATGCGGTACATTTTCTACTTGAGGATGTTTCTTCGTATATTACCGGAGTAGTGCTTCCGGTAGATGGTGGATTGACAACGTGAGAAAGGAATTTGAATATGTCACTTGAAAGCCGTGTAAAAGAGATCATAATTGACAAGTTGGGAGTAAAACCCGATCAAGTAACAATGGAAGCTCAGTTTGACACCGATCTTGGAGCTGACTCCATTGATCAGTACGAACTTATTATGGGATTTGAAGATGCTTTCGGGCTTCGTATCGATGAAGATGAAGCGACAAAACTTACCACTGTTGGTAAAGTTGTCGAGTATTTGAGGGATAAAGATCTCGAACCGTAGCCGTTGATTCTATTAAATAGAACGCACCGCAGTCAGTATACTGCGGTGCGGCACTGCGAAGATGGATTTTGGAGCGTTTGCTTCATGAGGACAGAGGATTGATTCTATGGAAAAGCGTGTTGTAATTACAGGAACCGGTGCTATCGGGCCTGTCGGAAAAACGGCTTCCGAAAACTGGGAAAACGCTATATCCGGCAGATCTGGAATCCGGAGAATAACCCTTGTTGATCCTGAGCAATTCACAAGTAAGATAGCCGGAGAAGTGAAGAATTTCGATCCTCTGGATTACCTGGACAGTAAAGTGTCGAAGAGAACCGACAGGTATACGCAGTTCGCCATGGTAGCAGCCCGGGAAGCCTACGATGAATCCGGCATTGAAAACAGTATTCATCCGGAAAGACTCGGTGTTATCATAGGATCAGGCATCGGCGGTATAACAACCCTTGAGCACGAACATAAAGTTGCCTTAGAACGAGGTGCCAGCAGAATCAATCCTTTCTTCTGCCCCATGATGATAAGCAATATTGCCGCCGGAAGAGTGGGAATCGATGTTGGAGCAAAGGGACTGAATCTATCAACTGTAAGCGCCTGCGCAAGCAGTGGCCATGCCATTGCGATAGCAGTGGATATGATCAAACTGGGGAGGGTGGATGCCATTCTCGCGGGGGGGGCTGAAGCTCCGATAACCCTTACCGGTGTAGGGGGGTTCTGCCAGCTCAAGGCTCTATCAACCAGAAATGACGATCCTGAAACCGCGTCCAGACCCTTTGACCGTGACCGTGACGGTTTTGTCATATCCGAGGGCGGCGCTGTTATTATGCTGGAGGAGCGAGAGCATGCAGAGAAGCGCGGCGCGAATATAATCGCTGAAGTTCTAGGATCGGGAATGACCTGTGACGCATTTCACATAACGGCACCGGCTGAAAACGGGGAGGGTTCTGCAAGAGCCATTAAGCTTGCCATACGGGATGCCGGGATAAAACCGGAAGATGTTGACTATGTTAACGCCCATGGCACATCAACAATTCTGAACGATATAAACGAGACAAAAGCTATAAAAACAGCACTTGGCTTCGAGAAGGCCATGAAAACACCTGTATCCTCCACCAAGTCAGTTACAGGACATATGCTGGGAGCAGCCAGCGCTGTGGAGGCGATATTCACTGCATTCGCGCTGAGGGATGGAATTCTGCCTCCCACTGCCACTCTGCAGAACCCTGATGAAGGTTGTGACCTGGACTATGTACCTGGAAAAGCAAGGAAAGCCGATATCATGTATGCCCTTTCCAATTCACTGGGGTTCGGCGGGCAGAATGTAACGATTGCCCTGAAGAAGTACTCAGGAAAGTAATCTTATGACCGGTGATCCTCTCTCTGAAGCTGAGGATATCCTGAAATACCGATTCAGTGACCATAACCTTCTGGGGAAGGCTCTCACTCACAGTTCCGTCACAAATTCAAACTCTCCCGGAAACGATTATGAGAGACTGGAGTTTCTGGGTGATGCCGTACTGGAACTTGTAACCAGGGAGTATCTCCTGGCTGAGTTTCCGGATGAACCGGAGGGAGATCTGACCCGGCGGAAGATAAGGATCGTTCAGAAAGGTAATCTGTCAGAGCACGGCAGAAGGCTGGGTCTTGACAATCTTGTACATGTAGGCAAGAGTTTTGTGAGTTCCAGCGGTGCGCTTGAATCCGTGGCAGCGGATGTTGTTGAATCCCTGATCGGAGCCATATACATTGATTCGGGGCTTCAGTCAGCCCGTGAATTCATTACAAGAGAAATTCTGAAGCAGTCAGACGGTTCAGGCCCACTGTCAGATCCCCGGAGTGAGCTTCAGGAATACTGTCAGGCGAAGGGGCTGAAGCTTCCCGAGTACTCACTGACTGATCGAAGTGGTCCGGATCATGATCCTGTTTTTACGATTACAGTCATAATTGAGGGACAATATGCTGGGAGAGGAACCGGAACCACCCGCGGGGCAGCCCGCGAAAAGGCTGCTGAAAAAGCGTTGAAAAAACTCGAGAGGATGGTTTAAAGTGAATTATTATCTTTCTGAAGAATTGAATGATATTAAAGAAATCTGTGCGGAGATAGCTGAGAAGTATATCATTCCTGCCCGGGCGAAGCTTGATGAAGACAATAAGTTCCCACGCGAGATTATTAAGATTATGGCCGACAGCGATCTATGCGGTATCTACATCCCCGAAGCTTACGGCGGTTCAGCAGAAATGTTTGGTGGCGGTTCAATGGCTCTTGCCGTGGCAACTGAGGAGCTGAGCAAAGCCTGCGGAGGTGTTGCTGTATCATTTGCCGCCAACGCACTGGGAGCCATGCCTATACTTTTATCAGGGTCCGATGAACAGAAGAAAAAATATCTTCCCGATCTTGCATCCGGCACGAAGCTTGCAGCTTTCGCTCTCACGGAGTCTGAAGCTGGAAGTGATGCCGGAGGAGTGAAGACCAGGGCTGTAAAAGATGGCGATAGCTACATTCTCAACGGAACCAAGCAGTGGATAACAAACGGCGGAGAAGCTCAGATTTATACAGTTATCGCCCAGACAGATCATTCAAGAGGCGCCAGAGGGCTTACAGCCTTCATAGTTGAGGAGGGTACCCCAGGATTCAGCTACGGTAAAAAAGAGGATAAAATGGGCATCAGGGCATCCTCAACCATGGAGTTGATATTTGAGGATTGCAGAGTTCCCGCTGAGAATATAATATCGAGAGAAGGCTACGGATTCATAGTAGCCATGAAAACCCTTAACATGTCCCGCCCGGGAGTAGCAGCACAGGCTGTCGGCATAGCACAGGGAGCCCTTGATGAGGCGGCAAAGTATGCCTCTGAAAGGGTGCAGTTCGGACAGAGAATAGACTCTTTCCAGGGAATCCAGTTCATGCTTGCTGACATGGCAACCCAGACAGAAGCTGCCCGTGCCCTGGTATACAGCACCGCGAGAATGATAGATGCCGGTGAAAGAAAGTACGAGAAGGAATCCGCCATGGCGAAAGTATTTGCCAGTGATGTAGCTATGAAGGTTACAACTGATGCTGTTCAGATTCTGGGAGGTTACGGTTATATGAAGGAGTATCCAGTAGAGAAAATGATGCGGGACGCAAAAATCACTCAGATATATGAAGGCACGAACCAGATACAGCGCAGTGTGATAGCCTCTGCACTGATTAAGGAAACGGCCGCCAGGGGGAAGTAGTAATGCGGATAGTCGTTGCAGTAAAACAGGTTCCCGATACCTCTGAGGTAAGGATTGACGAAGAGCGGGGCACACTTATCCGCGAAGGGGTTCCATCTATACTTAACCCCTTCGATGAGTATGCCCTTGAGGAGGCCTTGAGGTGGAGAGACGAACTTGGAGGAACAGTCACAGTTATGACAATGGGGCCTCCCCAGGCTGAAGCGGTTCTCAGGGAAGCGGTTTCGATGGGAGCTGATGAAGCGGTTCTTCTTTCCGACAGGGCATTCGCGGGGGCTGATACGTGGGCCACCAGCCATACCCTTGCTAAAGCTGTGGAGAAAATGGGTAATGTAGACATCGTTATGACAGGTAAGCAGGCAATAGACGGAGATACCGCCCAGACAGGTCCCAGCATAGCAGCTTCTCTTGACTGGCCTCAGGTTACATTCGTGGGTTTCGTTAGGGAACTGAACCAGAACAGCATTATTGCCGAGCGTTACGTTGAAGGTGGCTGCGAGGTAATAAGATCCTCCCTTCCTGTTGTAATCACTGTGCTGAAAGACGCAAACACTCCAAGACTTCCTTCCCTGAAGGGGAAAATGAAGTCCCGGAAGATCGAGATTCCTGTCTGGGGCAGGGAAGATCTTGAACTTCAAGAGGATGAGGTCGGTCTCGACGGGTCACCTACCAGGGTTGTGAAGATCAGAACTCCTGAAATCATCTCAAATGGTGATATACATCATGGCGAGCCGGAAGTGCTGGCGAAACTCCTGGTTGATTCCCTCCTTGGCAGGGAGGTCGAGTGATGGCAAGCATTGAAGTACGCAAGGATACCTGTATAGGGTGCGGTGAATGTGTGCCGGCATGTCCATTCGGAGCCATCTTAATGGAGGACTCCATGGCTGTTATCAGTGATGAATGCACACTGTGCGGTGCCTGTGAATCCTCATGTTCCTACGGAGCTATAATCATCAGGACAGGCGAAACCGGTACAACTGAGATAGATCAGTATTCTGGCATTATGGTGCTTGCAGAACAGCGTGACGGTACAATTGATCACAGTACACTGGAACTCCTGGGAGAGGCCAGAAGGCTTGCCGAGGCTGACGGAAGCTCCGTATCGGTGATTCTTCTTACTGGGGAAGCTGGGGACTGGCCTGCGAAACTTATCAGTTACGGAGCTGATACTGTTTATCTTGCGGAAGATACACAGCTTAAACATTTCAGGACCGAACCGTTCTCCAGAATTGCCGAAAGACTGATAATCGAGAAAATACCTGCCGTTGTACTGGCTGCTGCAACTACTACGGGCCGCGATCTCATGCCCAGGATCGCCAAAAATCTGAACACCGGGCTTACCGCCGATTGCACTGAACTTGCGATCGATCCTGAAACCGGCGGTCTCCTTCAGACAAGACCCGCCTTCGGAGGTAATATTCTTGCTACG
The DNA here is from genome assembly GCA_030613065.1 of Candidatus Aegiribacteria sp. Taxonomy (GTDB): domain Bacteria; phylum Fermentibacterota; class Fermentibacteria; order Fermentibacterales; family JCC-6; genus Aegiribacteria. The sequence continues at coordinate 84,936 of JAUWMQ010000001.1, read as the reverse complement.
ATCGTATGTTCGGGTACAAGGCCTCAGATGGCAACCGTAAGACCCAGGGTAATGAAAGCCTTGGATCCCGATGAAAACAGGAGCGGCAAATTAGAAAAGATAGACCTGTCATCTTCCGACCTCGAAAGCAGAACTGAAGTTCTGGAATTCAATCCTCTTGATGAAGGTGAAGTTGATATAACAGAAGCTGAGGTGATAGTATCCGGCGGAAGAGGACTTAAGAGTCCTGAGAATTTTGCCCTTCTGCAAGAGCTTGCCGGCCTTCTCGACGGAAGTGTCGGAGCAAGCCGCGCCGCTGTAGACGCAGGATGGATTTCGTACCCACACCAGGTCGGACAGACCGGAAAAACCGTGCAGCCGAAAACTTACATAGCGTGCGGGATATCCGGTGCGGTTCAGCACAGGGTTGGAATGCAGTCATCTGACATAATTCTTGCCGTAAACAAGGATGAAACCGCTCCGATCTTCGAATTCTGCGATGTCGGCTTCGTAGGTGATCTGTTCGAAATTATCCCCTTCGTCATCAAGGAGATCAAACGAAGGAGAAAGTGATCCCCTGAATCAGGAGATCAATAACCACAGCGCATGAGACCAGTTAATTAAAATGGATCGGAAACACTTGTAAAGATGCAGAATGAAAACACAAGAACAGCGATTATGGAGAACACCGAGTTCTATCGTCTTACCAGCAGGGAGACCCTTGAAATTCTCGGATCCTCCGAAAAGGGATTAACCAGGAAAACTGCCGGGATGATCCGTTCCGAGATTGGTCCCAATGAGATAGTGTCGGACGTAACCGTTCCCAAATGGATGGTTTTCCTGAAGCAGTTCCGTGACCTGCTTGTTCTTGTGCTGATAGCAGCGGGAATCGTTTCAATTGTCATCGGCAGTTACCGGGACGGCGCAATAATGTTTGTAATAGTCATTATCAACGCCATCATCGGTTTCATTCAGGAGTACAAGGCCGGGAAGATACTGGAACGACTGAAGGAGCTCATCCAATCCCCTGCCAAAGTAAGGGTGGATGGGGAACTTACGGAGATAACCCAGGGACTGCTCGTGCCCGGGGATATAGTCGAAATTGAAGCGGGAGATAAGATCCCCGCAGACTTGAGGCTTATTGAATGCTTCGACTTCCGAACGGTGGATTTTTCACTTACAGGCGAATCCATGCCGGGGGAGAAGAATACCAGCTCTATCAGGGATAAGTGCATAATTTCCGACCAGGCGAACATGGCCTTCATGGGTACAACGGTGGCGACCGGCAGTGCGACCGGAATTGTCGTTCGAACCGGCATGGCCACCGAAATGGGCAGGATCGCGAGTATGACCCAGGAAACGGCCACTGTTAAATCTACTCTGCAGAAGGAATTGGGAATCCTGGCGAAATGGCTGACCTTGATAGTCGTTCTTCTCAGTGCCGGACTATTTGCAGTAGCTCTCTGGCAGGGATTTCCGCTTGTGACAAGCATGATTCTCGCCCTTGGCGTCGCTGTAGCTTCCGTTCCCCAGGCGCTCCCCGCTCAGGTAACTGTTGCCCTTACCGCCGCCAGTAAGAGGCTCGCCGATCGCAAGGCCGTGGTCAAGAGTCTCCCGTCGGTAGAAACCCTCGGCTCAACTACTGTAATCTGTACCGACAAGACAGGTACTCTGACGAAGAACGAAATGACCGTAACAAAGATCTGGTTCGACGGCAGCGAGTACAGGCTTACGGGAACAGGATACAAGCCTGAGGGCACGATGCTGGATTCTGGCGGCAATCCCCTGACCGCTGTACAGCTGGCTGAAATAGAGGTCATGATGGATGCCGGAACGATGGCATCCAACGCAGAAATTCACGCTCCGGATGAAGACCATAAAAGCTGGTATCCAGTTGGAGACCCGACTGAAGCTGCCATTGTTACCATGTCCACAAAATTGGGAACCAGAAGCCCAACAGAGGATCAGGAGAATCCGGAACTCCACGAATTCCCCTTCGATTCGGATAGAAAAAGGATGAGTTCAGTACGGAAGTTCGACGACAGGATGCAGCTTGCCATGAAGGGCGCTACAGACAGTGTTCTCTCAGTTTCGAAGTATATCTATCGGAACGGGAAAGCGGTCCCCATTACCGATGAGGACAGAGATCGCATCAGGATACTCAACGAGGAGTATTCCGATCAGGCACTCAGGGTTCTGGCCATCGCCTTCCGTCCCCTCGAGCTGAGCGGCAGTGACTACGTACTTGAGGAGATAGAGAAGAACGTTATCTTCCTTGGCCTTGTGGGAATGACCGATCCTCCCAAGGAGGGTGTTAAAGAGGCGATAGCCGCATGTCATGAGGCCAGGATAAGAATTGTGATCATGACCGGGGACCACGCGATAACAGCGAAGGCGGTTGGGAGAGAGATCGGTCTATGCCGATCTGGAGAACCCCATGTCTATACCGGCGAACAATTAGAAGTTATGGATGATGAAGAGCTTACACGGATTCTCATGTCGGGTGAATCGGTGATATTCTCAAGGGTAAGCCCCGCACACAAGCTCAGAATCGTCAATATTCTTGAGGATCAGGGAGAGGTCGTGGCTGTAACGGGCGATGGCGTTAACGACGCTCCCGCGCTTAAACGGGCTGATATAGGTGTCGCAATGGGCATAACAGGTACCGATGTCGCGAAGGAAGCCGCTGAACTGATACTTCTTGATGACAGCTTTCCCACACTTGTGGAGGCTGTCAAGGAAGGCAGGACGATCTACAGTAATCTCAAGAAAACCGTTCTTGCTTCTATGACCACGAATGCAGCCGAGCTTGTAATCGTTATACTCGGGCTTACCGCTGTTGCCCTTGGTGACTGGGCTATACCCATACTTGCTCTCCAGATTCTGGCCATAGACCTGCTCGCCGAGGTCATGCCACTGACGTGTCTTACCTTCGACCCCTCGGAACATGGGATAATGCAGATGCCGCCGAGGAAGCAGTGCGATCATATAATGAACAGGCAATCATCCCTTGAAGTGCTGCTCCTCGGAGTTCTGATCGGGGTACTTGCTTTTGGCAATTACACGCTCGGCATGTTCCGTACAGGAACGGTCTTTTCCTCAGATATAGACATGGTGATACCTCCCACTGCATACTTAAGGGCGATAACACTCTCGTATCTTACAATCGCTTTCTGCCAGTTTGCGAACGTACTCTCCCGAAGGTTCAGACTTACTTCCGTTTTCAACAGAAATATCTTCACCAACAGGACTCTGCTCTGGTCCATTCTGGGATCCATCTGCCTGGTGCTTACAGCTGTGTATGTACCGTTCGTAAGCGGATTCCTGTACTTCAGTGGCCCCGGGGTTATAGGCTGGCTGCAGGTATTTGGCGCCGCGCTGATATTCCTCGGTGTATTCGAGCTGATAAAACTCAGAAAAAGGGTCAATTATAAGAAGTCAGCAGCCGTCAGAATTGATCACTGATATTGAATGTATGATGGTTGTTCAATGTCCTGCCGGATAGAGAAAAAAGCGGTGCTTCATGTTCACACCGACGCATCCGACGGGACCGGTTCAATAGAAGAGGTTATCCGGAAGGCATCAGCTGTGGGAGTGGACATTCTTGGAATCAATGATCACAACACTTTGGATGCGAGGGAAAGAGGTTTTGGAGGCTGGAATTCCTCTCTTTTCGTTCTTGCAGGAGCTGAACTTGAAGACTCAGCGGAGAACAGTCATCTTCTTGTTTACGGAATAGACGAGCTTCCCCGAACCTGGGATACGCATGAACAGATATCCTTTGTGAACGGGAGCGGCGGTATCGCCATTGCCGCGCATCCTACGGAGTTGCCCGGGAAACTCCCGCGAACGAGAAGCTATTCCTGGACAGCGGGGAACGAAACCGATGGGCTCGCGGGAGTTGAGGTATGGAACTACATGTCCCTCTGGAAGAAAGATATCTCACTGTTCAACGCAGCAGCAAAGTTGAAATCCCCTGACAGGTATGTGGAACATCCTGACCCGCCTGCGATAGAGTTCTGGGAGGGAACCGGAGGTTGTGCGATTGCAGGTCCGGATGCTCATGCTCTGAGATTCGGGGTCGGACGGGTCAGACTGGAGGTCTTTCCATACGATATGATGTTCAGAAGGCTTCTTACTCATATACTGCTCGATGAAAACCTGTCAGATTCCAACGAGGTCGCCGAGAGACAGATATTAATGGCTCTCAGGCGGGGGTCATGTTTTACAAGTAACGTTCTGTACGGCGACGCCTCCGGTTTCAGAGCCTGTAGGGAGGATGATGGAATATTTCTGCATCTTCCCGGAGCTGGAGAAGTAACGATCAGTAAATCCGAAGGCACACTCTGGCAGGGTCATCTTGAAGCAGGAAGTCACCGGATCAGCTCAGAGATTACGGAACGCGTTTCAATCAGCGTTTTCAGGGAAGGCAGAACATGGATATACTGCGGAATTTCATAATCACAATATTGACGCTTGTCTCAATTTCATCGGTTGCGTCATCGACTCCGACCGATTCAACATGGGATCTGCTACAGGCGGTAGAGGACTGTGACGGGGAGCGATTTCTGGACCTGATGTCCGAAAGTGTTAGGATTCAGATCGAATTGAGTTACCAGCAGCTGAAGGAACTGGTCGCTACGAATCCCGGCCTGGCGGAGACACTCCTCACGGAATCGGGTACCGGTCTGACAACATGGGACCTTGAATGGATGACCGCAGAGGATCTGGTTTCCAGGATGCTTGAAAGAGTTTACCTGCCCCCGCTTGAAAACGTCATCTCTGAAGAAGCCTCTATGAGAGGCAGGAATGCCGAGGTAGTATTCACCTGGTATTCCGGGTATTCCCTTTCAATCCAGTTCGCCTGGGAGGAATCATCATGGAAGGTCACAGGTTCTTCCCTTCTGGAGCAGCTCTTCTAACCTGCGTATCCGCAGGAAGCCCATGAGAACAGAATAATTGAATACCTGTTGACTTTGGAACCCTTGCAGTTGTAGTATTCGTTATTCGAATCAGGTCTTCAGGGGTTTAGTTTTCCATTCTTACGGAATCTGTAAACTTTTGATACTTCAATGTGGAGGTTAGAAATGCGAAAGATACTTACTGTTCTTGGTTTTGTCGGCCTTGTTGTTATGGCATGTGGCGGCGGCGGCGCCAGCAGCCCTGAAGATGCTGTTAATGGTATGTTTGCTGCCTTGAAATCCGGGGATATAGATGCCATGGCGCAGTATTTGCCGGAAGCTGATCGGTCAGAAATAACCGATATGTCGGATGAAGAAAAAGAGATGATGCAGGGCATGCTCTCCATGATGTCCGCAATCGAGTACGAGATAAATGGTACCGAAATTGACGGCGATATCGCAGTTGTAACCATCGAGATTACCATATTTGGCGAGACCGATGAAGATGAAGTCGAACTCATGCTTGAGAACGGCAGCTGGGTTGTTACAAGTGGCGGAATGTTCTAGAAAGTATCTGCATGATAATTGAAGGAGTCTCGCAAGGGGCTCCTTTTTTTTATGCGCCGATATGAATCTGGCGGAGGACCGGGGAGTCGAACCCCGAAGGGATTAAACCCGGCGGATTTCAAATCCGCTGCCTTACCATTAGACTAGCCCTCCGCAACGGTGGAATTTAAGTTATCATAGTACAAAGGTCAATCAGTAATATAACCGAAGGGGAGGTAATCTTGCTCGAAATGGAGTTGAAATTCAGAGTTGATGATTTCCGTGACGTAGAGAAGCGTCTGGAAAGTATCGGGGTCTCGCCGGGAGATCCAGTCAGAGAGAATAACCTGGTACTTGATCATATGGGGGGACCCCTTGGGAAGATGGATACCCTGTTTCGTCTCAGGAATTGCGAAAGAGGTACACTTGTAACGGTAAAGAAACCTCTTCCAGCGACTGCACTGAAGGTGCGTCATGAGGAGGAAGCAGTTCTCGAGTGCTCACAGGAGGACGCGCTTAAGCTCTTCGGGCTTCTGGGCTACGGCGTTGTGTACAGCTACGAGAAAACGAGAAGGGAATGCAGGATCGATGAAGCCATGATATGCCTGGATGAACTCTGGTTCGGCCGATTCGTTGAGATCGAGGCTGAATCGGAGGAAGCTGTCATGAAGGTAGTTGATATTCTCGGGTTCGATCCGTCGGAGGGGATAAGATTCAGTTATGCTGCCCTTGAAAAGGATGCGGAACAGTCACGTGATTCGAGGGAAACCTGATACTAATGATTCTCAATACTCTGCTGCTGGCAGCTGCGGTAACTTCCCGCTTTTCAACCTTGACAGAAAGCCTTTTCTGAGCCATTTATCGGGGTTGCGCAAAATATACGAGATACTTTTCAAAATTTGTTTAAAGGGAGCATATTAATGAGCGAACACACTACACTCGAGAAAAAACTCAAAACGGATATTCACTACAAGAATGCTGTAAGACGAGATCTCGTATACAGTATTCGACAGCTGCACGACTGGCAGGAAAAAATCAATCAGTTGCACAACATCCGCAAGGAGAAGAAACTCAGGAAAACCGTTGAGAGGTACCGAGGTTTCATTGAAGATATGCGAACCTTTCTAGCACCCCTGCTTGATGAACTCGAAGAGGATATCAAGAAAGAGATGAGCTTCAGCGAAGATGAGATCAAGGAGTTCAAACTGGAAGTCAAAGAAGAGACCAAACTTGCTACTGAGGCAAGGATAGCTTTTGAAAAGGCGAGAGATGCCTCTGAGAAGGCTGAAGACAAGAAACTCGAAGCTGAAGAACTGGTAGCTCTCAAGGAAGCCTACAGCAAAGCCTGGAGAGCCTTTCGTCTTGAGAAGCACAAGCTCGAAGAAGCCAGTGACGAACTGGAAAGTGAGCAGACGGACAGGGAAATCTTCAAAAGGGAACTGAAGCGTATTCATGTAGAGCGGCATTTCATTAAAGAGGTATAGACTGCATGGAGATATTTCCACGCAGCAAGATAGAGACAAGGCTGGGAGTAACGATCCTGGCCTCTCTTCTTTTCAGTCTTCCTTTCCTGATTACCCGCAGGGCGCTGATAGCTGTACCTGTGATTTTTGTGATCGGTGCCGTTTATTATCTGGGCATATATTATCCAAAGTACAGGAAACGGAGAATAATCTCAGAAAATCCGCTCAGCAGCGAAGACAGGGCTATACTGTTAAAATACGTTACGTTCTACTCTTCGATGTCCGATGATGACAAACGAATTTATGAGACTGATATAGCAGTATTCCTGGCGGAACATACAATCACAGGTGTGGATGATGTGGAGATCACCAGGACAGTGCAGCTGCTGGTTGCCGCAACTGCCGTCCGTCTCGTTTTCAGAAGACCTGAATGGGAGTACAGGGATTTCGGCGATATTCTCATCTATCCCGGAGGTTTCAGGACCGATGGCTCGTATTCGACCGACCTCCAAGGCAGTGATTCAGTGGCTGCTGGACTTGTGCATTCCGCGGGAAACGTAATCCTCTCCCTGCCACACCTCCTTAGCGGATTTCAGCATGATAACGATGGTTACAATGTTGGTTATCACGAATTCGCGCATGTGCTTGACGGATACCACCCCGATGGAATCCCGGATGAGCTCTCGCTGGGAGCCTATCGCCCCTGGATAGAAGTGATGCAAAGGGAATTCGAGAAAGTTCATAAAGGAAAATCCATGCTGCGCCAGTATGCCGGCACAAATCCAGCCGAGTTCTTTGCATGTTCTGTCGAAGCCTTTTTCGAAAAACCTGAAATGATGAAGAAGAAAGCCCCTCTGCTCTTCAAACAACTGTCGACATTCTTCAATCAGGATCCATGATCTAATTTTATGTATTATCGCTCATGAATGTTCCAGGTGCATAGCACGGGCCTTGTTTCCGTCTCTCAGCCGGTTAATATTGGTAGCAATTCTACCGATTGGTGATAGTATGAAAATACTGATTGCGGATGATGATCCGATTAGCCGCAAGATTCTCTCTAAGGTTGTGACGGATCTCGGTTACGAGCCCATTGCAGTTAACAACGGTGAAGATGCTCTTGAGCATGTTAAGCAGAACAAGTGTTCTGTAGTTCTGCTTGACTGGATGATGCCTGGTATGGACGGTATCGAAGTCTGTCGGGAAATTCGAAGACTTGATAATGAATATATTTGTTACATCATCATTAACAGCGCAAGGGAAGGATCGGATGACATCCGCAGGGCTCTCAAGGCCGGTGCTAACGATTACATTTCAAAGAAAACGGACTCAATAGAACTCAAGGCCAGAATTGGTGTTGGTGTGAGAACCGCACAGCTGGAGATGAAGCTGATAGACCTCAATCATCGTCTCAAGCATCTTGTCAGGATAGACAGCCTGACGGAATTACTGAACCATGCCGCTATTCTCAAGGAGTTGAGCATAGAGCTTGAAAGGGGCAGGAGAGATGGCACCGCAACGAGCATCCTGATGTTGGATCTTGACAGATTCAAGGCGGTGAACGACACCTACGGTCATCAGACAGGTGACAAAGTTCTTATAAGATTTGCCTACCTTCTCAATGAGAGCTGCAGATCGTTCGACAGAATCGGCCGCTACGGAGGTGAGGAATTCCTCATAGTTCTTCCAAGAACGCGGGAGGAGGAGTCCATCTCCATCGGCAACCGTATCAGGATGCGAGCCGAGACTCTTCAGATCGATAATGAAATAGCAAACCTCAGGGTTACCTGCAGTATTGGATGCTGCACTGCCGCTAATTCCGAAAAGCATTCTTCCTCAATGGTGGCTGCTGCTGATTCAGCCCTTTTTCGCGCAAAAAAGGTAGGTAGAAATAAGGTCTTATCCTGTAAATAGTAATACCTGGATGATTCCTTATCCCTTTTTATCCGATGAACCAGGTACCGTTATGGAAATACCTTCTCTGCATAATGGACAATCCACACTGTCCCAGCTGAGTGCCTCAACGCTGAGCAGAGCTCTATATGGTGATTCAAGCTTCAGCTTTCCCGCGGTTCTGTCTACGATCAGTCCTACCTGAACAACTTCCGCACCTGCGGAATTCAGAGCATCAATTGATTCAATGATACTGCCTCCTGTGGTGCATACATCCTCCACAAGAAGTATCCTGCTGCCACGCACAATATCCCTGAAACCTGATCTAACAGACATTTTTGCTTCGCTGTCCCTCTGGAGAAAGGCAAAACTTCTGTCCATATGAAGCGCGGTAGCGAATCCGAAAACCACAGCTCCGTATGCGGGGGCGCACACCAGATCAATTTCTTCTCTTATGTCATCCATCATCGCAGCCATCATCCTGCCCAGTTCATCCACAAATCGCGGTTCCTGAACTATACGGATCTTCTCAAAATACTGCTTTCCATGTCGGCCCGATGTATACCTGAAATGTCCCTCAAGCAACGCATTGCATGATTTCAGTATTTCGATTACTCTTTTCTCGCTCAAATTTTCCTCCAGGTCTCTTCGTTACGATCATGTTTTCCGACTGTTATTGTGTACCGGTATCTCATCCGAACTGTTGCCCGGGGCTCAACGGGAGAAAATGAACGGGTATATCACTGGAAGAGGTCCTTCATTTGCGTCTACGGAACCGAACCTCCACGTTCCAACTGCTGAGGCAAGTTCAAGATCGAATGCAGGGTTGAATGTTGTTGAATCCAGGATAGAAACGTCTGAAACACGACCACTCGGCTCGATTATCATTTCGATCAGAACGGTTCCGGAAAGCAAGGGGTCGGCTCTGAGGTGCTTGTTGTAAATAAAGATCACTGCGCTTTCCTTGGAGACCAGAACTTCCCTCACCTCGCTTGAGGTTCTGGACATGTACGAAGAGCCGGGATCTGTCTGAAGCACGCTTACCGTATCCATATTCACATCTGAGAAAACCATACTTACCTGGTTCTCGGATGCTGTTTCGATAGTGCTTCCGGCATTCTCAAATATGGTGGGATCTCTTACATGGTCCTGATTTGTACCGGCTAATTCGCGATCCCCTGTATCTGAAGATAGATAACCGATTCCCCCAAGTGATGTCATCTGAATACCGCCGTGAAGAAGTGTATTAAGCCAATCGATGGTCATTGTTTCTGAATCAATTGAGCTGATGGAGGTTGATGTATCCGGCAAGATGATATCCGGATGAGCGCCTGTCCCGGATGATGCAGAGGTTTCCTGTGAGGATGCTGTCTGCGAGTATCCTGCAAATTCAGCTATCTGATCGTTTACTCCGATTGCGCCTGCAGTATCGAGCAGGGCGACTTCTGTGGATTGGGAAACGGGGTCCATCTGATAGACCATCGTATGAAGCTGCCCGGGAAGGGTAGTGCAGGATTGCGTTGCGGTCTCGTAACCATCCGCTACAATGGTGAACGTGTATGTCCGGCCGCTTATTAGATTGTCCTGAATGTATGGGGCTGAACCTACGTAATCCCCGTTCATGAAAACGAGAGCATTCCCAGGTTCACCCTGAACCAGAACAGTTGACATGCTTTCCTGTCTGACATTATCAAGCAGTCTGCGAAGTTGAGGGTTCTCCCATGGACCAAGATCGTAATATGGATCAAGCTGTAGCAGGCTGTAGAATGCCGATACCATTTTGTCATGTTCCCCCACTCCGAAATAGGCAGCCCCCAGTCTGTGGTAAGCTCTTATTTCCTCGTCCAGAGAGAGGTTCCCCCCGTTCAGGAGGTCCTCCAGCGCGATAATGCTGTTGTTCATGTCCCCCAGGAGGTACAGCTCTATGGCCTGATCCACGGTGGAAATCTGGCTGATAAGCGATATTAACAAACAAAGTAGCATATTAATAATTCTATCCTCCTGTCTAATAAATGACGCAGGCGAAAGCAATCGTCAACTGATTTCAGATTCCCTTGACGAAGAACCGTTCAGGAACAATTTTCCTCTTATGGTGTTAGTACGATTTGAATCGGAGGTGCATTTCATATGAACCAGAAAAATAGGACGCGTATGGCCGGAAATATTCGAACGAACGCTCTAATAGCATCTGCTGTTATTACCGCTGTTATCGTATCAGGATGCTGGAATCCTTTTTCTCCCAAAACTGGTCCTGGTCCCCCACCGCTGCTGTACCACACTCCCGTGGACAGTGCTTACAAAGTTCTTGAGAACCTTCAGTTCGCATATATAAGCCGCGATATTGGTCATTACCTTAATTGCTTCAGAGATGATTTTGAGTTTCATCTTCAGGAAATCGACTGGGATGATTACAATGGCGACGGTACTGTAGATACGTACTGGGGACTGGATCTGGAGGAAGATTTTCATATCAACATGTTCGGCAGCAGTCGTGTTATTTCTATAGATCTTACACTTTCGGGAACGGCACAGAGTCCCTGGACAGGTGATTCTACCGGACAGGCTCAACAGCTACCCCGTACCTTCAGCCTCAAGGTTTATACGGATGAGGCTAAATCTGATGGATACATAGCAGCAGGTTCTGCTCTTTTCATCTGCCGGGAGGATTCAAGTTCGGGTGAATGGTATATCTGGCAGTGGTGGGATCTGTCGGATACCTAAATCCTGATTACAGACTGCAGTGAATCTCTCTCTGATATTACTCAGCGGTATTCTGGTTACATCCATCCCCGTTCCTTCCGGGGCGTGGTGGGTTTTCTTTTCCGATAGAGGCCCTGATCTTGAGAGCAGGCTTGAAACCAGGTCCATAGAAATGCTGCATACCCCTTCATACGAAAGGCGGATTTCCGTCGGTCTGCTTGGAGCGGATGAACTGGACCTTGAGCCATGGTCCTTATATGTGGAGCAGGTAGCTGATGCTGCAGTCTGCCGGACAATCAGAACCAGGTCAAGATTCCTTAACGCCGTAAGCATAAACACTGCAGACGCTAACCTTGATGAAATTCTCGCTCTCCCTTTTGTTGATCATGTCCAGCCTGTATCCTCCAGCACATTCCGTTTGCCGGAATTTCACACTTACATGGGAAATACTGCTGGAGTTACAACGGCCCAGCTTGCGCAGATAAAACTTGATGAACTCCATATCCGAGGATGGGCCGGAGCGGGAGTTGTCGTTGGTGTTCTCGATTCCGGCTTCAACCTTGTGCATGATGTATTCTGCGATATTACTGTTCTTCAGATGTACGATTTTGTAGACAATGACAGCGATCCGTCACAGCAACCAGGAGATCCTCCCGGTCAGTCTGACCATGGTACTGCTGTTCTGTCGATCCTCGGAGGGTTCGTTGAGGATGCCTTCTGCGGAGGTGTTCCCGACGCCTCGTTTATACTGGCGAAAACAGAGGATATCAGCGATGAATACCAGGCGGAGGAGGATTACTGGGTACAGGGACTTGAATGGATTGAGATGAATGGCGGAGATATTGTCAGCAGCTCTCTTGCATATATAGACTGGTACACCTATGAAGATCTTGACGGTAATACCGCTGTGACTACAATAGCTGCGGATGCTGCTGCTTCACGGGGAATGGTCGTTTTCAACTCCATTGGAAATTCGGGTCCCGATCCGGGGTCTCTTCTGGCGCCGTCCGATGGGGATTCAGTATTTGCAGTGGGAGCCGTTGATGCGGGTGGAGCTGTTACCCAGTTCTCCTCGAGGGGACCAACATACGACGGAAGGATAAAGCCCGACGCATGCGCCCTCGGGCAGAATGTCAGCCTTGCATATCAAGGTACATCCGGTTACTCCCAGGGTGATGGCACATCGTTCGCTGCACCTCTTGTATCATCAGCCGCGGCGGCTTTGTATGGTGCCCATCCGGAGTGGTCCATGATTGAGATTATGGAAATTCTTAGATCAACATCATCTATGAGCAGCTCCCCTGATAACAGTGCAGGATACGGTATCATTAACGCCTATGCTGCATTGAAACACAATTCTGTAACAGGGTCAGTCAGATCAAGCCTCTCTGGCGAGTATTTAGCGGAATATCCGCTTGCTCTGAACATTGGTGATTCCGTATACGTGATCGAAACGAATCAGTCCGGGTGGTTTGCTTTCTGTCCAGGAAAGCTTGGTGAATTCACTATCAGTGGTTGGGGAGGGAGCGGTTCTGTAATACCTTTATCAGGTACCCTTGAAGCTGACGGAGTTGAAATCGAACTGTTTGTTGATCAGACACTCAGCGCGGCTGCTCCATCTGTTTATCCCAATCCATCATTTGAATGTATTTATATCGGTTTTGATCTTGATGACGGTCCTGTGGATGCTGAACTGAAAGTATTCGATCTTACCGGGCAGATGATTTATGAATCGGTAAGAAGTGGTATCGGACCCGGTTCGTTCAGAGCACCCCTTCCAGCAGAGGCGTTCTGCTGGGATGGAACATGCAGTGATGGCAGTCCAGCCGCATCCGGTGTATATATTGTATCTCTGACAACAGGTGCTACTGTTCATTTGCTGAAATGTTCTCTGGTAAGATAGATTTCTGCACGTTGAGCTTTCACTTTGTTGAATTTTAATAAATACATAATTACTAAAAAGGGGGAAACATGAAAATACTGGCTATGCTGGTAATAGTGATCAGTTCGATTACTATAGCTCAGCCTCAGACATTCAGATCCATGTCCACAAGCGGATTGATCCTTGATGATCTCGACCGTTGGTTCTCGGGCATGCTGTTTACTCAGCCGGTACCTGACAGATTGCTTGAGGTGGAAGGTATCAGGGTTTATACCGGGCTTTCTAACCTCTCAACAGGTGCGGACCTGGTCTTTGATGAGAATGCTGATACCCGGGGGAGTTTCCTGCTGGGTGGAAGCTATGTACCGCTCGAAGCATCTTTCGGACTCGGAATACTTGCCGAATTCATGGATGAAAGGTTCTTTGATCAGATCACGCTCCTTGGACCAGGAGGTGCGCCGTACCTTTCCGGAGAGGGAATGGTAGAAGGGACCTGGTCGGAATATATCGATACGAATGGTGACGGAACACTTGATTCAAGGCATACCGTTCATGAAACAGCCGAAGCAAGAACCGATTCGTCAATGATTTCAGCTGGTCTTTTCGGGGCCTACGAGATGAATGAATCACTGAGATTCGGTCTTGGGGTGTCCTATATGACTATCAGTACCGAAATTCTGGATGAGGATGACAACGGATCCATCGCCATAGCTGATTCCAACCTTGTAACCGGTGCTGAAACCTATACTCTGAATTCGAATGGTAACGGGCTTTTCAAGGATGACAGAACAGCTCTCGGAATATCCCTGTCTGGTACCGGTGCAGCAACTGATGTTATGGATATTGGCGGGATGTTCATGTTCACGTCCATTTCATCGGATATCGCCTACAATGCTGAGCTTTCCGGTATCGAGGATTTTCTTCCCGGGCAGAGCGGAGTATACGATTACGCAACATGGAGCGGTTCTGAGCAATACTCGGTGTCACCTGGAGGAAACAGATTCGGTGGTGGTCTGAATATGGCTTTCAGGCTTGATGAAAACTGGGTTCTGGAAGCCTCTGGAGGGTATTACACAACGAGCTTGAGCGGAAGTTCAGATCAGTATTCGATCAGTATGGATTCATCCTTTATCGAAACGATCGCTTCACTCATTGATTCCACGATTATCGATATGAACGGCTCCGGCAGTACCGATATCGATATCAGCGATGATCTCATCGCTATCGGAGCAAAATTGACACTTGATCCTTCTGAGAGATTCACCATCAGCATGGGAATGGGATTTTCCATGATTGATCTCAGCAATACCGTACATAATGCATCAAGCAATATTCTTGTTGAGACTTACTCCGATGGAGACGCTCAGTTTGCCGATCCGGATGATTACGTTTCTACTGCAACATGGAGTCAGACGGATGAAACCACTACAACAGAGAATATCAAGAGGATATCCATTCCCGTGGGGCTTGAGTTCGAAGTTCTCCCGAAAGTTCAGGTTCGTCTGGGAGCAAGTCCGGCATTCGTGTGGGAGATGGAAACCGAAACCACATCATTGATCGACGCCTCTCCACTTGTCACGCATGTCGTATACGGCGACGGCACCGAAGATCAGATCGTTGAAAGTCCGTTTGAAACGATAGACGGAACTCTTGTTGAAACCGATGATAACTATACGGAAATACCTTACTCCTACGGAGTTGGATATACACCTAATGATTATATACAGATCGATCTGATGGGTCTTGGTGACAGTTTGAACCAGTGGCGCCTTTCAGCAACACTGTCTTTCTAGGAGCATGTCCGACAATGAAACATTGGCATAAAACCCACACAGCTGGCTATAATACTCGCATATCATCGTCAAATACATCCAAGTATTCTCCTCAAATCTCCGAGCATTCTATCTCAGCCGTGAGTATCTTCTGCTCAATGCACATTGCCGGACACACTCCTAGCCGATGGAAGAAGGATATACTATGAAAAGGATAACAGCAGGAATCTCAATTATGCTCCTGCTTCTTCTGGGGTGCGCACAGGATAACCCCTTCAAAGCCGACCCTGAAGTGCAGTGGGAAGGCGGAAACGCACATCCCCACATCGATATTGCCGGAACGGAGAGCAATGGCCCCGGCAGTTTTCAGTTCAGCGACCTTGATCCTGGAACAGCGGGTATTCAGGATGCGGTGGTATTGAGCTTCGACAAGGAGATTGATCCCTCAACCGTCACTGCCGCGTCATTCGAGATGGTTGAAACGGAGCCGGGGACAGGTGCCGTTCAATTCGAAAGCATCAGCTACTATCCCGAGGATGGAACAGCCGTTCTTGTGGGGACATTCTCCGATAATACGGCGTACCTTCTTACCGTTACTGCAGGGAGTATTCTTGATCTTGGAGGAAATGAGCTGGATCCCAATTACAACGCACTGTACGATGGATCCCCCTGGGATGACAGATTGATTGCGTTCTATTGCGGATCTGCAGAAATGCGAGACATTACCCCTCCGAGTGTTACCGGCGCTTTTCCAAACACAGGGGGGGGTACTAATTTACTTCCCCATCCAAGGGTTTTCTTCACTAACGGACCAATGGATGTTTCGCAGCTTACTCTTGATAAATTTACTCTGGTGAGAACTTCTGACTCGGCTTCAGTAGAGCTAGAGCTGTCGTTTGCGACTGGCACCGAGATTAACGTCGTACCAACGAGTGAGCTTTCCTACGGAACCAGGTACACAGCCAGATTATCTGCGCAACTCGCTGATTCCGCAGGTAACTATCTTGATACTAACAATGATGGATTAGTCTGGCCCAACGAACCGGATGTTGTATGGGATTTCCAGTACGAAGATGACTCCTCAACCCATGCTACACCTCCGACTCTGTCGGAAGCGACCCTTATGCCCGGAAACACTTCCGTTCATATAGAATTCGAAGAGAGCCTGACCGGTGATGATGTGGTCATGGATGATGCAACATTCATCGCTGCTAACATTCAGGTAACCGATGATAACGGCTCCATTCCAATCGTCTTCGAAACCGGTGCGGATCCGTCGGCAGTTAACTGTCTGCTTCAGCGTTATGCCGAAGGGACGGTTACCCTGTTCATTTCATGCATGGTTGCCGATGAGTATGGAAACCTGTTTGATGGTAACAATAACGGACTTGGCGGTACTCCCGGTGAGGATGACTGGTTGGGGGTTCTTTAGGGCGCATGGCTTTACGATCACTAACGGTTCTGGCTCTGATAGGTGTACTGTGGTTACTCGGTATTATAGACCCGGAAGCCCTGCCGTTGCATTCGAGCGAATTCCAGATATGTGGAGCCACCGTGCTGCTGTACCTTTTCTGGAGTGCATCTGAATCAAAATACAGGGGAGGCTCTGCCAGCCTCCCCTATACGGTATTTTATGCTGTTTTGCTTGTCAGCGCAATCGATGGTTTTCTTCTTGAACTCACTACCTATGGCCCGCCATGGATTCTCCGCTGGACAGGCCTGGTTCTTTTTGCATCCGGATCAGTCATGCGTCTGGCAGCGTACAGGAATAGATCGGTGAAACACCTGAGGCTTGGGAGGTTTCTTCAGCTTGCAGGCCTGCCTGTTGCCCTTGGCAGTATCGCTGGAACAGTGGTCGCAATTACGGCTGGTATTCCGGGTTCTATCAATGAGGAACTTGATCAGTCTGATGAAGAAATCAATGTATGAAAACTCTTCTGCAGCGGGTTTCAGGTGCATCCGTGGCGACGGTAAGCAGTATAGCAGGTGAAATAGGGCCAGGACTGCTCGCCTTCGTAAGTTTCGGCAGGTCGGATACCGAAGAGGATCTTGCCTGGATGTCGAGGAAGATAATCGGCCTGAGAATATTTCCCGATTCGAAAAACAGCATGAATTTGTCGGTGAGTGATATCGGCGGAGACATCCTGATTGTAAGCCAGTTCACACTGCATGCCGATTCAAGAAAGGGAAGGCGGCCGAGCTTCATGAATGCCGCTCTACCCGAAAGGGCTGAACTGCTCTACAATCTCTTTATCGAGATCGTATCCCACACAGGACTGAAGGTTAGTTCGGGCATATTCGGGGCAATGATGAAAATCAGCCTGGTAAATGATGGCCCGGTTACCATTATGGTAGACTCTCCTTCCGAACGGATCTGTTAGAGTGTGGTGGTATCCAGCAGCTTCTCCACTTGTTCTTGCCAGTAAATCTCCCAGGAGGAGAGTCATACTGGAAATGGCAGGTATCCCGTTTGTACAGATCCCTGGAAATGTGATAGAAACATGGGTGGATGGATCACCTGATACAGTCGTTCAGTACTGGGCAAGAAAGAAGGCGGAAAACGCCCTCTCCTCAATCAGCGGTGATCCTGTACTGGGTGCAGATACTATGGTAGCCCTGGGTGATGAACTTCTTGGGAAACCTCATGATGAAGCCCATGCCAGGGATATGCTTGGCAGGCTTTCCGGGGAATGGCACTCAGTATTCGGCGGTGTCTGTCTCCTCTGGCCGGAAAAGGGACTTGATATGCACTTCGTTGAAGAGACGAGGGTCTTGTTCAGAAACCTTGGGGCCGATGAGATTAATGCCTATGTTTCCACAGGAGAACCTTTGGATAAGGCAGGCGCATACGGTATACAGGGGTACGGGAGTCTACTTGTGGAACGGATTGAGGGATGCTTCTTCAATGTGATGGGTTTACCTGTTTCCAGGTTCGTCCATGAATTAAGGGACAGACTTCTGAATGGGGAATAAACAGGGGTCGGGTCTCGAATCTTAGCATAATAAGCAAACGGGGTCAGGCCTCGAATCTTGGCATTTGTTACTGTCTTAAAAAGTTAAACGCAAGATTCGACGCCAGACCCCGATAATGCTAAGATTCGAGACCCGACCCCACTGGCGACCCCACTGGCTCCAACTGCTGAATGTGTGCAAGTTGACAGTTTTTCCTATATTACCTATCAATTAACCTGCAAGAATTACCAGCATCTTACGGTTAATCTGCTGGTGTCTCTTGCGGTTTAGTGTCTATGCGGAGAGATGTCCGAGCTGGTCGAAGGAGCACGGTTGGAAACCGTGTAGGGCGTGTATTCGTTCTCGAGGGTTCGAATCCCTCTCTCTCCGCCACCCTGGCTGGTATAGCGGTCAATCAGGGACCGTTAGGGTTGCTGATGTTCGTAAATATCTGCAATACCAGCGAATTCAGCATTTCATCAGGGAGGGAATATGTCCGATACTTTTACTGGGGAAACTTATAATACTCTGTGTAATGATGCCGAGGGATACTTGACAAAGGAATCTCCGGAGCAGGCCAGGGAACTGCTTCAGAAGGCAATCTCCCTGATAGGAACAAGACCCAGGGCCAGGAGCCTTTTAGCAGACACCTGCATGAGTATGGCACTCTGGTCTGAAGCAAGGTCACAGCTTGAAATACTCATTACACTCAATGAGGGGAACACCAGCAATAATTTCAGACTGGCTCAGGTTCTTGAAGAACTGGGAGAATACCAGCTGGCTCAGGATAATTACAGTGTAGTACTTGATGATGAACCTGACCATCACGGTGCCAGTGTGGCCATTAAGAGAATTGAAACCAGAACCAAGGACTCCGGGGTTAACCTTGCAGATGTTTTCAACGCTCCCCTGAGTGACGGGTCCGGCGATACAGACACTGATGATACGGAGGATAAGTTCAAAGACGGACTGCAGATTTTCCCTGATGTTCCATCGGATGAACTATTCGCTGATTCTGGAGCTGACGAAGAGGACAGCGTGGAAAGGCTTCTGAAGAATATTGGATTATCAGGTGATTCAGCAGAGGTAGAAGAGGATGATATTTCAGAACTGCTGCAGAATATAGGAGTATCCACCAGCCAGACCCTGCTGTCTGAATTTGCAGATTCGGAAGATTCCCGGGATGAAGGCTATTCAGACATTCACGGAGAGTCTGAAGACACCGAAACTGAGAAGAACGCTCAAATAAGTCTTGATGAGATATTCGGCACTTCATCCTTAATGGAGGAAGAAGAGACCAAAGTCGAGCCGGAGGCAGAAGAACTCGAAGAAGAACTCGAAGAAGAACCTGAGGAAGACGATGACTCTCCATTCGCTTCGAAACCGGCAAAAGATGATCAAGCGGAGCCTTACCCTCTCAGTTCAGACAATACGCTGGAGGCAATTTTCAAAGCACCGGAACCCTCAGATGCGGAAGATAATATCGAACCCGAGGCCGATGAGCCCGAAGAAGAGGTAATCGAACCCGAGGCCGATGAGACCGAAGAAGAAGTCGAACCCGAGGCTGACGTTTCCGAAGAAGAGGTAATCGAACCCGAAGCCGATGAGCCTGAGGAAGAAGAGGAAGCTGAGCCCGCAGAAGAAGTTAAGGAAAATAGTACTGCCGTATTAAAGCAGGAGGCTGATTTAACCGTTGATCCCTGGTCACCTGAATCGGGACTTCTAACTGTTCACCTAAGATCGGGCACCGCTCGCGTAAAGCATTTTATGTTATCAATTTATGAAAATTCAATTAAAGTTGAAATTTCCGGCGAAGGCATACATGAACTTTCCGGCAAAGGAAGATTCCTTCTTAACTGTGGTTCTCAAGAACCTCTAATAGTAGAACTGAATGAGAATATGGTTATCCGGAAAGATGCGGTTGCTTTCCACACTGGAATTATTAACATCGAGTTGTTGGATATTCCGAAAAATGATTCTCTTTATGTCGTTAAAGATAAAATTCGTGAGAAAGTTATATTTAAGACTGATCATCCCATGCGAGTTATTCTACTTGGGGACAATAACCGTGCTTATTACGTCAGGACTTCATCCATTATGGCAACCGATCCTGAAATAGTGCTTTCCAACACTGGATCTCAAGAGGGTTATACTGAGATAACCGGCTTTGGAAAGGTGTACCTCATCGAGTGAATCGAAGCAGTCCAAGTCTTACTGACGGCAAACAATTCGGAACAGAATTTAATGTGGGGATGTAGCTCAGTTGGAAGAGCGCTGCCTTCGCAAGGCAGAGGTCGGCGGTTCGATCCCGCTCATCTCCACCAGATATTTCAGCCTGAATAATGTAATTAAGAAGCACTTTGTACTGCGAATTCCGCCTATTACTGCTACAAATCTTCCCGAAAGAAAGCAGGTAATACTTGCTGGCCATAACCCGAACTGAAATCTCCTGGATGAACCAGCCAGGCCGGATGATATCCAGAATGGAATCTCTTGCCGATGGGTTTCATGGTTCCTCTGCTGTCGCTGGAGCTATTGTTGTAGCGGAAAACAATTCATCGGATTCCAGTTACGGTGAGAAGGCGGTTGCCATTGTAAGGGATGCTTTCGCCGAAGGAGTTGCATACGGTGTTGCAGATGTACTCATGGAAGCTGTTGGCGAAATCAATTCGTTCGTATCGGATGAGAAACGTGTATTATTTTCCCTGGCAGCCGCGGCCATTCTAGGAGATGAGGTGTGGATCTACACCAGTGGAACCTGTCTGGCCTTTCTATCAGGCGCTGATTCTGACGGGAGAGGTTCGGGAAATGTCGTGGATCTCACATGTGAGGGTATAAGGCACTTAAGATTGAAACCAGCTCAGTCGATCATTCTCCTGACTGGCAGCCTTGGAAAGCAAGTTGGATCCTTCGCGGCCCAGAAGTTCTCTTCAAGCTGCAGAAAACCATTATCCTTCTGCCTGTCCGAGATGATCAGGGAGACACGAATAAGGTTCAGAAAAAAGGGCGGTTCCGCTGCCGCAATAAGATTGTACGCCGATTCAGGAAGACTGGGTTTGCCAGGAAGGAAATACCTGGCATACTTTCTTGTTTTGTTACTTGCAGTCACCGCAGCTGTTCTTGCTCTAAGTCACAGCAACAAGAAAAATGATGTTCTTATCAGGACCGATTCAGCATTCGCTGAGGAAATCGTGATGCCTCTGGATTGAGATTCGCGGGTTTAACCCTCTTCTCTAGTTTACTATGTGCTTGTATATTCAAACTGCCGGCTGTGCTAGGCGGGGAGCTAGCGGTGCCCTGTACCCGCAATCCGCTACAGCGGGGCTGAAACATCTGTGCGGCAATGCGTAGCGAGTCTGTATTTATGTAAGTGGTGTTGATGACCAGGACCTGTGCGGCGTCAGCCCGTGAATCCCGTCAGAACCGGAAGGTAGCAGCGGTAAGCGATGTCTGATGGGCGATACAGGATAACCTGATCTGAGCTGGCTGCAGATTGCATCTTGTGAAGCTTGTCCAGCAGACATGTATGGCCGGCATTAATTCGGGAACGGAGGCATTTTTGAGCTACCTGGTATTTGCGCGGAAATGGCGTCCTCAGTCATTTGAGGAAGTCCTGTCACAGGATCATGTTACAATTACATTAAGGAATGCAATTGATATGGAAAGGATAGGTCATGCCTATCTCTTGACCGGTCCGAGGGGTGTTGGAAAGACTACTACTGCCAGAATTTTCGCGAAAGCTCTTAACTGTGAAAAGGGCCCAACTTCAAAGCCTTGCCAGCAATGCGATTCCTGCAAAAGTATCACAACTGGCAATCATATGGATGTCAGGGAAATAGACGGAGCAAGCAACAGGGGTATTGACCAGATAAGGGATCTCAGGGAAAGGGCTCGTTACGCGACCGCTTCTGGAAAGTATAAAATATATATCATCGATGAAGTTCACATGCTTACCAATGAGGCATTCAATGCTCTCCTGAAAATTCTGGAAGAACCACCGGATATGGTTATTTTCATTTTTGCAACAACCCAGCCGAGAAAGGTTCCGGACACTATTCTAAGCAGATGTCAGCGATTCGATTTCAGGCGTATACCAGTATCGGATATGTCGGAGTATCTTAAAAAGGAAGCTGCAAGTGAGGGGATTACATTGGACAGTGCAGCCCTCAGCCTGGTCTGCAGGGCCAGCGGAGGAAGTTTGCGTGATGCTCTTTCGCTGATGGATCAACTCGTCAGTTTTTCCGGTAATGACGTAAAAGGTGAAGAAGTTACGAAACTCCTGGGCTTGGTGGAAACAGACCTGCTTTATGATATCACGTCGGGTATACTGGCAGGGAATACTTCCAGGGCTATTGATCATGTGTCCGGTGCCCTTGCGAAGGGATACAGTGTGGACGAACTCCTGGATGCATTAATCGTATTCCTTCGGAATCTACTGCTGGTTGCAACCGGCGCTCAAGACAGCCTGATCGAAGTTCCAGACTCTGAAAGCAGACTGCTTGTGAAGCTGTCGGAAAACCTCCCTGATATAGCGGTGCTCAATATCCTGAGGATACTAAGCAGCGCCTCCATTGAGGTTAAACGCAGCAGCCTCCCTCGAGTAACTCTGGAGACAGCCGTAATAACTGCGTCGAAGCTGTCCAGGGCATTCTCAATAGATGAGCTGCCTCCGGTGGCAGATAAAGTATTTGAAGTATGCAGGCAACCGGAGCACGGAACCCCACCGCAGATAGAGGTAGCAGTTACTGAATCGGACAGCAGTGAAGATGAGAAGAAGCCGACTCCGGAAGAAGCTGCTGAGAAAAGCGGAATAATCGAAGACAACGTTCCAGCCGAGGATGAAGACGATTCTGCGGATGATGCAGAGAAGGAGAAGGAGACATCCCGGACAATTCTGGGACTCTTTGACGCCGTCTGATCAGCGATAGTAGTGACACTTGGGAGGATCCATGAATCAGAAACAATTACAGAAGATGATGGCACAGGCGCAGAAAATGCAGGCCGGGATGATACAGGCCCAGGAAGAGCTCGCTGATGCGAGAGTGGAGGGAAAAGCTGCTGACGGATTGATCAGAGCCGTAGTTACAGGGCAGGGAGAGCTTATTGAACTGTCCATATCTCCGGAAGCTGTTGATCCAGATGATGTTGAAATGCTGGAAGATATGATCCTGGTGGCGGTGAAGAATGCGGTTTCTGCAAGTCGGGAACTCTCCGAAAATAGAATGCAGGCTCTGGGAATACCCGACATGGGAGGTATGATGTGAGCTCTGCTCTCTTTGACAGGCTCGCCAACCAGTTTCAGAGGCTTCCCGGTATTGGAAGAAAAACCGCGATGAGACTGGCGTTCAGTATTGTTGATGACCGCGAACTGGCCAAAGATCTTTCCGAAGCCCTCGGAATGGTGTGGCAGAATGTCGGTGAATGCTCAACATGCAGGAATATCACTGAGAATGACATTTGTGATATCTGCTCTAACAGCTCACGTCATGATTCAGTCTGTGTGGTTCATAACCCGGCTGACATGAGGGCTATCGAGGATGCAGGGCTTTACAGAGGAAAATACTTTGTGCTTCATGGGTTCCTTGCACCACTTGATGGTGTAGGTCCTGATGAACTGGGAATTGATAGACTAAAAATAATGATCGACAGGTTCGAGGTTGATGAGGTTATCCTTGCTCTGGATTCAACCGCTGACGGAGAGGCAACGTCTTCATACATTGCCAGAATCCTGGAAACAAGCGGGGTGACTGTTACAAGACTTGCCAGGGGGCTTCCGCCCGGCGCCTCCATTGAATTTGCCGATTCCCTGACGCTGAGCCAGGCCTTTCAGGGACGACAGAAAGTTTGAAAAAGTGCAGTTGAACTGGCCTAACCGTCTAACCATAATCAGAATACTTTTAAGTCCCCTTTTCATGATCCTTCTGATTGATAACAGACAGGGATCAAGGATAGCTGCACTCATTGTATTTGTTGCGGCCTCACTTACCGATCTTTACGATGGATATCTCGCAAGAAAATATGGATGGATCACTAACCTAGGTAAATTTCTTGACCCGCTGGCTGATAAACTCCTGGTAGCCCTTGCTCTGATTGGTCTGAATCAGATATACCTCGTCCCGGCCTGGGCTTTATATCTTATTATAGGAAGGGAACTTCTAGTTACAGGCCTGAGGTCCATCGCCGCCTATGCAGGTGTGCTTATTCTTCCATCCCGCTTGGGGAAATACAAGACATCATCACAGATGCTTTCAATGTTCTGTTATCTGTTATTTTCCGTGCAAGGGAGTACTGGAAGGGCAGGTTTTCTCCACATCAGCGGTATGGGCCTTTCCATGGGAAGGAGTATTCTGCTGTTTTCAGCTGATGTTCTTCTGGTTGTGGCGGTACTCCTTACCATCATTTCGGGAGTTGACTATTTCTGGCGCAACGGATCGGTAATGAAAAGACTGGGTCTGTGAAGAATCCCTTTCCATCCGCTGGTATAATTGTAGCTACGGTTTTTGGAGCAGGCTGCATCCCGGTTGCCCCGGGAACCGCCGGCAGCCTTGTATCAGCTGGACTTTTCCTGATAATTCGGCAGACATCTGTAATTACCTGGGTACTCTGCTTATGTTTCCTTGTTCTCGGCTACTGGGGCTGCAGTGCAGGAAGAAAAAAATGGGGGGGAGATCCGTCAAAGGTTGTCATCGATGAATTCGCGGGGTGCTGGATATCATGCATGGCTGTTCCATCCAATTGGGGAATTGCCGGTATTGCCGCAGCCTTCATACTTTTCAGGATCTTTGATATTTTTAAACCATGGCCCGTTTCAGTTTTCGACAGGATGAAATCAGCAGCAGGAATCCTCCTCGATGATGTTGCGGCCGGTATTATGGCAGCGCTTGTTATTATCCTTGGAAGTGTGATCCATGGGGCTCTCTGAAATAGAACTTGTAAAGCGAATAGGAACCATTCTGCTGAAAGCTGGGAAAACACTCTCTTCAGCGGAATCCTGTACCGGTGGAATGGTGGGAATGCTTCTGACTTCTGTTCCCGGATCCTCAGGATGGTTCATGGGGGGGGTAACAGCCTATTCAAACAGTGTAAAGACATGCGTCCTCAATGTTCCCGCCTCTTTGATTGAAACGGAGGGTGCTGTCAGTAGAGAAACTGCTGTGGCTATGGCCGAAGGTGCAAGAAAGCTCATTGGAAGTGATTTTTCGATTTCAGTCACCGGAATTGCGGGTCCCGGTGGCGGTTCAGTGGAGAAACCTGTTGGTACAGTATGGATGGCTGTTTGCAGCAGTCAGTCAGTATCCGCTGAAATGAAAATCCTCAAGGGAGACAGGGATGTGGTCAGGAAGAAGGCAGCTGACTATCTTCTTGCAAAGTTGTACCGGATACTGGAGAAAGAGGTCAGGTGAGGATTTTCGCCGCTCTGGAGTTACCTGTGCAGGTCAGAAGAGAAATTACTGACTGGCAGAAACCGCTGAAAGCACGATATCCTTTCCTTAAATGGGTCCCGGGAGATCATATGCATCTTACACTGCGTTATTTCGGCGATATTCCTGAATCCGGGGTTGAAAGAATATGCAGTATTCTATCATCATGGCATCCCCCGCCCCTGGGATTCTCACTTGACAGCATCGGCTCGTTCGGAAATAGTGAGTCTCCATCGGTATTCTGGCTTGGAGGCTGTTTTCCCGAAGAGGTTTCCGAAATAGCCATTAAACTGGGCTGGATTCCCGATGAAAAGGGAAGAAAAGGCGGGAAGAGTTTCGTTCCTCATCTTACCGTTGCAAGGGGGAAATATTCCGTTGAGCTGCCTGAGCTTGATCCGCCGGGTGAAATAAAGGGAGTGTTTATAGAAGCGGCTGTAATTGACAGCAGATTGACCTCCACTGGTCCCGAGTATACGTTCATAGAAAGATTCGATTTACATTAAGCTGAAAGGTAGATTCAATGGCTGGAAAAAAGGACGGTTCCGCTGAAAAGGATAAAGCGCTGAAGGCAGCCTTTCATCAGATTCAGAAGCAGTTCGGTCAGGGAGCTCTTATGAGGCTTGGAGAAAACACCCATATGAAAGTGGATATCATACCGAGCGGCTCAATTGCGCTTGACGCTGCTCTTGGTATCGGAGGTATTCCAAGGGGAAGGGTTACCGAAATATATGGGGCAGAAGCATCAGGCAAGACAACGCTTGCGCTTCATATAATTGCCAGCGCCCAGAAACTGGGTGGGGAAGTTGCCTTTATTGATGCTGAACATGCGCTTGACCCGGTCTATTCGCAGAACCTGGGAGTCAACATTGACGATCTCCTGGTATCTCAGCCCTCCAACGGCGAACAGGCTCTTGAGATTACGGAAATGCTGGTCAGGAGCAATGCGGTTGATGTTATCGTGATCGACTCTGTAGCAGCACTTGTCCCCAGGGCTGAAATTGAGGGCGAAATGGGTGACAGCCATGTTGGCCTTCAGGCACGTCTGATGTCCCAGGCCCTCCGGAAACTAACAGGTGCTGTTGCCCAGTCCAAATGCGCAGTAGTGTTTATTAACCAGATCCGCATGAAGATAGGGGTTATGTTCGGAAATCCCGAGACCACAACCGGGGGAAGGGCTCTGAAGTTCTACAGCAGCGTGCGGCTGGATGTAAGGCGAATTGCTTCAATTAAGGAGGGGGATGAAGTAGTTGGCAGCCGTACAAGGATCAAGATTGTAAAAAACAAGCTGGCTCCTCCCTTCAGAAATGTTGAATGCGATCTACTTCACGGCTACGGAATCTCTCGAGAGGGTGAACTCATCGATCTCGGACTTGATAATGAACTGGTTGTGCGCAGGGGCACATGGTATTCCATGGGAGATAAACAGCTGGGCCAGGGCCGGGAAAAGACCAGGAAGTTCCTTATTGACAATCCAGAGATCGCCGATGAACTCGAAGCTGAGATCAGGAAGTTACTTGACATACCCGGAACGCAAAGAGCCTCTGACACAGAGCAGGAGGAGAAGGAATAGCAGAACTTCCAGTTCAGGAGATTGCCAGTATCAGGAAAGGGTGGCGTCTTGTAATTACAGCGGAAGGCCGCTGGCTGCTTCCTGTGAAGAGTATCACCGCAATGAAACTGCTTCCGGGCTCAATCGTGGATACCGGTGAAATTGAAGAAGCGGCTTTTCGGGAACAGCTGCCTGCAGCCCATAGAGATACGGAGAGGTTTCTGTCCCTGTCGGAACGTACAATGCATCAGCTCATGTCCTATCTTGTCGGGAGAGAATACCTTGAAAGCGTAACCGATGATACGCTTCGATGGGCGGAACGATGCTCCCTGGTCGATGATCGGCGGTATGCCACAATCTACATACGCAGTCATTCCCGAAATTCACCTATGGGAAATTTCAGGATAAGAATGGAGTTGAGGAAGCGGGGTATTTCCGACGGTATCACGGATGAAGTGCTTTCTCAACGTGATGAGGTCGACCTGCACCGAACCCTTGTGAAGACTGTAAAGAGCAAGTACGGTTATCTGGATAAGCAAACGGGGTTGCGCAGGGCAGCGGCGTATCTGCAGAGAAGAGGTTTTCAGCACGACCTGATCAGCAGGGTCATAGATGAGGCTTTTCGGAATTCGGAGGAACAGACGGATTGAGGAACAGATGGTATCATTTCTTCTGGACTGAACTGGGCAGAAGAATAACCGGGACAGAAACAGTCCTTCCCGAGCATCTCCCGGATGAAATGGCTGAGGTTCTGCGTAACGAACCACCTGAGCCCGGAGAGTGCCTCTTTCGACTGAACTCGAAACTCTCTCCACGAAAGTCAAGGAATATTTACGGTTATACGTGGGAAGTTCTGCGCGAACAGGGATTCAGCCGTTCTTTAAGGCTGACGCCATGGCCCGGAGTTACCATGCTGATACCGTTTCACAGAGGTAACATCGGAGTTATTCCCCAATCATTTTCCAGAAGAATACCTCCTGAAAAAAGAGCCTTGTCTCTTGTGGGCAGATCGGCCGCAGCCCTTAAAATGGGCTATTACCTCTGGGTTATCCCGGCTGACTGGGACGATGGCATTCTCTCAGTTTTCAGCGGCGGAGGCATAAAAGCCTCTTCTCTTGACAATCTGGCTGATGTGTGCAGGAAAGGATTCTCTTGAAACTGCTCTTATCAGGTCTGCTGATCATCCTTCTGCCGGTAGCGGCGCAGGATGAAAATATCTCTGTTTACTACGCCGATGATCCTGAAAGTACCGGCGACCTCAACGGTAACAGCAGCCTCTCCGATATTCTATTCATTCAGTACAGAGGAATCTTCAGGGATCTTCTTGGAAGAAGGTGCGTTTATTACCCAAGCTGTTCCCATTACGGGCAGGAGGCAATTGAATCCCGTGGAGCGGTGTTCGGCCTCATGATGGCTTTTGAAAGGTGGACCAGGTGTACTTCTGCGGCTTTCAGCCATGGGGACCACAGGATTACTGAAGGAAACCAGCTCGCGGATCCGGTGAATCCTGGAGAGGATGTGATATGCTGGGGACGATTCTTGCTGCCCTTCTGACAGCATTTCCGAATCAAGGGGCTGATGAAGGATTTGCTGATTACCTGTACGGACAGGGCGAATACGACATGGCTTCTCAGGAATATCTGAGGATTATCTACACCCATGATGAAGATACACTGGCCTGCCCCGAGGCCTCCCTTCGTCTTGCCAGATGCTGGCAGGAACTCGGACGCAGGGAAGACGCTTACTTTCTTTATACATTTCTTCACAGGAATCTATCCGATGCTGAACTTAGAGCAGGAGCGATGATGGGTGCCGGGTCGGTACTTGAAGAATCCGGTAATTTTGATAGTGCAAGAGAGCTGTATACAGATGCCGCGGTTACATCGGAAGATACTGAAACAATGGCGAGAGCCGGCATAATGGCAGGTCTTATGAACGCCCGGATGGGTAATTGGGAGGCTTCCGCCGAGGAACTCAGAATGTTATCCTTAACCGCAGATCCCTTTTCCGAGATCTCCGCAAACCTTGCCGAGAAGGTTGCCGAAGGACAATACCTTCCCCATCGCAGCCCTTTATTGTGTGGAATATCCAGTGCGCTGCTTCCCGGTTCCGGGCAGATGATCTGCGGTCACTATACCGATGGGATCATCGCGTTCGGCGTAAATGGAGCGCTGGCATGGCTTTTCTACGAATCCCTGCAGGAGGATAATACAACCACCTCGGTTCTGCTTGGATGGCTGGGTTTATCTTTTTACGGAGGCAATATTTACGGCGGCTCAAGAGCGGCTGTGACATACAATTCCGCCAGAAGGCGGGAACTGATTGAAGAGGTGAAAGGGATACTTGAGGACCAGCATCAGTTTCGACCTTGACTTTCTACTGAAATTCTAACAGTTTACCGGTTCCCCTAAGTATTCTTATAGTCGATAAACCCTGATGCGTTGTGGGGATTATCACTTGCGGAGAAAGAAGGGCTCATGCAGCTTTTGATCTAAATTTAGCTGTCTTGTTAAATAGTTGTATTCCATATATATCCATCTCACGGATTGCTGGAATGATAAAGTAAGATTCGTAGTGGAGGTTTTAGAAAAGTGAAGACTTATACAGCCAAAACCGGAGAAATAGAGAGGAAATGGTGGCAGATTGATGCCACCGGATATTCTCCCGGTAGGTTGGCAACCAGGATCGCCCTGATTCTTCAGGGCAAAAACAAGCCGGTATATACACCTCATATCGATACCGGTGATTTCATTGTCGTGACAAACGTTGAGAAAATGAATTTCACCGGCAGAAAGCTTGAACAGAAGGAGTATGGACGCCATACGGGCTATCCGGGTGGAAGAAAGACTACAAGTATGAAGGTGACTTTGGAAAAGCACCCTGACAGGATTCTCCGAAAAGCTGTTAAGGGTATGATGCCGAAGAACAGAATAGCTCAACAGCAGATAAAGAAGCTGAAAATATTCGCTGGAAGCGAACATACACATACGGCACAGAGCCCACAGGTTCTGGAAGTCTAGCGGTCAAGGGTGGTGAGATGAAACAGCATATAGGTGTTGGCAGACGAAAGAGCGCTACAGCAAGGTGTTACCTGAAACCCGGAAAAGGTCAGATCAGGGTAAATCATAGAGATCCCAAAGAATACTTTTGCGATTTATGGCAGTTGGAGCATGCTATTGAACCCATGGAGGTTGCTGGAGTAGCAAAGGACTACGACGTTACAGTAAACGTACGCGGTGGAGGGATAACAGGACAGGCCGGAGCAATCAGACTTGGAATAGCAAGGGCTCTGGTAGGAATCAATCCCGATTTCAGACCTGCCCTTAAGGCTGAAGGGATGCTCAGGCGTGATCCGAGGATCGTTGAGAGAAAGAAATACGGACAGCCCAAGGCAAGAAAGAGATTCCAGTTCTCCAAGAGATAGAATAACTGCGCACTTAAGTACAATGTGCGCTTAATACGCACAGTTGGTGGTGATAACCTCGGTGTTTCCATCTGAAAAAATGGAAATTGGTTCAATCAAGCCGGCTGGAGGATAACCGAAAGGAACAATTCATGAATATACCTTCCATGAAGGAAATGCTTGAGGCCGGAATACATTTCGGCCACCAGAAGAGTCGATGGAACCCGAAGATGAAAAGCTATATCTTCATGGCTCGTAATGGTATACATATTATTGATCTTAAGAAGTCGCGAGTGCTCCTCGAAGATGCAGCAAACCTGGTCGCGAAAACCGTTGCCTCGGGGAAAAGCGTTCTTTTCGTGGCAACGAAAAAGCAGGGAAGAGAGTGTCTGAAGGAGCATGCTATCAGATGCGGTCAGTATTACGTGACCGAGCGCTGGATGGGCGGAATGCTTACGAATTTCAGTACGATCTCAACGGGTATACAGACGCTGATAGAGCTCGAAAAAGCGGAGAAGGAAGGATACCCGATAAGCCTCACTAAGAAGGAAATTCTCAGGAAGAAGAGGCACAGGGAAAAGCTTGAGAAGGATCTTACTGGTATTCGCGAAATGAAAAACCTCCCCGGAGTAATTATTGTTGTTGATATCAAGAAGGAACAGATAGCTGTAAGGGAAGCACGAAAACTTAAGATACCCTGCATAGGCATAGTAGACACTAATTGTGACCCGACAGAAGTCGATTATCCTATTCCCGGCAACGACGATGCAATAAAATCCATATCCATGATTGTGGGAACCCTGGCGGATCACGTGCTTCTAGGTGCTGAAGGCTCTACGTCAAAAGAGGCGGATGCTTTAGCCTTAGAGGAAATGGCCAGGGAACCAGCGGCTGCGAAGCCGATGGAAGCTGCAGTAGAAGAAAAAAGTGATGCCGACAAAAAGGAAGAAGAAAGCACGAAGAAGATAGCGAAACCTGCAAGAAAGAAAACCACACCGAAAGCTTCCGAGAATAGCGAGAAGAAACCGGTTCCAAGCAAGTCCGTGAAGAAGACTGTTGTGAAAAAAACAACGAAAAAAGCCGCAGACGATAATGCTGCTGAGAGTACCGTTAACCCTGTCGAAAACTTGGATGGTTCTGAAGAGGGAAAGGAAACAGGTAAATAATGGCTGTCAAACTTGATGATCTGAAGCAGCTCAGAAAAGCCACCGGAGCAGGCATGCTGGATTGCAAGACAGCACTTGATGATAGTAAAGGTGATATGCAGAAAGCCATTACAATCCTGCGTGAGAAGGGTATAAAAGTAGCGTCCAAGAAAGCATCAAGAGATGCTGAAGAGGGTCTGGTAGTATCGTATATCCATCCCCCCGGTAAACTTGGAGTTCTTGTTGAAGTGAATTGCGAAACGGATTTCGTCGCAAAAACAGAGGATTTCCAGAAATTCGTGAAGCAGGTTGCCCTGCATATTGCAGCTTACCCCCCAATTGTCGTATCCCGCGAGAATCTCTCAGAGGAAGCTGTCGAAGCTGAACGGAAAGTACTCCTTGCGCAGCTTGACGATTCGGGCAAACCGGCTGAAATAATCGAGAAAATAATAGATGGTCGGATGGATAAGTTCTATTCGGAAACATGTCTTCTTGACCAGGAATGGTCGGATGACCCGGATGTTGGAACTGTGAAGGACGCGCTTACCGATCTGATAGGAAAGCTTCGCGAAAACATTGTGATTCGCAGATTCGCAAGGTTTTCGATAGGTAACTGATGACAGAGGATGACGGTGCTGTTCAACCGCGAATACTTCTTAAACTCAGCGGAGAGGTTCTTGCAGGCGAATCCGGCCGCGGAATAGATCCTGAAATCACAGGCGAACTTGCCGGAGCCGTTCTGGCTCTGGCTGCCACCGGATGCAGTGTTGGAGTAGTCACTGGTGGAGGCAACTTTATCAGGGGAAGGGATCTGAAATCAGCAGACCGGATTACCGGTGACCAGATGGGAATGCTGGCTACGCTCATTAACGGGCTGGCATTCAGAGATGCGGTAAGGAAGCGCGGCGGCAGAGCTGTTGTACTTTCATCCATACCTGTAGAAGGTATTTTCGAAACGTTCTCCCCGGAGAAAGCCGAGAAATGCCTCAACCAGGGATATGTAGTCATATATGCAGGAGCAACAGGCAACACGTGTATTACTACAGATACCGCCGCTGCACTGAGAGCTGTGCAGACAGGCTGCTCAAGGCTGCTCAAGGGTACGAAGGTTGATGGCGTATACGATTCAGATCCAGCACAAAACCCTGAAGCAAAACGGTTTTCAACACTGACATATGACGATGTACTCAGACTTGATCTGAAGGTGATGGATGCAGCCGCAATTGCCATCTGTCGGGATGCAGGACTTCCTATTAGCGTTTTTGATATATGGAATCCTGAAAATATTATAAGGATATTCAAAGAACCTTCAATCGGAAGCCTGATAGGGGGAATTAATCATGACTGATCAGATTCTGCAGGATCAGAAGAGCAGAATGAAGAAAGCTGTAGAGAACACCGCAAGGGAAATGGCTGTAATAAGGACCGGCAAGGCAAGTCCCGCACTTCTGGACAATATTCGTGTCGAGTGCTGGGGAGGGTTACATCCCATAAAGCAGGTGGCCGGAATATCTGCTCCAGAGCCCCGGCTTATAGTGATACAGCCCTTCGATCCCTCGACATCGGATGCTATTGTTCGCGCTGTACAGAAATCAGATCTGGGTCTCAGAGCTTCTGCAGACGGACCAGTGGTAAGAGTACCTGTTCCAAAGCTCTCTGATGAGCGCAGAAAGGAACTCAGCCGGCACGTAAAGAAACTTGCTGAATCCGGAAAAACCGCGATAAGGAATATCAGAAGAAGCGGCAATGACGAACTGCACAAGTTCAGCAAAGCCGGTGATATCACTGAGGATGAGGAGCATAAAGCTCTCAGCGAAATTCAGGATGCCGCAAACGAGGCCATCACGGAAATCGACAGATACCTCGAATCAAAAGAAGCTGAAATACTTGAAGTCTGACTCTGGATTTCCCACCCATGTGGGGATCATCATGGATGGGAATGGTCGCGGGGCAAGATCTCATGGTCTAAAACGGATTGAGGGGCACAAAGCCGCGGAGAAGGCTATTCACGATTCTGTTGAATACTGCGGCTCCATGGGCGTTGAATACCTGACTCTGTACGCCTTCTCAACCGAAAACTGGAAGAGGCCAAAGGCCGAGGTCATTTTCATAATGACTCTTTTAAAAAGCTTCATCAAGCGCAATATCGACAATCTTGACAGAAACCGCGTCAGAATCAAGGCCACCGGTCGGCTTGATGATCTACCACAGGGGCCACTGAATGAACTGCTGAGCGCGATGAAACGAACCGGCTCAAACGAGGGTCTCAACCTGATTCTTGCCCTGAGCTACGGGGGCAGAGCGGAGATAACTGACGCAATGAGGAAGATCGCTGGGAAAATCGAAGCAGGACGGATGCAAATTTCCGACATCACTGAAGAGAGCATCTCATCCAGCATGTATCTCCCTGACGTGCCCGACCCGGATATTATCATAAGGACAAGCGGCGAGCAGAGGCTGTCAAATTTCCTCCTGTGGGAATCTGCCTACTCCGAACTCTACTTTTCCGATGTTCTCTGGCCTGATTTCAGAAGGAAACATCTTGAAGAGGCTTTTGAGGATTACAGAAAGAGACGAAGACGGTTCGGCGATCTAGATTCCGACCGATGAAATCATTTCATTCCCTTGCAAAAAGAACAGTGGTCGCCGTTCCCGGTATGGGGTTGTTCGCAGCAGTTGCGTTTCTTAATATCCCTGCTCTGACAATCATCTCTTTCTCACTTATTGCAGCGCTCTGTGCCATGGAAGCGGTCACCCTTTTCAGGCCCGGTTCAGGTATACTGGTGAAAGCGCTTCATGCCTTAATGGTAGCAGGATCATCTGTCGCTGTCGCTCTTTTGGAACCTGCTCTTTCGATTGTTCTGATTCTGCTCCCGGGGACCGTTATCTCAACGGTATGGATATTTGTTGACGGGGTCGACCATGCGCGAAGGAAAACTTCAGGAATCGCAGGGATATCCGTTGCTCTTGCTCTGGGCTTCGGCCTGCTGGCCAGGCTCAGGCTTGATTTCCAATCACCCTGGGTCATGTTCGTGCCTCTGCTGATCTGCTGGCTGGGGGATTCCCTTGCCTACTTTGTGGGTAGCGCATTCGGGCGGCATAAAATGGTGCCTGATATCAGCCCTGCTAAATCCTGGGAGGGTTTTTTCGCCGGGATAGCGGGTGCAGTCGGTGGAGCAGTTCTGGCAGGTTTTGTCGGAGCTGCGTTTCCTCTGGCAGTGATGGTAACGATAGGAGCAGTCGGAGGTATCGCCGCCGTCGCTGGAGACCTGTTGGAATCCGCAGTGAAGAGAGATGCGGGAGTTAAGGATTCCGGTTCATTACTTCCAGGGCATGGGGGTTTTCTTGACAGATTCGACAGTATTCTGGCAGTTGTTCCAGTTGTTTGGGCTCTGCTGCTCCTCTTCTCCGAGGCGGGAATTCTGACATGATACGTAAGGTGGCAGTACTGGGAAGTACCGGATCCATAGGGACCCGGGCTCTTGAGATTATTGAAGCGTGTCCCGATCTAGAACTGCATTCATTACTCTGTAACAGTAATATTGATCTTCTTATGAAGCAGAAGAAACTGTACGCCCCTTCAGTAACAGCCATAGCTTCACCAGGTGGAGTGTGTCCGGATGGTGTAATAACCGGTCAGGGAATCCTTGAGAAGGTTATTGACGGAGCTGATACGGTACTTAACGCCATAGTTGGAAGCGCCGGCCTGCGAGCCAGCCTGATCTGCAGAGACCTGGGTATTACACTGGCCCTGGCAAACAAGGAAAGCCTTGTTGTAGGCGGTGAATTGCTCCGGGCTTATATCACCGCCGGCGGGGTCATTCCCGTTGACAGCGAGCATAGTACTATATTCAGGTGCCTGCATCGGGAACCTCGTCCAGTCAGGAGTATTACCCTGACGGCAAGCGGCGGGTCCGCGAGAGATATTCCTGCCTGGAAACTGCAGACTGCAGGTGTTGATGAAATTCTGAATCATCCCACCTGGGCTATGGGCGCCAGGATAACTGTTGACTCGGCGACCATGGTGAATAAAGCCTTCGAGGTCATAGAAGCCCGGTGGCTGTTCGGCGAGATAAAAATTGATGTGGTTGTGCATCCTCAGAGTATAGTTCATTCTTTCGTAAGGCTTGAGGATGGTTCGTGGAAAGCTCTTATGGGTAAGCCGGATATGAAGGTCCCCTTACAGTACGCTCTGCAGTATCCCGATCGTATACTTGAGGTGATATCCGATGACTGTCCCCTTGACTGGGGAACACTTGAGTTCAGTGAGCTTGACAGGCAGAGGTACCCCGCTTTCAATCTGGTAGTACGAGCCGGACAGGATGGAAAATCCTGGCCTGTGGCAGCTAACGCGGCAGATGAAGTAGCTGTTGCGGCGTTTCTTGCAGGGAAGATCAGATTCGGAAATATTACCGCGGTTATAGAAGAAGTACTTGCCGGGCATAAGGCTTGCGAGATCAGTGATCTTGAAACCGTTATGAAGGCAGACAGGGAATCACGGTTTGAAGCTGAAAGGATTGTGAGAAGGCTATGCTGAGCATTCTGGCTATAATCTTCGGACTTGGTGTGATTGTGTTTTTTCATGAAATGGGACATCTACTTATGTCTAAGGCAGTGGGCCTGGATGTTCCACGGTTTTCATTAGGTTTCCCGCCACATATTTTCAAAAGAAAAATAGGCAGAACGGAATACTGTATCGGAGTGATACCCCTGGGGGGATACTGCAAGGTTAATCTGGGTACCACAGGCGAACCGGTTACTGAAGTCTCATGGTTCAGGCGTGCTCTTGTGGCTCTTGCCGGTCCTTTCGCCAACCTTGCGCTCACTGTGTTGATACTTATAACAGTATTCGGTATTGTAGGGTGGGATATAGATATAGCCCCTGCAGTTGTAGGTAATGTGGACAATCCCCTCGGACTGTGTGTGGGAGATACTGTTCTTTCCGTAAACGGTTATCCAGTTACTGACTATTATGACATGCTCAACAGGATGTATTCCGATGCTCCTGGAACTTTGACTGCTGCCACAGCTGCGGGAACTCTTGAGATGGAATACTCTCTGCCGGCGGAAACTGTTCCTTTTTATGCCCTGATCCCTGTGGTGATAGGGGAAGCATTGGTGGGCTTTCCGGCTTACGAATCCGGGATAAGAGCCGGGGACAGTATCATAGCTGTCGATGGAAGGCCTGTAGCTATCTGGTATGATTTTCAGTCTCTGGTGACAGGTAATACTGATGAGCTCGCAATTGAATATTGCAGAAACGGTATAATTGATACAGCTTATGTAACCCCCGGGGAGTACGATGGTAGAATTCTGACAGGAGTTACCGTTCTGCTGCCCACGGAGAGGGCCAGGCTTCCGATTTTCAGAGCCATCGTGGAGGGAGTAAGAGCCGCAGGTGATGGTACCATATATGTATGTATCACGCTGTTCAGACTGTTTAAGAAACCTGCGGAGCTGGTTGAGAGTTCAGGAGGTCCAATTTATGTGGCCGAAACCCTGGGACAGCAGGCCCGATCCGGATTACCAAGTTACCTGTACACTCTCGCAAGCATATCCATGGCAATAATGATATTTAATCTTCTTCCGATACCGGTCCTTGACGGGGGACACGTTGTCATCCTCATCATTGAGGGTATCAGGGGAAAACCCATTTCTAAAAGGAATGTTCAGATAATCCAGCAGACCGGCATGGTAATCATCCTGATGCTCTTCCTCCTGATAATCTTCAAGGACGTATCAAGAGTAATAACCCGGGTACATTAGCAGAGCGGGACCTGACTCCACCATCTTCACTGCTGGCAAGCTGGCGATGGGGGTTCAAGAACTGCAATCGTGTCGGCTATACAACTATACAGGTAAGCCCATGCTTCCGGATTTGATTCGCATGATTGTATCAAAGAGAGTAATTCACTATCCTCAGGCTTCTCGGGGCGAAGGCTGTCACCTGGTTGCAGAACCCAGTGTCTCGCGAGGATTCCTGCCCATTCCTGGAGTTCAATCTTCCTGTTATCCGGAATTGCACTGTAGGAATCGGGTTTATCACATGACATCAGTGTAATAAGAGCGATCATCAACGGAATTGTCGCAATTGTGTATATTCGCATTGTACTCCTGTTCGAACGGGAACCCTGGCAGTATAGTCGAACTACGAATGCCTGAACAGTGTTATCTGGAGGTTAAATGAAAAAGGCATTAATCATATTCCTGCCTGTTCTTTTCACACTCTGTTTCGCAACTTCCTATGGACGTAACAAAGTCCAGGTAGGGGAACAGGAATGGTGGGAGATTCAGGCCAGGCATTTTACTATTTACTTTCCTGAGGGCGGAGAAGTACCGGCGGAAACTCTTCTTGTACAAACAGAAAGAGAGTTGCTTAAGCTTTCAGAGGAATTCAATTACATGCCGGAAGAACCGATACCTATCGTGCTTTACATTTCCCCTGGCGATTTCAGGCAGACTGATATCAATCCATACGAAATATCCCAGGCAGTTGGAGGGTTCACTGAGTTTTATAAAGGCAGAGTAGTCGTGCCTTTCACAGGTTACTGGTCCGAGTTTCGTCATGTAGTAGCCCATGAAATTAACCATGCTTTCATCTTCGATATGCTTTACAAGCGTTCCCTGCTTAACATCATTACTGGAGGCACACCCCTCTGGATGATGGAGGGACTTGCAGAATACACATCCCTCGGCTGGGATGCGGCTTCCGAAGCCGAATTCAGAGACATGGTCATCTCGAATCAGATCGTTTCCATTGATGAGCTTTCCAGAAGAGGGGATTATCTTGTTTACCGTGAAGGCCAGGCGATCTACCATTTTATGAACGAAAGGTACGGTAAGGAGAAGCTCAGGGAATTCGTCCATCGTATCAATTTCCGAAGTAGAAGAGATTTCGTTTCAACCATGGAATCGGATGATTCTTCCGACGAACGGCGCAGATCCGGAGATCCTTTCGATGCAGTATTTGGTATGTCCAGTACTCAATTCAATGAGAAATTCCTTGAATGGGCTCGTGAAACATACTGGTCCGAGTTGGCCTGTGGTGAGAGTCCAAGTGATATTGCAAACGCTATTTACAGGGATAATGAAAGAATAATGCAGATCAATTCCATAATATCAAGTAATGGAAGGCTTGTTGCCGGTGTTGAATACCATCAGGCACATTTTGCAGTGACCGTCAGATCAGCTTTGACGGGTGAGGTAGAAGACAGGCCGTTCGTATCCGGAGGAATCTCAGATGCTTCAATATCACCAATGTATCGGATATGCAGTTTTTCCCCATCTGCTGATTCCATAGCCGTAGCGGTGCAGTATGTCTCCGGAAATCAACTGATCATCTGTTCTGATGGAAATAAGGTAAACCTGCCCTTTGAACTGGATCTTATCCGTGATCCGGCCTGGTCATCCTGCGGCCGGTATATAGGATTTGTAGGCATGGAAAATAGTCAGCTTAATATCTACGTATGGGATATACTGGAGCAGGAATTATCACAGATAAGTGATGATATATCAGGGGAACGGGATCTGTCCTGGATTGATGATAAAATCCTTTGTGCTGTTGAATCAGTCAATGGAGAGACTCGAATACTCGAATATACCCTTGAAGGAGAATCCGTTACTGTACTGTCTGATTCTTCCGATATCAGATATCCCATCAGCGTTCCGGATGGGATACTCTTTCTATCTGACATGAGTGGTTTCCCTGACCTTTACCTGCTTCAGAGTTCCACCGATGAGATTGTCCGCCTTACAGCCCTTTACCGAACCATCGATTCCCCTTCCTGGTCTGATTCCTCCGATATACTGACTTTCGTATCCAGTGACTGGAGTGGTAGCGGTGTATTTCTTGCATACGACATTACAGAAAGAAGGGTGATTGAATGTGAACACGGGAGCTATCATATAACAACTGCTGGAACGGAAAACAGGCTCATTCCTGAGGTTTATCCAATTGCTGATTC
Organism: Candidatus Aegiribacteria sp.; assembly: GCA_030613065.1. GTDB lineage: Bacteria > Fermentibacterota > Fermentibacteria > Fermentibacterales > JCC-6 > Aegiribacteria. The sequence continues at coordinate 45,369 of JAUWMQ010000001.1, read as the reverse complement.
AACGGGGACATCAGAGAACCGTGGCCGTCCAGAACCTCGGAGCCTTACGGCTTCATCTGAGCTTATTCATGAAGCAGCAGAGTCCGATGATACATCCACTCATAGCATCGAGGATGAGTTCCAGTGCAGAATTTCCCCTTATACACCAAGACTGACTATAGATTACGTCAGCGCCATGGCGGCATACGACTCATACTTAGGCATTTCTGGCTATACACAGTTCATTCTCAGCGATATTCTTGCTCACCATCAGATTGTAATTAATACGAATCTGAACGGAGGCAGTCTCAGTGATGTGGATGTGGCTGTATTCTATGCTTATCTTCCCCATCGTACCGATTACGTTTTCGGTCTTTTGCGGCAATCAAACAGGCTTCTGTTCAGATTTTCCGATGGCCATTATGAAGAGGTCAGAGACGTTGATCTGGGCGGATTTACTGCGGCCAGGTACCCGTTCAGTCCATCATTCAGCATCAGCGGTTCACTGGAGTACAGGCATTTAAGCCGAACCGGTACCTGGAATTCAACCGCAGATCTTGATGAGGACATCCTTTCTCTACAGGCAGGGGCTGTCATTGATAATGCCCTTTGGGGAAGTGTAGGACCAAGGGTTGGGAGCCGATTAAGCGTTGTTGCTGAGTATGCTCCATCTATTTCAGGTTCAGCAAGTTACAGTACGATTCTATTTGATCTGAGAAATTACCTCTGGGTGTCCCAGAGAGTGACATTCGCCACAAGGCTGGCTGGTGGATCAAGCTGGGGACCTGATGCGCAAAAATTCTTTCTTGGCGGCGCAACACCCCACAGGTTGCTATCGGGAAAAGTAGAGACCATAGATGAACTTCTTGGTTTTTATTCAAACCACGGTGACCTACTGAGAGGGTATGATTATGCCAGTATTCAGGGGCGCAGATATGGCATCTTTTCAGCGGAATTAAGGGTACCCTTCGTTAATGTACTGGCACTTGATGCCCCCATTCCGCTTACCTTCAGAAACGGAAGAGGTGTTCTGTTCTTCGATATTGGTTCCGCATTCGATGACTTTTCCAGTTTTCATGGAGCTTCCACTGCAGGAGGTTATCATCTTGATGATCTGAAGATAGGCCTTGGATTCGGATACAGATTCAACCTTGGCTACCTTCTGCTGAAGCATGATATCACCTGGCGCACCGATCTTCACGGCATCTCCCGCAAGCCTGCGCAGAATATTACCATCGGGGCTGAATTCTGATGGGGATAAAGTATATTCCATTTAAGACGCCGACAGTATTATGAAATATGGAGGAAAATCGATTTGAAAATACTCTATCTTATATTTATCCTTGTATCTGTTGTTTACGCATGGACCTGCCCGGCATGCGGTACAGATAATAATGGGGATTTCTGTACTGATTGCGACCTCCCCATCCCTCCCCTGGGGATGGAGTATATAGGTCCTTCAACCGTAATAATTAGTGGGGAAACCATCTCTGTAGATCCTTTTTTCATTGATGCGGAACCTGTTATCTGCAGAGATATTCTTGATTGGCTTGCCCTGGAGGTATCCCATGTCGACCAGATACCGGTCTATCTTACCGGACAGGAAGAACTGCTTATGCCCGGTGAAAGCATGGGTGAGGAATTCAGTAACATCATCTTCATCAGATATACGCCATGGGTTGTTTACAAGGACGAGCAGAACGGAGTAACCGGCTTTACCGTACAGACCGGGTGTTTTGATATTCCCGCTACTTCAATCACGTTTGATGCCGCAAGACTTTTTCTGAATGACAAAGGTAAAAGACTTCCCACAAGAGTGGAAATAGCCGCCGCAACTTCAGCCGGTGTAATAGGGTTCGAGGATACATGGGAAGTTATGAATGTCTATTCGGATTTCATATCGATGACCCTCTCCGGTATTATAGGTACAACTCCAGCAAGACTGGCCATGTTCTCTGAGAATCAAACGCCCGAGGAACGAATAATGTGGGAATGGACACGGGATTCATGGGAGCAGTCCCCTGACACAATCTCAGATTTTCAATCTCCGTACGCATTGATATTTAAGCCGCTTGACCCTCCTATCGAAGGAACAGCTCTGAGGGAAAGCGGATATTACAACGTAGTTTTCCGGGGAGTAGTACCGATACCCTGGATTGAACAGAGTGGGAACTGAAACCGAAAGGAAAATATTATGAATAATGCATTTAAGATCCTTGTAACTTCTGCCTTGATCGCTCTCATTGCCGGCTGTGGAGGCAGAGAAGTTACTCGAACCGATCCTGATACAGTAACCGATCTCAGCGGTTACTGGAATGAAACCGATGCCCACATGGTGGCTGACTCTATGATTACCCAGTGTCTCGATGGTAGATGGCTTACGCATTTCGCATCCAGGGGTACCAGGGGGGAACACCCGGCAGGACCGGTAATTGTTGTAGGCTGCATCTTCAACGAGAGTTCAGAACATATAAACACAGATATCTTCATGAATGCCATAGAACAGTCTCTTCTGGAATCGGGTGAAGTGCAGATAGCGGCAGGCGGAGCAAGCAGAGGTGAAGTCAGATCTGAAAGAGAAGACCAGGTAATCTTCGCCTCACCGGCAACTGCCGCTGCATTCGGTCATGAGATCGGTGCAGACTATGTCATGACCGGTAGTGTCGGATCAATAGTTGATGAAGAAGGTAGTGTCAGGAGTATTTACTACCAGATCAGCCTGGAGCTTATCGATGTTGAAACAGCACTTAAGTCCTGGATTGGAAGCCTCGAGATCAAGAAAATGATTGAGTGGTAGAAACAGCCCTCGAATCCTGTTGACCTTCTAAATGACCGTCCTGTAATGGAGATAGCAATGCTATGATCAGACCATGTTATTCATCAGCCATAATCGCAATTACGTTAGCAGTTGTAATATATGGCTGCGCAACAGATTATACCAGCGAAATGAGACCGGTAACCTCAAATCTGAGGATGGATAGACCTGATCTTGCCCTTGAGGAATTCAGAGAGAATTTTACTGATTCAACCGGCAGGAACAGGCTTCTCTACCTTATGGAACTGGGCAATCTGATGCGGCTTTCAGGTGATTTCTCCTCGGCTGAAAATCTTTTGCTTCAGGCTGACAGACTGAGCGACCAGCAGCGGGGAATTGAACTTGGGCAGGAAATTGAGGCATTTCTAAGCAGCGATCTGGCTCTCGAGTTCCGAGGGGCAGACTATGAGAAAGTTTTTATTAATTATTGCTTAGCAGCAAGTTATGCCTCGGAAAACAATATGGAGGACGCTCTCGTTGAATGTAGAAGGGTTAACGACAAGCTGCGAGTGCTTAACCAGAATTATGAAGAGAACAAGAACAGGTACAATGATGATGCCTTTATCAGATATCTCATGGGTATTCTCTACGAGAAAGCTGGAGATCTCAATAATGCCCTTATAGCTTACAGGAACAGTGCCGATGTATACGATTCTTCGTATGCATTGGATTACGGCATTTCAGCCCCCTTGCGGGTGAAATCCGACATTCTGAGACTTTCCAGTGTGCTTGGCATGCAATCGGTGTTTCAGGACTACTCCTCGCGTTGGCCTGAAGTGAGCTGGGAAAACGAAGGTCCAGATCAGGATCATGGTGAACTAGTGGTTATTCTCGAAGTTGGAATGATCCCTGCCAGGGTAGAGAAATCCTATACCTTTGTTCTCAACGACCGGGTTTACAGAGTCTCTCTCCCGGCCATAATAGCGCTCAAACAGCATGAATCCTGGTCGGTCACTCTTTCTTCTGGAAACACGCAGGTTCAGGGATTCCTTGCAGAAGATCTTACAGCTATAGCCAGAAAGAACCTTGAGGATCATGCAGGACGTGATATCGCGAGAGCTGTTGCCAGGCTGGCTGTAAAGGCCGGTTTGACAGAGGCGGGGGAACAGCTTGTTGAGGAGCTTACAGAGGAGAACAGTGACATTTCTCGTGTTACAGGGTTCCTTCTGAGTATTGTAGGTGCCGTCACTGAACGGGCAGACTTGAGAGCGTGGCTTACACTGCCTTCTCAGATATTCGTAGCCCGTCTCAGGCTTCCCGCAGGAGAACATCCTGTCAGGATTGAAATAAATGGTCGAACTATTTACAGTGATGAATCCGTGTCTGTTGATCCTGGCGGAATAAATCTGCTGTTTCTAAGGGAAGGCTAGTTATTTGACCAGATCAGAACTTGCTCCATTTATCGATCATACACTGCTTAAACCAGAGACCGTTCAGAATGAAATTGAAAGACTCTGCGAGGAGACGATTCGTTACGGATTCTATTCCGCTTGTATCAATCCAATGTGGGTGCCGGTCGCTTCAGAGATATTAAGGGAATCCGGATCCATAGTCTGTTCCGTCATAGGATTTCCACTCGGTGCAACAAACTGCATGGGAGAAGAAGCTTTGAAAGCTGTGGACCTGGGAGCCGGCGAGCTGGACATGGTGATACCTATAGGGCATCTGAAGGACGGTAATATTAAGAAAACAGCAGGCTGTATTCAGGATGTTGTCCATGCGTCTTCAGGAAAACCGGTCAAGGTTATTCTTGAAACCTGTCTTCTAACTGACGAGGAGAAGGTTCTTGCATGCAGAATCGCTATGGACAGCGGTGCTTCCTGGGTCAAAACTTCCACTGGTTTCAACACCGGCGGTGCTACGGTATCTGATGTTGCTCTTATGCGAAGTATTGTCGGGAAAACACTTGGTGTGAAGGCTTCAGGTGGGATCAGAACTCTCATGGATGCACTTGCGATGATAGAGGCTGGAGCTGGAAGACTTGGCTGCAGCAGAAGCATAGAGATAATTGAGTCTTTGAATGCCTGATGACACAATTCGTGCAGTAATATTAGCGCAGGCAACTGGAGGGGTCAACCAGTTGCCTGCTTATGTCCTGGGTCACAAATCATTCTCTACAGCCGATCAGGGAGGGGGTCAGATCGGCAATACTACAAGAATGAAAGCCGGCACGATAATCACTGCAATAATGACCATCATCCAGTTTTTCAACCCAGGCTTCTGCATTTGAAAATCTCCTTGTACTTTTGTATTTTCCACCGAACGATTAATAGTAAAGCAAGATTCTTTCCAACTACTAGAAACAAATTATGATTAAAGATGAACTGAATTCCAGGCAGAGGGAAGCTGTAGATTATACAGGTGGTCCTCTTCTTGTTCTTGCCGGTGCAGGCAGCGGCAAAACAAGAGTTCTTACCGCCAAAATAGCAGGTATTATAGAAGAAGGTTATGCGGAGCCATGGGAGATTCTTGCTATGACCTTCACAAATAAAGCTGCGCAGGAAATGAGAGAACGGGTAGAGAGCATTCTTCCCGGAAAAGGCTCCAGGGTTAAATTGGGAACATTCCATTCTATCTGCGCCTGGATTCTGAGGCGTGAAGCTCACTACCTTGGGTACAATGAGAATTTTACAATTTACGATGCTGATGATCAGAAAACCCTGATTAGAAGGCTTCTGAAGAGTATAAGTTCATCAACAAAAATTACTCCCGGTCTCATGAGGGGGTACATCTCAAGGAACAAGAATGAAGGTATTGGAGCTGAGGAAGCGATGCAGCAGGCATCCAGTCAGAGTGATATCGATCTGGCCGAAGTATATCTTAAATACCAGGAGCGATTGAAATCCTCCGGGGCATTTGATTTTGACGATTTATTGACAGGAGTTCTTAGTATATTTCGTCAAAATAATGACGCAAGAAAGCATTATTCTTCAATGTTCTCTTACATTCTTGTTGATGAATACCAGGATACTAATAAAGTTCAGCATGAACTTCTGAAGGAACTTGCAAAGGATGGTGCGGGAGTTTGCGTTGTGGGTGATGATGATCAGTCCATATATGCATGGAGAGGTGCTTGTGTAGAGAACATTCTGGAGTTTTCTAAGGATTTTCCCGGAACCAGGATTATCAGACTGGAAGAGAATTACAGATCTACCGGAAATATTCTTCGAGGAGCATCCTCATTAGTAAATCACAATTTAAAAAGACATGGTAAAACACTATGGACAAAACAGGATGCAGGGCATCCGATAACTGTCAAATACCTTTACAATGAAGTCGAAGAAGCGGAATGGATACTTAATGAAATAATGGAACTGATTGAAGACGGCTCATGTCCGCGTGATTCAATTGCGGTGTTATACAGGACGAACGCACAGTCACGTCAGTTCGAGACTGCCAGCAGAAAGCATGGTGTTAACTACGAAGTCGTGGGATCTCAGAGATTCTATGAGCGCATGGAGATTAAGGATATTATCGCTTATCTGCGAATCATTATCAATCCTGAAGACCGTCTCAGCCTTGAGCGAATAATCAACAAACCTGCAAGGGGTGTGGGAGGGAAAGGGAGAGCATCCTTTTTTACTTATATGGATTCGAAGGGAATGGCTCCTTTGGATGCAATGCTCATTTCCGATGGTATCAATGGTATCACTTCCAAGGCATCGAAGGAGCTGAAAATGCTTGGAGAATGGTTCAGGCTTGCCGGAGAAAAAACTGCGGAAGGTGTATCAGTTTCTGAAATAGTTGACAGTCTTATTGACAGCACAGGTTTAGCGGAGCAGTACAACACGGAAGATATCACCGATCAATCACGTCTTGAGAATATCGCTGAGTTCAGAAGAAGTGTATCAGAATACGATCAGGCCGTTCCAGGTGGAGGCTTGCCCGGTTTCATGACGGAGATCAGCCTGGCTACAACCGTTGACGGGTATGAGGGAGAGAACAGCGGCAAAATTGCCCTGATGACCCTTCACTGTGCCAAAGGTCTTGAATTCAATACTGTTTTTGTCGCAGGACTTGAGGAGGGCATGCTTCCTTTCATAAGACCGGGTGAATTCGCACCTTCGAATATGGAAGAGGAAAGAAGACTTCTTTATGTGGGTATGACAAGAGCCCGGGAAAGGCTGCTGCTGACATGTGCAATGAACAGGAAAAGGGGGGGAGTATCACAATCGGGTCCATCCAGGTTCATAACCGAAATCGCAAGCGGGGAGACCAGAATACCGCCTGCAAAGCGCTCATTCTCTGCCGGGGTTGTAAAAGATGACTTTGAAGACGCGAATGAGAACATTACTGCTTACAGCAGCGGAAATCTCATCAGTCATCCAAGGTATGGCAGGGGACTTGTGAGAAAAGCTGTGAGAACCGGATCTGAATGGAGGATAACGGTTGATTTCGGATTTGATGAACCCAAAACACTTGTAACCGGGTATGTGCCTATTCCCATTTTGAAGCAGAAAGGCTCAATGAAAGACCTTGAATGAGAAAATTCCTTTTGGACTGGAATAATTGGTTTATTATTTTGATGAGGTCAATAAATGATAGATAATGCGCAAATGCAAGACCTGGCCCTGTGCGTTCGATTGGATGTGCTTGAGATGATCAGGGCTGCAGGAAGCGGCCATCCGGGGGGTTCGTTTTCCTCAGTAGAGACTCTTGTTGAGCTGTACTGGAATGTGATGAATAATCGTCCAGAGGAGCCCCGCTGGGGAGGGAGGGACAGGTTCATTCTCTCCAAGGGTCACGCGTGTCCCGCACTCTATTCGGTTCTCGCCAGAAGGGGGTATTTCGATCCTGCTGAACTTCTGACCCTCAGGAAATTCGGATCCAGGCTGCAGGGTCATCCAAACATGCTCGTCCTTCCAGGTCTGGATGCCTCCACCGGAAGCCTGGGACAGGGTCTCTCCATAGCGTGCGGAATTGCTCACGGGCTAAGGCTGGATGGCAGGAAGAGCCGCGTATTCTGCCTGCTGGGTGATGGAGAGCTGCAGGAGGGAAGTGTATGGGAAGCGGCAATGACCGCATCCCATTACAATCTTAAACATCTTACAGCCATTGTGGATCGGAATCGCGTACAGCTGGATGGGCCGGTTTCGGAGGTAATGGAGATAGAACCTCTCGTTGACAAATGGCTGGCATTCGGATGGGATGTGATAGTCGCCGATGGACACAGTTTTCCGTCCCTTGAAAAGGCATTTGAGCACTGCTCAGAAACTCCGTTCCCATCGGTTATACTCGCCGATACGGTGAAGGGGAAAGGTGTTTCATTCATGGAGAACACATGCCTGTGGCACGGCAGATGCCCGGATGAAAAGGAATATGCGGCAGCTGTAAGTGAGATTCAGGGAGGTCTTTCATGAAGGATCTTAACCTGAAACCGACGAGGGAAGGGTATGTTGAGGGGATTATGCAGGCTGGAAGAGAGAACAGCCGGGTTGTTGTGGTCGAAGGAGATGTATCCCGATCCATCGGAAGCAATTCTTTCAGAGAGGCATTCCCCGACAGGTTTTTCAACCTTGGAGTAAGCGAGCAGGATATGCTGGGCGAAGCGGCAGGTCTTGCCCTCGAGGGGTTCATACCATTTGTGGGAACGTACGGTGTATTTATTGCCGGCCGTGCGTGGGATCAGATAAGGACAGGCATCTGCTATATGAACCTTGATGTTCGAATCGCCGGCGCGCACGGCGGGTTGAGCGTCGGGCCGGATGGAGCAACCCACCAGGCTCTGGAGGATGTGGCCCTCATGCGGGTGCTCCCCAACATGAAGATCCTCGTACCGGCGGACTCCAATCAGACGAGGGCATCGGTTCTTGCGTCTATTGAAGCTGAGGGTCCCGTTTACATACGCTTCGGAAGAAATCCCGTTCCTCAGCTTTACACCAGTGATGAAAAGGTGAAGATAGGCCGAGGAAATCTGCTGATTGATGGGAATGACGTAACACTTGTTGCGTGTGGAGCAATGGTGAGTTTATCCATCGAGGCGGCATCCATTCTTAATGGAAGAGGTATTTCCGCAGGAGTTATTGACATGATTTCAGTGAAACCCCTGGACAGAGAACTGCTTTTGGGACAGGTTGAGAAGACGGGAGCCGTCGTTGTAGCCGAGGATCACCAGTCAACAGGAGGTCTCTTCTGCGCAGTTGCGGAAACCCTTGCGCTTGAAATGCCGGTTCCCATGGATACCGTTTCTGTCCGGGACAGTTTCGGCACAAGCGGGTCACCCTCCGAAGTGATGGCGAAATTCGGGCTTACAGCATCTGCAATAGTCGAGAAAGCACAAAGGTTACTTCAATGAAGAACCCCTTTCACTGGTCGGATGAATGCAGTGAAACTCCCTATGTTATTGACTTGAATCCGGGTCATCTGTAGTATGCTTAATATCTTGGGATGAGTTGCTGATCGTTATTCAAATAATGAAAACAGGAGGGATTAAATGGCACGAGTGCTCATTTGTGATGCGGTTGCCGAGGATGCTCTTGAAGCTATCCGAAAAGGCGGCCATGAAGTTGTTGAGAAAACAGGTATGTCACCGGAAGAACTGATGGAGGTTGCCCCGCAGTTCGACGCTCTGGTTGTACGCAGCGCAACGAAGGTCAGAAAGCCCGTACTCGAAAAAGCTGCAAAAGGTAATCTGAAGCTGATAGTCCGCGGCGGAGTAGGACTTGATAACATCGACCTTGATGACGCCGCCGCACTGGGCATAGCGGTCCGGAATACTCCTGCAGCCAGCAGCGTTGCCGTAGCCGAGCTTGCATTTGCCCATATGCTGGCATGCAGCCGCTTTCTTGGTCCGGCGAACTGCACCATGAAAAAAGGCGAGTGGAACAAGAAAGCGTACGGTAAAGGCAAAGAGCTCTGGAATTCGACACTGGGTCTTATCGGATACGGACGAATCGCGCAGGAAGTGGCTATAAGGGCAAAAGCATTCGGGATGAACGTAATTTTCTTCGATCCCTTTGTTGATAATGCAGAAGGTGCGCAGAAGGTTGATCTTGATACCCTCTGCAAACAATCCGATTTCGTAAGCCTTCACATTCCTCACAATAAGGAAACACATTACCTTCTGGACGCTCCTCAGTTCGATATGATGAAGGATGGAGTGATCGTAGTGAACTGCGCCAGAGGAGGTACGGTAAACGAAACAGCCCTTCTGGAAGCAATGAAATCCGGGAAGGTATTCGCCGCGGGAGTTGACGTTTACGAAGAGGAACCAGCCAAAGGAAATACCCTTGTGGAATACGAAAGAACAGTGGCTACACCTCATATCGGAGCCGGAAGCGCTGCCGCCTCAAAGCGTGTGGGTGCCGAAGTGGCCCGCGAGATAAACGAATTTTTCGAGTAAAAAGTATAAGATCATTCAACTGAAAGGTGGATCCATGCGGAAGAACTGGATAGGTATTCCAGCCCTCATGATTCTCCTTCTGCTGCCTTCTCTGTCAGTTGCTCAGGGCGTTGACGAAATATTGACACCAGTAGCAGGAGAACAGCTGGAGGAACCTGATCCCGGACTTGATGTGCCTGGTATTGTCACAGTGCTGGATAAGGATAACGATGCCGGAGACCAGCTTGTGGTTTCCTTCGAACCGCCGGAAAATACTGCAGGTGTTTTTGCCTACAATGTCTACCGGCGTGTTGCCGGTGCAGAGGGTGAAGACTCCTGGACACTGGCAGAGATTATCCCTGTGATTGAACCGACAGAGTTCATCGATGGTTTCGATCCCGAGTTTCCGATCGAACCGGGAGTTCTGTACGAATACAGGATTGCGTCTGCAACCCTTGATGGCGAGGAGTTCTTCGGACCTGTTTTCGAAGCAGGTGCTGTCTCGGTGGGTGAAATATACCATACCGGCAAAACAAGGATACTTATTGCAAGTCTGCTGTTCATCCTGCTCATCTTCTACTACTTCGGAAGAGCACAGAGGGGCATAAAGATGTACATGCGGCCCATCGCCGGTATAGAGGCCATCGATGAGGCTATAGGAAGAGCCACCGAAATGGGGAAACCTATTCTCTACGTACCTGGGATTTCCAGCATCGCAGACGTGGCAACCATCGCCAGCCTCACCATTCTGGGAAGGGTGGCCAAGAAGATAGCTCTGTATCAGACGCCGCTCATTGTACCCAACCGTGATCCTATCGTATTTACGGTAGCCGAGGAAGTGGTAAAACAGGCATACCTCGAAGCCGGACGTCCCGACGCGTACGATCCGGATTCGGTCTTCTTCCTCACCACCAGCCAGTTCGCTTATGTCGCGGGTGTCAATGGCATGATGATGAGAGAGAAACCGGCCACCAATTTCTACCTCGGGATGTTCTATGCCGAATCGCTGCTGCTTGCCGAGACCGGTTCCCTCTCCGGAGCCATTCAGATAGCCGGAACCGATGCTGTAACCCAGCTGCCCTTCTTCATAACAACCTGTGACTATACGCTGATAGGCGAGGAACTGTACGCCGCCAGCGCGTACCTCGGGCGGGAGCCCAAACAGATAGGCGCTCTGAAGGGGCAGGATGCCTGCAAGGGCATTATAATGGGATTCATAACGTTAGCACTGATATTCGGCATAATAGATGTTGTAGCGAACACTCACATTCTGGACTGGCTCCGTGCTCTTGTAACCAGTCCGATTATAGAGTAAGCCCACCAGAAAGGAGAAAGAACAGTGAAAAGAACTGTTCCGCTTATGATTGTGATGGTGGGCGGAATACTGATGATCCTGCAGTATTTCATTCCTCACCAGATATCGCAGACTATTTTCGCGTACTACACGGACTGGACTCCTATAATTCTTGCGTTCGCGCTCGTACTCGGAGTCGGAAGTCTCACAAGGATTCATTCACACAAGATACGGAGGAAATCAAAGAACTGGCAGTACAGCTGGGCCGTGCTGATACCGCTCTATCTGATGCCGGTCCTGGCGCACATATGGCCCGGATCCCTCAGCGGGGGGATGGATTCACCCAGTATTTTCCATTTCATATTCATGCACGTGCAGGTTCCCATACAGGCAACCATGTTCAGCCTGCTGGCCTTCTATATAGCAAGTGCCGCCTTCAGGGCGTTCAGGGCTAAATCGGCACTTGCCACAGTGCTGCTGCTTTCGGCAATAATTGTAATGCTGGGCCAGGTACCTATCGGAGAACTGTTAGGTAAATGGTTCCCCCAGACGGGTCTCTGGATACTCCGTTACCCGAACCTTGCGGCCAAACGGGCTATAATGCTTGGAGTCGGGTTCGGTATGCTGGCAACAAATCTTAAAATAATATTCGGCGTCGAGCGTAACTGGCTCGGCGGAGCAGGGAAGTAGGTGAGTGCCGTGAATATCTGGGAAAAAATGCTTAATATTGACCGGCGCTGGATCTTCCTTGGGATAGCAGTTGTGTCAATAGTTCCGTTCTTCATCAACTTCGGAATGCCTGTAGTTACTACCACCGAAGTCGAGGATATCTTCTATTACATGGATGATCTGGGTCCGGATAATGCCATCTTCGTAAGTTTCGATTTCGCCCCCGGTACACAGGCGGAGAACATGCCCATGGCAGTGGCTGTGATGCGCCACGCGTTCCATAACAATGTTCCGGTGTTCATGACCGCGAACTGGCCGCTGCATCATGGAATGATGCTTGCCGCCATGGAGTATGTATTCAATCCGAGTACGGTAGGATTCTATCAGGAAGTTCCTTTCGATGACTGGAGGGAGCTTCGCGAAGCAGATGTTACAGCAAAGGGTGAGCTGGTTGAGGCCTGGGAAAATCAGGGGAACCAGCTTTCGGAAGGAGCCCTCGGATGGGTTTTCGAAGGCAGGGATTATGCTGCTATGGGGTATGCACCTGTTTTCAACCTCGTGATACTGGGAATGACCGTTTCCATAGAAACGCAGTACCCAGTAGACGCGCACGGGAACTCCACGGGGGAAATGCCAATGCTTCAGGAACACAAAAGCCTCAGGGAAGTGGACATGGCCCTTACCAGTTCAGGCTCCGGTGCCTGCGTATGGTGGGTCACCTACGCCCGGGAGAAGATAGGGTTGCCCATAGCTTTCGGTCTTACAGCCGTTATGGCTACGGATTACTATCCGTACCTGCAGGCGGGACAGGTGATAGGCCAGATGGGAGGTCTGCGGGGTGCCGCCGAGTATGAGGTGCTTCTGGCCGAGAACGGCATTACACCCTCCACCGATAAGGCGTTCACCGGGATGGATGTCCAGTCAGCAGCACATATATTCATTATTCTGCTGATCATAATGGGTAACCTAGCGTTCTTCGCAGGAGGTTTTCATAAGAAGACCCTGCTTAAGGGAGGGAGGTAGGAAATGTATGAGACCATAGGCATCTGGGTAGGCGCGTTATTCACGCTTGCCATCTACTCCTTTCTTTACAAGGAGAATCCTATCTACAGGCTAGCGGAGCACCTCGTGGTGGGTATATCCGCAGGATACGGAATGGCCATCACATACCAGATAACCGTGAAGCCAAGACTCATAGATCCCCTCCTGAGCGGTGACCACTGGATACTGCTCATTCCGGGAATTCTGGGACTCCTGTACATAACAAGGTTCATTCCGCGGATATCCTGGTTGTCCAGATATCCCATAGGTTTCTATATGGGAACGGCCATGGGTGTTGGTTTTCCTCTTACCATGAAAGCTAACGTGCTTCGCCAGGTGGAAGGCGCCATGGTACCCCTCTATCAGTCGGGCATGCCCTGGTATGAGGTGCTTGGCAACAGCGTGATGATTCTGGGAACCCTTGCTGCGCTGATCTACTTCTTCTTCTCCAAACCGCACAAGGGGTTGTTCTTCGGAACGGGTTCCAAAATCGGTATCTGGGTGATCATGCTCGGTTTCGGCGCCACTTTCGGTTTTACCGTTATGGGCCGTATCAGCCTGCTCATCGGCAGGATACAGTATCTGCTGGGTGATTGGCTGCATGTGATAGATTAGTGTAGCAGAAGGGGCCGGGTCGAAAAGGCCCGGCCCCAATAAAGCTTGACCTTTTGAATCTATTTTCGTAAATTGGCTCGAACGGTGCCGGGGTAGCTCAGTTGGTAGAGCAACGGACTGAAAATCCGTGTGTCGACAGTTCAATTCTGTCCCCCGGCACCATTTCGATTTTCGATCTTCGGAACTTTCCATTCCCAACAGTCTGATATAGATTTACATATGAACTGCTCATTGTCAATTTGATTCAATCGGAGGATAACGGAGAGAACCGCTTGAGGATATTTCAAATTATCAACAGCTTTCAGATGGGAGGAGCTGAGAAATTAGCTCTGTGCCTTCATCAGCGGTACCTTGAGCGGAATCATGACAGTATTCTTATTTCCCTTGCAGGGAAAGAAAGCGGGTGGACAGGTAAGGGTGTTTTTTCGCTTGGTTTCAGTACGCCTTACGATCCTTTTGTCTTTCCCTCTCTTTTAGATCTTATTGGCGAGCTTGACCTCTCTAAAGCTGATATCATACATGCCCATCTGTTTCCATCACAGCTTATTACAGGACTTTTATGTGAAGCCATACCCCTCAGGGCTCGTTTTGTAACCACCGAACACAGTACGGCCAACAGGCGAAGAGGAACCCCAGTGGGCAGGCTGCTTGATCGCTGGTTCTATGAGAGATTCTGCAGGATCATCTGCGTAAGCAAGGCAGCTGCTTCCGGACTGGCTGAATGGATTCCGGAAGTATCAGGTAAACTGGAGGTTATATTCAACGGTATTGATCTAAAGGAGTTCAGCAGGAAACCTCCTCCGCGATATATCGATCAAAAAACTATACTTTCCGTTGGAAGGCTGACGGAAGCAAAGAACTATCACTCTGCAATTGAAGCCTTTTCTCTTCTGCGCGCCAGAAGCAGTCTTGATCTACAGTACTGTATTGCCGGTAGCGGTAAGCTTGAGGCGATGTTGAAAAAACATGCCTTCGAACTTGGGGTTTCCGGCAGTGTTAGATTTTTAGGAGAAGTCAGTGATATATCCTCCCTGATGAAACGGGCTGACGTATTCTTCATGCCTTCCTCCAGGGAGGGGTTCGGAATAGCCGCTGTCGAGGCTATGGCTTCAGGGCTGCCTGTCGTTGCCTCCAGCCTTCCTGGAATAGGTGACGTGGTTGGACGAGACCAGCATTGTGGCATTCTTGTTGATCCCGGTTCCCCCCCCGAAATGGCGGAAGCTTTGCGGTGTCTACTTGAAAATGACATGTTGTCGTGGAGAATGGGATCCACTGCTTTAAAACGTGCTGACACCTTCAGTATTGAGATCACAACTGATAAGTACCTTGAGCTGTATGAGAATATCCTGTAAAAGGAGCGCTGAATGAATATTGTCACAATGAAAAAGAACGATTACGATGAATTGACAGCGTTATGGAACAGCTTTCCTGGTACAACCATGACCGGTGCCGACAGCAGGAAGGATTTTGAGAAGTTTCTGAGCAGGAATGGTGATTACTGTTTCTCAGGATTCGAAAACGCTAATCTTATCGGATCTGTGATGGCTGGTAACGACGGAAGAAGAGGGTACATTTACCATCTGGCGGTGGGTCAATCGCAGCAGGGGAAGGGAACCGGCATGAAACTAATGACCGCTTCAGAGAACGCGTTAAAGGATGCCGGCATCGAAAAGATCCACCTCTTCATATACACTGACAACACCGCAATTGAGTTCTATGAGAAGACAGGCTGGCACAGGCGCAGCGATATTGCTGTTATGAGCAAGGTGCTGATAGGGGATGAATATTTGGGAACGCGAATAGAATAAGCTACCTTTTCTACTTCCCGGATAACATAATATGCCAGTTAAGCTTGCTTCAGAACAATTGATGTAGAAACCGAGGAATAATGGTTTCTGGAGGGGTTGGTTTATTTGCCTGATCTCCTGGTCCCGCTGTACGATCTGCCTGGTAACCCGGAACAGGATGGTTTGTGGGTAGGGAAACCGCTCGCTCACCAGTCACCCTATGTCCTTTCATTCATTGGAGATAATTTCAGCAGCGGCTGGAAGGCGGAAGCCGGGGCCGCCTTTGGATCCGTACCGCCCACGATAATCGTTGCCGTGGATAGTGTATCCGGTAGACTTGCCGGTTTCTGCTGCTGGGACTGTACCGCGAAGGGATTTCTGGGACCTATTGGGGTTCACGACGACTCTTGCGGAAAAGGTGTCGGAAAAGCAGTTGTAATCGCTGCGCTGCACAGCATGAGGGAAGCTGGTTACGGTTACGCTGTCATAGGTGACGCGGGTCCCGTAGAGTTCTTCCAGAGGATATGTGACGCAAGGGTCATCGAAGGCAGTACACCGGGAATATACGGCAATCCCCTCTAGGGCCACCCTCTAGGGCCACCGTCTAGGGCCACCCTCTAGGGCCAGGTCTTGCATTTGAGCATTATTATCTAATTATTATCAGTTAATTATATAACTATGTTGCAGTAGGCTGAATAGATCGTCAAATTCTGCCAGCTTCGACTTACTATGCCCTCTGACAAAGACACTTTATTAATTATTATAGTTACTGTAAACAACCCATAAGTTGAAGAAGTGTGCTACGTCCCCTGCCGTTTACCAGTTGTAGATGGCTTCAAGGGAGGTTCCGAAATCGGAGTCTGATTCACCCGGAACATGGTTCAGGTTCCTTATCCACTTATTTCCGACATTTCCGTGAATTTCAAGAAAATCAAGAGGATACCATCCAAGGTGCAGCTCAGCACCTGTTGTGTATTCTATTATTCCGGAAGGAAACACTCCGGCGGTGGAGGCCGAGTCAGGCCAGCCCTCCTGAACTGTTCCCTCTCCATGTCTTGTGTGATCCAGCGTGATCTCACCCAGCAGGGGCCAGGCGGCTGATGTTCCAAGGGACAGTGTTACCCTGTCGGCATCGGGTCCCAGCTCCGAGCCTATTATCTCTCCATGATGCAGGTAGAAGTTACAGGGCCTTCGCTGGCCGTACACATATCTGTCAATTCTTGTGTACTCGATCACCGTACCCAGATCAAGCTGATTGATGTATGCGGACAATCCTGCCGTCCAGCCGAGTTTGTTGGGCCTGTCGCCGGTGTTCTCGTACTGGATATCATCGATAAGGAGTTCACCGTAGGTTTCTACACCACTGAAAGGTTTCCATGACACGTCAAAGCTGAAAAACGCATTGTCATCCACCCGTTCGTTCCACTGCACCGGATACCATGGAATGACAGGATTCATGTACGCGAAATCCATTCCTTCAGCTTTAAAAAGAATCGATTCACAGAGCCCTATCCGAAGGTTTTCCCGAGGAGAAATATCCAGCCTGTGAGCGGAAAGGTATGTGCCGGAATCGCTGTCGATCGTGGATGTGAATCCTGTAAATCTCAGCGTGTTCCAGAGATTGAACTGAACTTTCAGCATATCAAGTGACGGGCTGTTATTCGAGATAAGAAGCTGCGTAAACCTGCCCGGTCCCCATCTCTGGGGTATTCTTCCGAAGCCCAGCGAAACGGTTTCGTTATTCCACCGGAGATAGCCCCAGTCCACATAGAGGTGCCTTCCTCTCTCCATGCCCTCATGATAGGGTGAGAAGTAATCGGGTGGACTCTCGTCGGAACCTGCCCAGACCGATAGCCTTTCATCGAGATACAACCCGGGAAAAATATCGACGAAAAGTCTGGCTGTTGCTCCGGTTCTGGTCTCGAAACTGTCGGAGGAATTGAGCACCTCCCCCGCAACCGTTCCAGTCAGTGAGAATGCAGGGCTTTCCGGCCTGGAGACATTTGGTGATGAGCTTCTGGTGAAAAGGAATCCCTCCATGCTTCCGAGGGAGCCTGTTGACGAATTGCCGTCATTAAGGAAGTGGGAATCTACAAGCGGGAAGGTTCCGGGAAGCATGGTTTCCGAATCTGTTTCCAGCATGTAAAGCCACCAGTTAAGAGGATCCTGAAGTGGCAGTCCCGCCTGCTGAACTGTTCCAAATAGTATTCCCGCCGCTATCAGAACTGCCGCCATTTCTATTCCTTCCTCTTCAGTTCAGTCACTGTCTCCACATGATCCGTCTGTGGAAACATATCAACTGGCTGTATCCCGGCAACAGCCCAGTTGCCTTCACATAACACTTTCAGATCCCTGGCCATTGTGAAGGGGTTGCAGCTTATATAAACAATCCTCTTCGCGATGACTCTTTGCAGAAGGCGTGAGATACTGATTCCCAGCCCCGCCCGCGGAGGATCCACGATAACAGTGTCCCAGGCCTGTTTCGCCCGTACGGTATCCAGCAGAAAATGTTCTGTTCTGCCGGTCAGAAAGTTAACTCCACTAATTCCAGAGAGTTCGGCAGCTTCTTTTCCGGATGCTGACGCATCAGGGTTTAACTCGACAGAGGTCACTACAGCCCCCCCAGAGGCCAGGGGCAGAGCAAAGGTACCACAACCTCCGTAAAGGTCCAGGGTCTTCCTGTCTTCCCGGCACAAGCCTGTGACAATGGAGATAATGATGTCAGCGCAGCCGGTATTCACCTGGAAGAACGTACCTGGTCTAACGGGATACGTAAAACCGCCCACGATTTCGTGGAGTACAGATCCGCGAGGATCAATCTGCCAGCCACTGATATCTTTCCATGCGATGATATCTGAATCACGTCCGCTGGCAATTTTCATAGATGAGAGGCCTGAAAACTCGAGCATTGCTTCTCCCGTTCTCTCAGATGCTCTTACAGACACTCTCCTGCTACCATCCAGCTGTTTTTCAAATAGCCTTTCGAATGCCTTCTGTCCCCTTCTGTTGAGCAGCGGGCAGCCATCAACGACCATAACGTCTCCCCTGAAGCGGTGAAGCCCCGGTTTGCAGTTAAGGATATCAAAGGAAACACGGTTCCTGTAGCCCGCTGTAGCAGGTGATGGAATAACATCTTTCATGAGCTCATCGGGGTAAACGATAAAGGCTCTTGTAAGTACATTATCAATCCAGTTCCGCTTCCAGAATAGCTGCCTTGAATACAGGAGATTCTGTAGTGAGCAACCGCCGCATTTACCAAAACAGCTGCAGAAAGGTTCTGTTCTATAGGGTGATAGATCAAGGATTTCTACCAGGTCGGCCTCGATAACATTCTTTCTGACCTTTACCGTTCTGCATTTGACCGTCTCTCCGGGAAGGGCTCCGCGGACGAATACGGTTTTTCCTCCCAGGCCGGAGGAAATTCCTCCCACCCTGTTGCCCAGGGCGGTTATCTCAACAATGATCTCATTGTCGGACATGCTCCTAGAAGATTCCCGGGTCAAAACTCCGCCGTTTCCTGTGCCACTCTCTTCTCCAAGTGGTGTAGCGGCGCTCTTCAACAGCCATTCTTATCTTACCCATGAGTACGGAGAAATAGTGGAGATTGTGAAGTGTCGCGAGAATGGGTGCCAGCCATTCCTTCGCGTTGAAAAGGTGCTTGATGTAGGATCTTGAATAGGTGCTGCATGTATAGCATCGGCATCCCTGCTGAACCGGAGCGGTATCATTTCTGAATCGGGCATTCCGTATGTTGATATGCCCCCCCGGAACGAAGAAGGCTCCGCCCCTGGCGTTTCTCGTGGGGACGACGCAGTCGAACATATCCACTCCAAGAGCGACAAAATCGACGAGATCCTCCGGTTTTCCCACTCCCATCAGATACCTTGGTCTCTCTTCAGGGAGATGATCGATACAGGATCTGACCGACTTCATCATCAGATTTCTGGGTTCACCCACGGATACTCCCCCTATTGCGTACCCATCGAAATCCATTCCTGCAAGAACTTCTGCCGATTTTTTTCTGAGATCCGGGTAAGCTCCTCCCTGTACGATACCGAAAAGCGCCTGCTGACCCCCGGGGTGAATTTTTCTGGCCCGTTCAGCCCACCTGAGAGTCAGATCCAGGGATTCTTCAGTTCGAGGCCTGTCGCTTGGCTGTTCAAGACATTCGTCAAGTATCATCATGATATCGCTCCCGAATATCTTCTGGAGTTCAACGACCTTCTCCGGTGTAAGAAGATGACTGGAGCCATCGATATGTGACTGGAAATGGTAACCCTCCTCGGAACGTTTTCTAAGTTTTGAAAGACTGAACAGCTGGAATCCGCCGCTGTCGGTGAGGATATTCCTATCCCATGACATGAATTGATGAAGACCACCGGCATCTGCAATAACCTCAGCGCCGGGCCTGAGATACAGATGGTATGTATTGCTGAGAATTATCTGCCAGTTATCCTTTAGAAGATCGGAATTTCTGACGGTCTTTACACTGGCCTGGGTGCCAACAGGCATGAATACCGGCGTTTCAATCTTTCCATGGGCAAGATTCAGAAGGCCTCTTCGGGCTTTTCCCGACCTTCCCAGGAGAGTGAACGAAGGAATGGGTTCCAGAACTATATCCCTTCAGTTTCAGGTTCCGGCTGCGGAAAATCTTCTGAAGTATCATCGCTTTCAATATCCGCAGGAGATTCCGTGCTGTCCACGCTTACAACCGCAGTGGTGTCCACGCTTACAACCGTAGTGGTGTCTTCGGTAACGGGAATTGTGCTGTCTTCTGGGGCTGTACTATCTTCGATAACGGTACTATCGGGGATTTCTTCCGGGGCAGTTTCATCAGGATGGAAAAGCGGGGTTTCAATTTCCGGTATGCTGTCTTCTGCTGTCGATACACCAGGGGAACCCGTATCGACAATGTCATCTATCTCAGTTGAATCTGCTGTTGGAACTGAATCCAGAGGTGTGGCGATTGAATCGGAGGCTGCAAGCCCCGGGTCGGGCGATACTGAATCCGGCTGAAGAACCACAGAATCCTGCACAGCGGTAGTTTCCTCAACAGCAGGTACAGTAGCTACCGTAATAACTGCCGGTATTGAATCGGCGAAAGAGGAGTCCTGCTCAACCATGAGATCCTCCATGGTGACCGAAAAGTCTTCCTCAAGCATGAGAATTGAGTGATCCGGATCAAGGCTCCTTATCTGTTCAAGCTCAAGCCGCAGGTCCTCTTCCATATTGTTTCTGTAGTAAAGGCTTGCAAGCCTGACATGGAATTCAAGACTGTCCGGATACATCGCCTTGATTTCCAGATACTTGGCAAGAAGGTCTCTTTCGGTCGAAGGCAGGCTGTGAAGAGAAGCTATCCTTCCTCCGGTTCCGACTACTGAGAGTTCCGAAGGAACTAGAATAATTATGGTCGCAACCATCAGGGAAACCATGGTGTACGAGATCACTTTCATCAAAGCTTTTTTCCTGCTCCGGAAAATCTCCACATTTGGTCTGGGGTCCATATCGGAATCTAGAGGTACTATCCTTGTGCCTGAGATCATTTGTAGAATAGTTTTACCCGTTCGAGATACCGGTACCAGTCCGGCGCACAGAAGTAAAAGAAGGGGAGGAGTCAGAAGTAGCCTGATCAGAGTCTGCCATTCGGAAGGCTTGAAGCCATTCAAGCTGATCTCGGCAAGGCCGAATGCCTCAAGAGGGCACTGTCCCCTGGTACCTGTCCGAGCCCTTTCCAGCCATGCCAGCATGGTAACGGCAAGAAGGTAGCTGACAGGCAGGAGGATAAACCAGCTTCCTGAAATGAAGTTGAAAACAGTGTTCAGAAGGAGTGTCCAGGAAAGAATTACAGCGAACTCTAGTATATACAGTCCGGCAAGCTGCTGTACACTGGGGGATATTCTGTTACGCAGAGCGTATTTTCTGGATGTGACGGTCATTTTCTGGACTCCTGTTCAATCAGCATTGCATCTCCGTAACTGTAGAAGCGGTAGGATTCGTAAATAGCATGCTGATAGGCCTTCATCATGAATTCATATCCCATAAAAGCTGCTACGAGGCACAAAAGAGAACTTCCGGGAAGATGAAAATTCGTTATCAGCACATCCACGTTCCTGAATCTGTATGGAGGGAATATAAAGATTTCAGTCTCACCTGATAAAGACTCTCCCGATTCAATGTCAATGGACTCGAGAACCCTGGTGGTTGTTGTTCCCACAGCCACTATCCTTCCTCCGGCACTTTGCGTCTTTCTAATTGCCGCAAGGCTTTCCGCGGAAATATGGTATTCCTCCGGATCAAGGTTGTTATCTTCAAGAATCTCCTGACGGAGCGGCTGAAATGTCCCGGGTCCCACGTGCAGAGTTACATGAACACTGTCTATGCCGGCATCCTGAAGGTTGGCAAGAAGAGTTGATGTAAAATGAAGTCCAGCAGTGGGTGCAGCTACCGCTCCGGTTTCAGATGCGTAGACGGTTTGATATCTCGTGTCATCCAGCTTCTCAGGATCCCGTTTAATGTAGGGAGGCAGCGGAATCTGCGCTGTTTCCCGGAGCTTCTGTTCAGTATCCTTCCCGGGGTTGAATCTGATTACTGCCCTGCCCTGCTTCAAACGCTTTTCCAAAGTACAGTAAAGGCCATTTCCGAATTCCAGCCGCATTCCCGGCTTTGCCGTCCTGCCGGGACGGACAAGTGCTTTCCATCTGCTTTCATCCAGTTTTTTCAACAGGAATATTTCCGCCTTGCCTCCTGTTTCAGCCTTCCTGCCCGAGAGCCTGGCTCTGAAAACTCTTGTATTATTCAGAACCAGAAGATCACCAGGAACAAGAAAATCGGGCAGTCTGCTGAAAACCGTGTCCCCGAGGCTGCCCTTACTGATATCCGCTGTGAGAAGTCTGCTTCCTGTTCTGTCATTCAGGGGTTTCTGAGCGATCAGCTCCGGAGGGAGGCTGTATTGCATGCTGGTTCTGGAAAGTCTCTTTGAGTTCATCAGGATAATGGAAGCCGAACTGTGAACCAGGTACCGAATCCCGGCCTGCTCCGGACACTGACCGTACCGCCCATCTGACTGGCGAAGCTTTTTACAATGGTCAGACCGATTCCAAGCCCTGCTGCGTATCTGCCTGAACTGCTGCCCGTATAGAACCTGTCAAAAACGTTTGGAAGATCCTCGGGGGCAATTCCTTCTCCAGTGTTGAAAACCTCAAGTATCCAGTAATTGCTGCCTTCTAATTTGATTTCTATCCTGGCGGATCCGCCAGATATGTTATGCTGTATGGCATTGTTTACAAGATTGCCGATTATCTGTTCGAGCATGGATCTATCGAAGGGTGCAGTGAATGGCTCAGAAGGAAGTTCTGCGCTAACGGTAACACCCTGGGTTCTGCCCTTCTCTGAGAGGATCGGCAGCAGTGAGGAAACCACATCAGAAGGCCTGGCCCACAATATTTCAAGGTTTTCCTCGCTCAATTCAATCTTCATGAAGTTAAGCATTCTTTCGGCATATTCAACCAGGTTTATCAGAGCGGTATTCATTGAGACAAGTGATTTTCTCTGTTCTTCTGTCAGTTTACCGAGTTTCTCTGAAAAGAGAAGGTCCGTATGACCTCTGAGAGTAGTAATGGGAGCTCTCATGCGGTATGAAAGACTCAATAACAGATCTTCCAGCCCCGGGTTGTTTTCGTCGGCTTTATTCTTACTATGAACGCTCCCTGCATCCCGCATTCCACTGCTGTCCATGAACAACCAAAGCGAAAGAGCTGTGCCTATCGTCTGAAGAAATCCTCCCAGAGGGTAACCGAAAGCATCCCTCCTGGTGCAGCCAACTGTCAGTGTTCCCATGGTTTTCCCGTTGGATATGAGCGGGATGGACAATTCACTTCTTGAAGAAGGAAAAATGGGGGAGAATCTCTGATCAACTGCTGTATCCGGAACGCAGCATATCTCAGTATGTGTATACGCCCATGATGCTATAGATGGAATCTCAATTCGCAGAATACCGGGTTCAGTCGAAGTACCGAATGAAACCAGCTGCTTGAGAACAGGTTCCCTGGAACTGACCGTATGAACAACCAGGTAATCAGCGCCTATGATCGATCCTATCTCACCAAGCAGAGTCCGGACATTCCGCTCACGGCCCTGCAGGCTGGTCATGAAGACCGAAATAGCATTGAGAAGCTTGAACTCAGCCTGTATGTAATGGTTTGACTGAATGTATTCAGCCAGCACAGGCGCAAGACTTAGTACGAGTCTTCCGAGTTGATCTGAAATTCGAGAAGACATACCTGTGATCGTTATGTAAGCCTGGTCATGCTTCTTATTTACCGGGACCGTAATATTGTGACCCAGCGAGTCATCAGTCCAGAAAACAGTTTTCTTTGTCTTGAGTTGTTCTTCCTGGGCAGGTAGCGTCACCTCGCCGACGGTAATTCTCCTGGATTTTGAAACGTAGACAGCTCCCCTTGCACTTGCACCAACTCTTAGAAATTCCAGGATGTCCCTTGCAGAGTTGTTATCCTGATTTGGCTCACGAAGAACATCTATCAGTTTATTGATTGTCTGGCTGATAAGAGGAGCGGTATCGGAACCCTCTATCTTGTCAACTGGTACGAGAAAAACGAGTAACATTTCCCTCTCAGGCATGAGAAGGCTTGTTAATTCGAACTGCTGTATAACGTTATCTGAAATGGTTATACCTGCCTTGAACAGATATGGAGTAACCAGAGAACTAATCCGGTTTTCATAGAGTTTGGCCACCCTGTTCCGGTCTTCTTCCGTAATCCAGTCAATGAATTTAGTTGAAATGGGATCCTTGCCGTCAACCTTTGAAATCAGGTGAACAGCATGAGTGTTCATGGCTATAATGGTGCCTTTGTCATCAATTCTAATAGCAGGTATGGGTATTACTGAAAACAGTGTGCGGATGAACTTTGAATCATCCTGCTCGAATGTACTCATAGCCATTGATGGGGATGAGAATGATGCTATGAGCAGTTCGTTCAGAACACCTGATTCTCTGAGGGAAATCACATGGGATTTTCTACTCTTCCGCCCTTTCTTTGTCAGTACGGAGAAATCCCTGGTCTGGTTTCCTGAAAGACATTTCGAACTTGCCGACAGGTAAGCAGTCATTGAGACCTGATCAAGAAAATCTTTCAGGGAGGCTAATTCATACCCTGCAAAAAGCGCGTTTGCGGATTCGGTCAAGGCAAATATATTTCCTGATCCATCGGTTATTAAGCTCGGTTTGCCCCCCTGAATAACTTCCAGCCATTCCTCCAGTTCCAGTTTGGATGGGTTTTTCAGTATTACAATCCTTCCGTTGCCGGCACTTACTGTGGAGGAGAGCCAGATCTGATCACCCAGAAGGATTGGAAGTGAGCCGTCCTCCTGAAAGGAAAGAGCCTTTATCACAGCGTCACGATTAACCGGAATCCGATCCAGAAGACGCGAAAGAGGCCGGGATATTCGAGTGACTGCGTTGTTGTTAAGCAGCAGAGCGTAGGATTCGTCTGAAATGGAAAAGCAACAGGCTTCATTTTTATCTGACAATATTCACCTCACATGGATTCAATACGCCACTTGCAGGACGATACACAAATTCTATATTAAAGACCAAGTCAAAAAGGAGGTATAATTGAAAAGAGAGTGCCTGGGCAAATGGGATATGTGCTCAAAAAACCGGGAAGATGCTATCACGGAGCTGCTAAAAGAATTCTCCTTTCAGAAAACAACTGAGAGCCTGATTCAAACCGCACTGGAAACGAGGGAATTGGCGGGACCGACTATCGTACATGAAGGCATTGCCATGCCACATTGCCGCAGCATACTGGTTGATGATTTCATGATTATCATCGGGAAATCCGAAGAAGGTATCCCATGGCCTGAGGAAAATGTAACAGTTATCATACTTTTCATCACTCCCGTTAAACCATCAGGACCGATCGAACACATGGAGCTGATCAAACACCTTGCAAAAACCCTCCGTTCGGGGGGTGCAGAAAAGATACTGTCCGCCAGCTCTTCATCTGAAGCAGCTTCAATACTGAAATTCGAACATGAGGGAAACCAAACGGATGAATAGAGCACTTGAAAAACTGATAAGCCTTCATGATCTCGATGTCATGATATCCGATCTGGTTAACAAAGACATCAGTAAGCAGGAGAAAAAGCTCGGGTTATCACCAGACTCAGCTGCGGAGCAACTGCAGAAAATGAGGGACGAACTGGCCTCAACTATCGATCGTAAACACAGAAATATTTACGATCAGCTTGCCGGACATTATGGAAATGCTGTTGTGCCAGTTGTCAACCTGAGATGCAGCGGCTGTTTCACACAGCTGCCGACCGCGTATTTCGCATCTCCAGAACGGAACAATCAGGTTGAAACATGCCCTTCATGCGGCAGATTCATCTATTGGTGCGATTGAAGCCGATAAATTCTGAACGGAGATCTGAATATGGAACTGTCCAGCACCAGATTAGCACTCACATATGATGATATTCTGCTTCTTCCAGGGAGATCCGAAATACTCCCTTCC
This sequence comes from Candidatus Aegiribacteria sp., assembly GCA_030613065.1. Taxonomy (GTDB): domain Bacteria; phylum Fermentibacterota; class Fermentibacteria; order Fermentibacterales; family JCC-6; genus Aegiribacteria. Next base: position 19,313 of record JAUWMQ010000001.1, on the reverse strand, counting down.
GAAGCGAATCTTCAAACAAAGCTTACCAGTGAGATAATCCTTAATATTCCGATTCTGAGCGCCGCAATGGATACGGTGACTGAAGCTGACATGGCAATAGCTCTTGCACAGGAGGGTGGAATGGGAGTAATTCATAAAAATCTCTCACCCATCGATCAGGCAAAGCATGTCAGGCGTGTTAAACGAGCTGAAAGCGGCGTGATCATTGATCCTGTCACGCTTACAGTAGATGCTGTTATCGCCGATGCCCTTGAGCTTTCGCAGCAGGAGGGAGTTTCCGGTTTTCCTATTCTGGAGGGCGGCAGACTGGTTGGTATGCTGACTAACCGTGATTACCAGTTTGAGGCCGATTCATCAACTCCAGTAAAAGAACTTATGACTCCGCGTGAGCGGCTTATAACCGCCCCGCCCGAGACGGATCTTGAAGAAGCTCTCGTGCTTCTCAGGAAACACAGGCTCGAAAAGCTCCCTCTCGTTGACAAAGAGCAGCATCTTATCGGCTTGATAACCGTCAAGGATATACACAATGCAATCAACTATCCAAGTGCATGCAAAGATTCATCTGGTCGTCTAAGAGTCGGAGCTGCCGTGGGCGCTGGTAATGAAACCATCGCCCGGTCCTGCCTTCTGGTAGAAGCCGGAGTGGACTGCCTGTTTATCGATACAGCCCACGGTCACTCGGTTAAAGTGATTGAAATGGTATCAATCCTTAGGAAAGAATTTCCTGATATTTCTATCGTAGCCGGTAACATTGTTACAGCCGATGCTACTGTTGATCTGATCAAGGCAGGTGCGGACGGGATAAAAGTTGGTGTGGGTCCCGGATCGATCTGCACTACTCGTGTTATCGCAGGTGTCGGATGCCCCCAGTTTACCGCTGTTCAAGAATGCGCATTGGCTGCTGCCGCTTACAACGTACCTGTTATTGCTGATGGTGGTATCAAGTATTCGGGAGACATAGTGAAAGCACTTGCTGCAGGGGCTTCCTCCGTAATGATAGGAAGCCTTCTTGCCGGAATATCAGAAAGCCCCGGGGAAACAACCATTTACAAGGGCAGAAAGTTTAAGGTATACCGTGGAATGGGATCAATTGGGGCTATGAAGCAAGGCAGTGCCGACAGATACTTCCAGAATGATAGAACCGAGAAGAAGTTTGTGCCGGAAGGTATAGAGGGAATGGTTCCCTTCAAGGGTCCCCTTGTTGATTATCTGAACCAGCTCATCGGAGGGCTCAGACAGGGTATGGGCTATATGGGAAGCAGTACTGTTGTAGAATTGCCCGGGAAAGCACGAATAGTAAGAATTACATCAGCCGGTCTCAGGGAAAGCCATGCACATGATGTAATAATAACAAAGGAAGCTCCGAACTACTCTACTGAAGAACATGCTTTCTGACCTGCTTTCAACCGTTGCAGAGGGCGGAAAAATCCTTATAGAGGAGGAAAACTATCTCCTCGCAAGGGTTTCAATTGATGGAAGAGCAATACTTGCTGAAATCAGCAGCGGATCTTCAGGCGGATTACCCCCCGGAGATTGGCCGGAGATAGACGGTGTTCTCCTTCCCGATTCCCTGACCCATCCCGGAAATGACAGCGGAACCAGGATCCTTCTGTTTTCCATTCCAGACAGCGCGGAACTGTACGTTGAAGCAATTATGAATGAGGGAGGGCTTTCCGAGGCGAATGCACTTGAAACGGGAATAAAATTACTTGATATCCTGAGAAGGATCCATGATGACGGGTACAGAGTTGGTTACCTGGGACCAGAGAATGTTCTCAGAACTGACACTGGCAAACACCTTATTCTCGGTGGCGCAAGAGGCATACCGGACACTCCCTTCTCGCCTCCAGAGGCAGTGGGAAGAACCGCCGATGATCCACGAAGTGATATTTACGCATTGGGTCTGCTGATTTTCAGGCTAATTGCCGGCAGTGACAACCGTGAGATCCAGGTTGAAGTATGGAACTGCCTTTCAGACAGGGTTCTTGAACTGCTTGAGAGTATGGTTTCCCCTGAAGCAGACAATAGATTTCCCAATCTGATAGTTCTTGCGAATGAACTGAAGCGTATTGAACCGGAAGACTTGACCAGACAAGTGGAAACAGGCGGCAAAGGAAAGCACTTCTGGAACAGAAGGAAGCAAAAGTCTCTTCTGATTATTGCAGTAATCATGATTGCAGTGATAACCACATTACTCCTGATCAGGCATCCCGGCCGCCCGCAGGAACAGCAGAGCACAGAACCTGACTCCTGTGCTTTGATACAGGAGAGTGATTCCTCTCTGACCGGTCAGAACCCACCTCTGGAGGGAACAGGTTCTCTTCAAGGCGATACCCTTGCCGAACCTGTTATATGGCTAAGTAACGGTACCGCTCAGCCGGGCAGGGCAAGTGAATTCCGTCAGGGTCCGGCATCTGAATATTCCATCGTCTACACATGTACGGGAACCCCCCGCAGCAATTCAATACTGTTGGCCCGCAGGGATGATCCGTATCTTTCACATGAGAACCAGGGAAGGATTCGCTCTATCGCGGAAAACCTGGCTTCTCAAGATTCCGCAATAGTGATTAAACCCGTTGATATATCGCTGCTTCTTGGCAGCGACCTCACCGATGACAGTTTACTGTCTGGTATCGTAGTGCCCGTTTCAGACCCTGCGGGCACATTGTACGTTGACATAGTGAATCACGGTCTGGAAGGTACATACGGTGGGGTGGGAGCTGCAACCTGGGTGAGATCAGTTCTGAATAACATGAGCATTATCCTCGATGGAGAGGAATGGCTGATAACTGTCGTGGATTTTCGTAACGGAGACAGACTGAACACGGAACTGGGGATACCTGCAAGCCTTGATTACACACTCTTTCTTTACCGTAATAATCTGCCCCTGCTGTCTGCTGCTGAGGAAGAGTTCAGAAAATTGCTTCTTGAGAGTGACGCAGGCGAACATTCCAGGGCAGCCGCACCGAACGCGCCTGATATCTGGATCCTTCTTGGTAACTAGAAAAACATATTCTTATCATTGACTTTTATTTTTAAAACTTGAATATTATACTGAAAATTGTTATTTTGAGGAGGATTGATGAAGTATTCTATAAATGGTAAAGTTGTTGATCCGATTCATGGCGCCGGAGTCATTACGGAGATATCCGATCAGATGATTTCCGGTGAGATTTGTGAATGCGTTGTAATTGATATTGTAGTTGGAAAGAAAAGAGTGATGGTGCCTACTGAGAGTCTCGATGAAGCCGAACTGAGACCGGTTGTTTCCGAGGAGGAACTTGATGATGCTCTTCAGGAGCTTTTCAGGGAGCCGGACGAACTGCCCAAGGACTGGCGGAGAAGAATAGAAAAACTTAAAGACAGGGTTCATTCGGGGGAGCCAAGGGAAGTGGCTAAAGCCATTAGAGATATAATTGCCCGGTCCATTCTGAACAAAATGAACCCATCCGAGAAACGCGTACTTAACGAAGCAATCAGTGTATTCGCCGGTGAGGTAGCCCTGGTAAGAAATATACGCAGTGACTCTGCCAGGGATCTTATAAAGCAATATGCCCAGGAGGGCGTTCAGCAGAACAATGAGGTGAACAAGGGAAAACAGAGTAGCATAAGTACACACGAGGATGATGGAACCGCTGAGAAAGATAAGGCTGTGAAAGAGGAATCGGGATCAAAGAAAACCTCGGGAACCGAGAAATCCCGGAAGAAGTCAAGCGGGAAAAAATAAATCACTACAAGAAATATATCTGAATTATGCATTCCACCGAACAACTCACTGAGCTCGAAAGGGTTATTCTTGTAAGAGCATATATAGGAAATGAATCGGAAGAGGCTGGATCCACTCAGGAGATGATAGCTTTGATTCAGTCTGCCGGTGGTGCTGTTGTTGCGCAGGAATCTCAGAAGCGAAAAACACCGGATCCCAGACTATTCCTGGGCAGAGGCAAGGTTGAAGAGCTGAGGGAAATTGCCCTCAGGGAAGAGACCAGTACGATAGTCTTCGATCATAATCTATCTTCAGGTCAGGTGTCGAGACTTGAAGAAGCAACAAACTGCAAGGTAATTGACCGCACGGAACTCATACTGGCCATATTCGCTGAACAGGCGCGAACCAGGGAAGCCAAGCTTCAGATAGAACTGGCTCAACTTCGATATGCCCTGCCACGGCTGTCCGGCATGTGGCATCATTTTTCAAGACTGGGTGCAGGTATTGGAACCCGGGGTCCGGGAGAAACACAGCTTGAGATAGATCGCAGACGGGCAAGATCCAGGATATCACTCCTTGAGAAGAAAATTGAAGATGTTGAATCCCGCTGGAAGATAGTCTCGGCAGGACGTACGGGAATGTTCAATATTACAATTGTAGGATATACGAATGCCGGTAAAAGCACTCTTCTCAACTCTCTCTGCAATACCCTGCTTTACACTGCAGACAAGCCTTTCGCAACCCTTGATACGACTTCCCGCCGAATGATACTCCCGGACAATTCCGAAGTGCTGATATCGGATACCGTGGGTTTCATTGAAAGACTCCCCGAGACCCTCGTCGCGAGTTTTCATACAACACTTGATGTAGTCAGGAAATCAGACCTGCTGCTGGTGGCAGTTGACAGATCAAGCCCTTCCAGAGGCAGGCATATCAATGCTGTAAGAAAAACACTACAGCGGATAGGTGTTAAAGAATCGATACCGAGACTGACTGTCTGGACGAAGTGTGACGCAGTTGATGATTTCAGGTATCCCAGAACCGGTGTTGCTGTATCAGCCTTAACGGAGTTCGGGCTGGATGTACTACTGAATCGAATCATGGGGTACAGAGACAGATCACTTGAGTGGTTTGAGCTTATTCTGGAATACCATGACAGCTCAATTCTGCACTGGCTTTACAGCAATTGTGTTGTTAGAAATGTTCTGAATCGCGAAGATGCTTCCGTAAGGGTTTTTGCAGGGGCTCTAAGGGGTTATGATTCAGTAGAGGGAAAAATGGATGGAGCAGATCTGGTAAGAAGTTTTATAAGATTGTCCGAACCTCCTGAAACAGAGCATACAGGATAGAGTAATAGAATATGTACGAAGACATTGACTCAGAGAAACTCAAAATGAATCTGAATGAGAGGCTTAACAGCCTTCATGATCTTTTCTCTGGTGACCTGATATCGAAGAGTACACTTTCCAGCCAGATTCTTGAACTTTTAGCCTCGCGGGATGCAAAAACCTTCTGGGACCTCACCATGAAGAAGGATATAACCGCAAGGCGAATGCTGATCATGCTTGAAGACCCTGAACAATGGGAAAAGGATTCCTCTTCATCGGAAGAGGATAGAGAGCGGATACTCAAGGAGCGTCTGGCTGAAGTATTCTTGCTGGCAGAAGATTCTTCCAGGGATGTTCTTGAAATGCTTCTTGATACTGCCAGCCTTCCGCATTTTGAATCCATAGTGTTCTCCCGGAACGGTAAGTCACCCGGAAAAAAATCAGGAGCCAAACTCAGCATACTGGACTGAAGACTGAGCAGATACCAGGAGTATGTCCGGCATATCTGCATGTGCAGTCCGGTAAGGAGATACAGTTGAAGAAAACGCTGTTCCATATTATTGGGTTACTGCTCACCGCTGCGGCGCTGTATTACCTGGTTGATTCCTTTCTGAGGGGTGCTGCCGAGGCTGGAGGATTTTCAAAGCTACTGCTTTTTGACCCGCTGCTGTTTGTCATTTCATTCCTGCTCATGATACTGCACCTTCTGGCAGCCGCCTGGTCATGGATGCTGGTCTGCTCCGTTGCGGGTGCGGATATCTCATTTGGTCAGGCATTCAACGTTCATTTTCTTGCTCAAGTGGGCAAGTACATCCCCGGCAAAGTATGGGGAGCTGTTGGGAAGATTGGTCTTTCCAGGAAAATAGGTATGTCCACGTCGGAGACCGGGCATGCTCTCATACTGGAAACCCTCTTTATAGTCGCGGGATGTCTTCTGATGTCGCTGCCAGTGATTCCTCTGGCCGCCAGGCGGATTGGTCTTGGAACCACGCTGAGTGTGATAATCGTTGTAGCATCGGTAGCCGTTGTACTTTTTGCCGCACATCCCGGAACTTTCAGAAAGCTGCTGAAGATCGTCGGATCAATCACCGGAAAGGACTTTAACTTTGGGGATCCTGGTTTTGCCAATATTCTCAAACTTCTGCCTGTTTACATTCTTGTTTTCCTATTACAGGGAGTGGCTTTCGTCTTTCTGGCAAGAAGCTTCGGTATGCATCTGCCCTTCTACCCCGGAGCTTTCCTTCTTCCCACGGCCGTTGGGATCGGGTTTCTTGCAGTCTTCTCTCCGGGGGGTCTGGGAATCCGGGAAATTTCCCTTGTCTGGCTCATAGGGATAATTATGACTTCATTCGAGCCGGGGCAGGCTTCTCTGATCTCCATTGCTGCCAGACTTTGGATAACACTGGGCGAAGCTATCGCGTTTCTGATTGCCGCTTTATGGTGGAGAGCAGACTGCAAGGAAAACGCCTGATTTCGGTGGCTGTAAAATCAGCCCCTCCCCTGTCGATGCAGGGAAGGGGCCTATCTCGAAATATCAATATTGAAGAACTACTAGAAGCAGGTCTTCAGCTCACCCCAGGTGCTCCTCTGGAGGGCAGTGGGGAGACCGAACTGAACGTTTGCGAAAAGTTCGCCATCGCCACCAGGGCAGTTGAACTCGATTTTTGTAATATTCTCGTCGTAGCAGCTCACGCCCCAGAAGGCGCCGTCGCCGGTTGCTCCGGTGGTAGAGGTAGTACCAAGCGAACCGCTCGCTCCAAACACCTCGATATTTACCAAGGCTCCTCCGTTGGGCATTACGATGAAGCAGCCGAAGGCCATTGTCGGGAGTGTGAAGTTATATACGGCGTTGTCTCCGAAACTGTTGGGACCCACGCTGACGCTGGTCACACCCGCGAACGGAGGTGTGAGAACGACCATGTCGTTTCCGGACTGTTCCCAAAGTGATATACCATCAACGATGGTATGGAGAGCGAAGAGGAGGTTGTTGGTGTTGTAGTCCAGTGAACCGGCATCGGACAGCACCGAGCTGGCCGGCACGAGCGTGCTGGAGTAGTCCTCGTGGGTCAACCCCGGATTGGCAGCCTCGAATGTGGCGAGATCTGTGTAAGTGTTAATCGCATCGGTCTCCGGAATAAGGGGTGCATATTCGATCGTCCCGGAACTCTGGTAGGCCCATCTATCCATCGAAGTGTAGCTTGCCTCCTCGGCAACAACCACTCCGGTCAGTACAAGCACGAACACAAAAACAAGGATTTTCATCCAAACGTTCCTTTCATTGCGCATACACAGGAGTATGCTGTTTACTTCATTATCTACAAATATAGACAATTCTTCTCACTCTTATAACAATACTAATTTACAGTCCGGTTGTGTATATGTCAATCTTGACTTGAAATCTTCGATCCTATCTGGAAAGCACAAACCTCCGTTTGACAAGAGTAGTCACATTTTCCTTAAACTTCCTTAAACAGTACAGTAGCGAACTCGGACTCAGTGAACTGCAATTTCTTCTGAAAATTCTAACTATCTTCGGAAAAACGAAGTTCTCAAACGAAAAATCGAATAGCGATCCAAAGAAGCCTTTCCCGGCCATTTCAGTTTTCTTTCTTTTTATGGAATGTACTGCCCTGATTCTCCCAGTTCCTCAAGAACAAGCAGCGCCGAGTCCGCATAATAACCTTCCGGTGAGAGCATGAGGTATCTGTTGATAGCATCACCAGCCCTGAGGTAATCCTTCCATCCCAGATAAACCTTGACAAGTTCCCAGCAGGCGGGGGCATAACCTGTCTCAACAACGGGTAGAAGGATCTCCCTCGCCTCGGCTCCCCTTGATGTCCTCCTGTAGACCGACGCAAGCAGGACAAGTGATTCCAGAGCTGTGGATCCCTGACACTGAACCCCCTTTGAGAACCACATTTCAGCCGAGTCCATCTCCCCAAGCTCCAGCCATGCTCTTCCGCATTGCAGCCAGATATCCGGGGTTGTCGGTGCGCGGATAAATGCACTGTCTGACATGAAAGCAGCGCTGTCGGGTTTTGCAGTTTCAAGATACAATTTCGACAGTTCGTAGAACCCGCGATAATCGTTGGGACAGGTATCTATGTACAGCCTGAAGTAATAAGCGGCACGGTCCCAGGATTGCCGCATCGCATGGATCATTCCAAGGCCAAGCAGAGCAGAATGATAATCTCCCCCGATTTCAAGAGTCATCTGAAATTCCTCTTCAGCCTGCTCAAGAAGCCCCTGTTGCATATATGCCATACCAGTATCAAAATGAAGCTGTGCGGAAAGCTCATTGAAGTCAACTGTTAGAGGTATTAGACACAGAATCATGAATATATGCATAGGAAGCCTGGCCTTTCCGTCTGATTAACCCAATCATATTTTATTAAGATTCAATCGTCATGTATTGTTTTCCCCCCCTTCTGTCATGTCAAGTCTCAGATAGTGTATAATTGCGAAGTGATCTGGTGTTCCTGCAAGGCGCGGATGAAGGCTCATAGCAGCGCTATGTAACTGAATCCGTAACGCCGCAGGAACGTCAAAGGACGAGCAGGATGCATCATTTGATGCTTGACATAACACTAAAACTGACAAGGACAAGCAATGAATAAATATGACCTGGTGATAATAGGCGGGGGGCCGGCAGGATACATTCCTGCGATAAGGGCTGCTCAACTCGGTAAGAGGGTTGCGGTTGCGGAAGAGGATCATCTGGGAGGAACCTGTCTTAACAGAGGATGCATCCCGACCAAAACCCTGGTTGCCAGCACAACCCTTCTGAGGCAATCGCGAAATGCCCGAAAATACGGCCTTGAAGGAAGCCTGTCCTTCTCATGGGATATGCTTTCAAAAAGAAAGGATATGGTGGTTAAGCGCCTGAGAAAGGGTGTGGAAGCACACTTCAAACACCTTGGGATCGATGTATTCCGCACCCACGCGATAGTTAAGAACCCGGGTGAGGTTATCGCCGGCGATGTTCTGCTTGAAACTGATCATGTACTGCTGTCCCCCGGATCCCTTCCCATGATGCCGGGGCCGTTTTCAGCAGATGGGGTTCAGACAAGCCGTGATGTCCTTTCATGGGACAGTCTTCCCGAGAGTTTGATCATTGTAGGGGGGGGAGTGATAGGCTGTGAATTCGCATCCATCTTCACCAGTCTTGGCGTCGGAATAACTGTTGTTGAGATGCTGCCTTCAATTCTGCCTGGCATAGATGATGATATCAGACGGGTTGTTCACAATTCCCTGAAGCGGCAAGGTGTAAAGATCATCACCGGAAATGCGGCGAAGCAGGTAAAGGTATCTGATAATGGTGCCGAAGTCATTCTGGTCGATGGAATGCAGCTGTCTGCCGGAAGGATTCTCGTTTCTATCGGCCGAAAGGCAAGAACTGAGGGTCTGGGCCTCTCAGCGGCCGGGGTTGAATTCTCATCTGCTGGAATTCAGACGGATGAGAACCAGATGACGAATCTGGAGGGGGTCTACGCAGCTGGTGATGTTACCGGAAAATGGCAGCTCGCCCACGCGGGAAGCGCTCAGGCTCTGGCGGCTGTGGACCATATGTTCGGAAGTGGTAACAGGAAAATCAATCCTGATGCGATGCCCGGCTGCATTTTCACTTCCCCTGAAATAGCCGTGGTAGGTCCTGGTCAGGAGGAGTGGGAAAAGAGGGGTGTTTCCGTCAGAACAGGTATTTCCAGGTACATCGCGAACGGTAAGGCGGTGGGAATGAATGAAACGGAAGGCTTTGTGAAAATAATCGCCAGAAAGAAAGATGACATCGTAGTAGGAGTTCAGATGGTCGGCGTCGATGCAAGCAGTCTTATCGGCGAAGCCGTCATGGCGGTAAATCTGGGTGCAAAAGCATCTGAAATAGGGGGGATGATCCATCCTCACCCCACTCTATCAGAACTGTATATGGAAGCCGGGGAATCCTTTGGCGTTGGAGCCATTCATGGCTGATTCAATGGATGAATTTATCTTTGCTATTACCGGCCTTGTTAAGATCGTACGCAAGCTCCGAAGTCCTGCCGGCTGCAGCTGGGACAGGGAACAGACTGTTGAATCGCTAAGCCCATTCATGCTCGAAGAAGCCTACGAAGTTGCCGATGCAATCGAGAAGAATGACATGAAGCTTCTCATGGCTGAACTGGGCGATCTTCTGCTTCATATCATCATGTCAGCTGAGATATGTGAAGAGGGGAGTGAATTTTCACTCGTGGATGTTGTTGAAGGTATATCTGAAAAACTCATCAGGCGGCATCCACACGTGTTTGAGCAGCAGAACGCTCTTTCCGCAGGGGAGGTAGAACAGCAGTGGGAGGCTATCAAAGCCTTGGAAAAGAAGGATGAGGGATTCTTCGGTTCAATTCCATCCGGGATGCCAGCCCTTCAGACGGCGTGGAGGATTCAGCAGAGAGCTTCCGAAGTGGGGTTTGACTGGCCTGATGCACGGGGTGCGCTGAGCAAGATTTTCGAAGAGATCCGCGAATTCGAGAATTCGTGTGAAAATGGTGATACTAAAGCTCAGAACGCTGAGCTTGGCGATGTATTGTTCAGCATCGTTAATTTCTGCAGACTGCTTGGTTTCGAGCCTGAAGCGGTGCTAAGGGGCAATAATCGCAAATTCATAGACAGGTTCACAAAAATGGAGATAATACTCAAGGAAGCAGGGTTTTCCCTTAATGAAGCCGATATCAGGATGATGGAGAATGCCTGGCAGCGAGCCAAGCTTGAATGAACCAGAAGAGTGTCCGGCGCGCACCTGACCTACTTGCTTCTTTTGTGTTCATACATTCTGCGGTCCGCTTCGGCCAGGGTTTCGCGGATTGACATACCGGATTCAGAATTCCAATGAGATTGGCCGATTGAAAGTGTTACCGGTGTACCGATAAGAAGAATAGTCTTTTCCGCCAGTTTCGAGCCGTTGATTATCCTGTCCCTCACTATCACTGCAGTCTGTCCCGTTTCTATCAGTATCAAGAGGAATTCGTCTCCTCCGTAGCGGATGAGATAATCGGACTCTCTGATGGATTCAGCCAGATATGCAGCTACTTCCCTCAGTATCTTATCCCCGTTCAAATGGCCATAGAGGTCGTTGATTTCCTTGAAGTTGTCTATATCGACCATCAGAAAACCGATACTGGATTTGTACCTCTCAGCCCTGAGTTTTTCACGATTCAGTGCTATCTGGAAGAAGTTGCGGTTGAATACTCCTGTAAGAGGGTCATGAATGGCAAGATTTCTGAGTTTTCGCTCAAGACTGATTCTGTCCACCGTTCCGGTAAGATATCCGGCAAGCATTTCAAGCATGTTTGTATCGTCATTCGAGAAGACGTCCGGTTCGTGTGAGATGCATAGAAAAACAGCACTTGAACCGATGGGCATAGATATCCCGGATCTGAAAGGTTCATTTTCCGAGTTGACTTGAGGTATATCGTCATGACTTTTAAATTGGAATGTACGCTTCTCCGCAAATGTCATTGCGGCAAGACCAAAATCGAGGTTCGTCTCGCTTCCGATGCGATCGATCAATTCAGGTGATGCGGCTATAACAGTAAGTATTCCATCTTTCTCAGTGAGTATCTGGCACATTATATCCGGGAGGAGTATCCTGGCCGAATCTATGGCGAGTTGAAACGCAATTTTTTTCATTGTGCATACTTCAAGTTTTGATGCAGTATCATGAAGTATTCTAAGCCTGCGCCTTGTAAGCCGCAGCTGCCAGTCCATCTGCTTTCTCTCAATGGAATGGCGGATTGCTCTCCAGATGGAATCCGGCTGTAGCATTCCCTTCACAAGAAAATCCTGGGCTCCCGCCTTCAGGGCATCGAGTTCGGTTTTTTCGTCATCGATCTCCGTAAGAACAACAAGAGGTACCTTCAGGGCATTGCGGCAGATCTGCAGCGCGGTTTCGATGCCGGAACTGTCGGGAAGATCCAGGTCTGCTACTATTACATCGAAGTCCTGTTTTTTGATCATGTCAAGTGCTGAAGCCAGATCATCCACCCGCTCAATGAGGAACCTATCAGATGATACTTTTTCCAGAATGCTGCGGAAATTCCGTGCATCCTGAAGGTTGTACTCGATCAGAAGGATCCTGATTGAAGAGTTGATAGCAAACCTTTCGTTTCAATTCTTTTCATTCAGCAACGAATTTAAACACATTCCTAATAGAGAACAGAGAAACGTTTACGTCAAGATTGAATATTTACATTAATGGCAGTCCATTCCCCATGCTGATCCGGATGATGTTTTCATTCATCTTGACTTCAACACGTTCAGATACAATTTTGCAATGGTTATACGCTATAGTTCTTTTCCATAACTTGTAGATTGGAACAATGCATAATACACTACTTTTCATGATTGTAACGGTTATAGCAATCGGCACGCCCTCCAATTCCGATGGGCTTGATCATGGAGACACCCTTTCAAGAATAACGCTTCCCGATGGATTTATGGCAACGGTATTCAGCACAGAAATCAGCGGGGTTGACGGACTTGTATTCTCCTCCAGTGGGTGCCTGTATGCCGCTTCGGAAAGTAAAGGGGCCGTTTACAGGATAGATGAACATGGAAATGCGATTATTGTAGCTGAGAATCTGAGTAACCCCGAGGGGTTGGCAGCAGACAGCTCAGGGCTGATCTACGTTACAGAGGATGTTGAATACGGCCGTCTGATAGCGATAGAGGCTTCAGGAGAGCTGGAGATTCTCTGCGACAGTCTTCAGTATCCTGAAGGAGTTGTATTTATTGATGAGAGTACCTTTGCTGTTACAGAATCCAGCCTGGAAGGATCCACCATGCCCCCGATACAGACCGGTGTTCGCATGGTTAACAGGAACGGATCTCATCCGATTTTCTCTTCGCTGTATCTATGGAGTTGTTCAGATCTTATTTCCGACAGCAGCGGGGTGATATACGTGTGCAACGAGCTCTCCGGCTATGGCTTCATTCAGGCTTCACTGATTCGTATCGATCCATATTCCGGAGAATGGGAAGTTTTCTGCAGGGGCCTTCGTTCCTGCGAAGGTATCTCCTGTAGCTTCGATGGGTTTTTTCCTCTGTACATTGCTGAGGAGGATACGGGAACTGGTTCGGGGAGGCTTTCCATGGTGGATGAAAACGGTACGGCAACTACTTTTGCCGAAGGCTTTTACAATATTGAAGATGTTGCGGTGGATACCGAAGGTGGGGTCTATGTAAGCGAGGATACTACAGGTATGATTATACTAATCAGGAGGGAAGACTGATCAGACATTTTTATTTATTCATGAAATCAAGGGGGTTCATGTGTCCAGACTTGATGATTTAAGATCTGAAGCACTTTCAGGTGGCGGTGAGAACAAGATCAGAAAAAGGCATGAGGAGGGCAAGCTGACTGCAAGAGAACGCCTTCATTTGCTTCTTGATCAGGAGACATTCAATGAAATGGGCATGCTGGTTACCCACAATTGCAATGATTTCGGCATGGGGGGGAGGAAGATCCCGGGAGATGGCGTAGTAACAGGTTACGGAAGAATTCACGGTCGGCAGGTTTACGTTTACGCAGAGGATTTTACTGTTTTTGGCGGATCCCTTTCAAAAGCGGTAGCTGACAAAATATCCAGGCTGCAGGATCTTTCTTTGAAGAACGGTATTCCGATAATCGCCATTAAGGATTCCGGCGGGGCAAGGATACAGGAGGGAGTTAATTCCCTGGCTGGTTATGGGGACATTTTCTTCAGAAACGTTAAAGCATCCGGTGTTGTACCTCAGATATCGGCCATCATGGGGCCATGCGCAGGCGGAGCTGTTTATTCTCCCGCCCTGACCGATTTCGTTTTCATGATTGATAAGTCAAGTTATATGTTCCTTACTGGACCCGATGTTATCAAAGAAGTTACTCATGAGGATGTTACCTTCGAGGATCTTGGTGGAGCGGCCGCACACAGCAGGAAAAGCGGTGTTTCCCACTTTGTTGTCAGCTCCGAGGAGAAATGTCTCGCATTGATCAGGGAACTCATGACATATCTCCCTCAGAACAACATGAGCGATCCCCCCAGAATGGTATGCACTGACCCTGTGGAAAGAAGTGACGAATCGCTGGATACGGCAGTACCATCGGATTCATCAAAACCCTATGACATGAAATTAGTAATCCAGTCCGTTGTGGACGAAGGAAAGCTCTTTCAGGTTCATGAAGAGTATGCACCCAACATGCTGGTGGGATTCGCAAGAATGGATGGAATGCCAGTGGGTATCGTCGCGAATCAGCCTGCAGTGCTTGCCGGTGTACTGGATACCCTTTCTTCCGCCAAGGCTGCAAGGTTCATCAGGTTCTGCGATTGCTTCAACATACCTCTGATTGTTTTTGAGGACGCACCCGGTTTCCTTCCGGGAATTGAACAGGAACATGCGGGGGTTATCAAGGAGGGGGCGAAACTCCTTTACGCTTTCTGCGAAGCTACCGTACCAAGGATTACCGTTGTAACCAGAAAAGCGTTCGGTGGAGCTTACATAGCGATGAATTCCAAGAATATAGGTGCTGATATGAATTTTGCGTGGCCTACAGCGCAGATAGCGGTGATGGGAGCTAAGGGGGCTGTCAAGATCCTGTTCAAAAGGGAGATCGCAAAGGATGAAGACCCTGAATCTCAGCGGCAGCTTCTCATCGACGAATACAACGAAATGTTCAACAATCCATGGGTTCCAGCAGGGATGGGATACATAGATGAGGTGATCAAGCCCCACGAGACCAGATTCAAATTGATCTCCTCGCTCAGGATCCTGGATGGTAAACGCGAGAGTATGCCTCCAAGGAAGCATGGGAATGGACCGTTATGAAGGATATCAGTAAAATCCTGATAGCGAACAGAGGTGAGATAGCCGTTAGAATAGCAAGGGCCTGTCACGAAACAGGAATAACTTCGGTGGCTGTTTTCTCCGAGGCTGACAGATCAGCCAAGCATGTAAGGTATGCGGACGAAGCCTACGAAATAGGCCCTGCTCCTTCGGTGGAGAGCTACCTGGTAATTGACAGGATTATAGAGACCGCGCTGAAAGCCGGATGTCAGGCGATTCACCCCGGTTACGGATTCCTTGCCGAAAATCCTGCTCTGCCAGCGGCCTGCGTTGCGATGGGGCTTATTTTCATTGGCCCGGATGCGGATTCAATGTTACTTCTTGGAAACAAGACGGAAGCGCGAAAGGTGATGGAGAAGGCCGGGATCCCCATAATAACTGGAGCAATGGAGCCCTTGAAATCCGAATCCGAAGTTCTGGCAGCTGCCTCGGAAACAGGATACCCCGTTCTGCTCAAAGCAGCGGCTGGAGGCGGGGGAAAGGGAGTACGCGTTGTGCATTCGGAGGATGAACTCCTGTCTGCCTTCAGAAGAGCAGAGGCCGAAGCCCTCTCCGCATTCGGGAATCCGGACATCTTTCTGGAAAAGTACCTGATCGATCCGAGACATGTTGAAATGCAGATTCTCGCTGACAACTACGGTAATGTTATACATCTCAACGAGAGGGAATGCTCGGTACAGAGACGTTACCAGAAACTGATTGAGGAGTCCCCCTGCTGTATGCTCGACTCCGCAATGAGGGGCAGAATGGGTGAAGCCGCAATTGCTGCCGTCAAGGCCTCTGGATATACGAACGCAGGTACGGTGGAATTTCTTGTTGATTCGTCCGGGAATTTCTTCTTCCTCGAGGTTAACACCAGGCTGCAGGTTGAACATCCTGTAACCGAAATGATAACGGGAATTGATCTGGTCAAGGAACAGATCAGGATCGCATCAGGTGAAAAACTCAGGTTCAACCAGGAAGATATCGGGATAAACGGGGCAGCAATCGAATGCAGGATCTCAGCGGAGGATCCGGAGACTTTCCTCCCTTCTGTAGGTTACATCAGGGAGCTTGTTGAACCCTCCGGTCCGGGGGTCAGGATTGAATCGGGGATTTCGGCGGATTACGACATACCGGTTTACTACGACCCGCTTCTTTCAAAGGTCATAACCTGGGGTAGAGACAGGCAGGAAGCCATTGCAAGGATGTTGAGAGCTCTTGATGAGTACAAGATAAAGGGCGTCAAAACAACCATACCTTTCCACAGGAAAATACTGGTGGATAAGGGCTTTGTTGAAGGGAACTACAATACGGGTATCGTGGCCAGGATCGAACATCATAGAACAGACAACTTCCTTGAGATCGCCGCGATCGCGGCCACTATAGTAGCGATGAATGATGAAAAAGTGGATTTTGTTTCCGATATGAAACAGGACGACAGGTGGAAACTATCTGGAAGGATGTACGGTGGCATACGAAGTATATGACGGCGAACATCAGCTCAGAGTGGAGGCTTCAAGGCTTGAAGTCCGCCCCCATGATGAGCTTTTCGAAGTTGAGATTGACGGTGAGAAGAAGATTGTAAGCATTTCCAGAATATCTCCGGCTCACCTTTCGATTCTTCTTGATGGTAAATCCTACAATGTTGAAGTCGAACGCTTCGGTAAAAAGTATCAGGTTACTACGAGAGGAGAGGTCTACGAGTTCAGTGTGACGGATGAACGGGAAGTAGTCACAACCGAAAAGCCGCAGGCAGGTGGAAGGCTGGTAGTAACCGCTCCCATGCCCGGTCTCGTTGTTGAGATCATGTGCAGCGATGGAGATCAGGTGGAAGCAGGTCAGGGTGTTCTTGTTCTTGAAGCGATGAAGATGCAGAACGAGATAACCGCGCCTGCTTCAGGCATCATCACCGGGATTTCGATTGAACAGGGAGCTTCGGTAAACTCCGGGGACGGCCTTTTCGTAATTGAAGGCTGAGGCTGTCAGATTCACTTCAGCGGAATCAGATCATCTATGTTTTGGGGTGATAAGAATAGGCTGACCACTGTGGTAAAAGAGCCCTCTCGGAATACCAGTAAACATCTCTTTAATCTTACAATTACGTATGTCAAACCGGCGGCAGAAAATTTCAGTATCTATACGACTCCTGTTGATGAAACGTATCACATAAACAAATAATAGGGAGAAATTATGAATACCCAAAACGAAGAGATAAATACAGGAAAAAGCTCCAGTCTCCTCGCAATATCTTTGAGGAAATTCTTCAATTTTCTGGGGTTCTCAGGTGTGCTGTTCATTCTCTATGGAGTCATCTCAAAATGTACTGATAGTGTCTGGCCAGTTCTGGAACAATGGATTAATCCAATTTCAGCCTTTATGACAATATTGGCGACATTAATAGTAGCTGCATCGATATATTTTCATAAGTCTTTCGCTCATCCACCTGAGAAGTTCAGTAAATATGTTTCTGCACCAGTGGTAATTGCATCATGTCTTGCAGCTATGATATTTCTTATCATGATGGGTGATATTCCATCTGTTGCTGTTAACGGCTTTGCATTGATTGGAATTGCTGGAGCGTTATTCAGAATACAGAACAGGACAATTGAATAATATTGATGATATTGAAGCTAGCAATAATACTATCTACATGTAATTAACTCAATCGCGCGCCCTATGGGATTACTGTTATACGGAATATTTCGAATATGATCCCGTACTTGATTCGGTAGGTCTTCTCAAGTCCGTTTGTCCGTTGCCTGCGAACAGTAGAGCCTTTCGCAAATAAACATGGAGTACAGATTACTGTAATCAACGAACTCCGTGAACGGTTGATTTCCAGGAAATCACAGATGGATTCCTTGAAATCTTGTGCAGATCATAGGAAGATTTCGATTTTGCACTGCCGGAATTCAATACATCCACTGCGTACAAGAAGAGGGAAGGCTCCTCGGAGCCGGAAGCATGGGTTCGAATCCCGTTGGGGGTACCAACGAAAAGGGGATACTCTGAAAAGGGTGTCCCCTATTTCGTTATTGCATCAATGATTCGGACCTTCGATCGAAGATCGGAACGGTGAGTTTATCCTGAGCGAGCGAAGCGAGTCGAAGGAAAGCGAAGCTTCCCCGAAGGGGAATACACCGGCTGTTAGTGCTGTTTGCTCGTTGAAATATCTAAATCTGCTCTGAAGCGGTTGAACAGTTCGTTCTTTCCCTCCTGGATGGACCATTCAGCAATGTATTCCATGTCCACATCATGAAGCGCGGCAACAAGTATAGCCTGTTTCAAAGACTGTACATCATCCCAGTGGTAGAAGGCTGCCAGTCTGTCCATAACGCACTGGGTCGGTGTGAGAAGATTGAGAGTGGAATTTCCGATTATCATTGTTTGGATACTGGAGACAGGTGAATTACCAATAGATAGCGGACCGGGTGGAAATTCTATGAGGAGTTCTGTATCAGGATGCGAGAAATAGCGACCCATCTCTTTATGGAATCCCAAATTTTCAAGAGCCTCTTTTACTCGTTTCATGCTACTTAGAGTTATGAAATCAAGATCAGCAGTAAGGTAGCGGTCATCAGAGTAAATCGATACAACAGCGCCGCCTGTGAGGACGGCGTGGATTCCTCTATCTGTAAGGTGCTGGCATACTATTGCCGCAAGAGAAGCTATTCCACATTCACGCGATATCTTTTCAGTGCCTTTCCTTTCGTCCGTGGCCTTCTCCTTTCAGTATAACTGGATTCCATTTCTTCTTCCGGAAGATACTCAAGTGCTTTCTGCAGTAAATTTTTCAGCTCATCTTTTAATACGTACCGGGGATTAATCCTGTACAGTCTTGTTCTACCGACGAGTCTGCTTTTCAGGATCCCTGCATCCTCAAGCTTCTTCATCTGATACTGAACCCTTTGCTGGTTCATTGAAAAATTCTTTGCTATCTCCGTAGGATAGGAATCACCGAATCTTGCAATGTATAGAAGAGTCCTGGATACTGTCTCTCCTAAGAGAGTATAGATGAAATTAAGATCAAATACTTCCATTATCACATTACTTCTGTATGAATCAGTTATCTCAGTTATACAACAAAGAAAATTAGTTATATAACAAATTTACTTAGTTATAGAAGTGCTGTCAACTGCTTTGTCATTAAAGAACTAAAGCATCATTGTCTCTGGGGTCGTATCTTGAATTTTGACATTTCAATAACTGTCTCTGGGGTCGTATCTTGAATTTTGACATTTCAATAACTGTTGGTCGGTAATACTCTGCCTGAAAAGAGAATACATCTCCCATTCCCAACCCCGGAGAAGTAATTTGCCGGAATTATTTGGTTTTTTCGTTTTTCGCCCCCAATTGTCTTCATTCAACTACCATTCTCGTTCCAGAATGTACTCTGCCCTTCTGAGAGTGTATGGATACCCACAGGAAAGCATTTTCACAGCGTT
>JAUWMQ010000020.1 GCA_030613065.1 Candidatus Aegiribacteria sp. | reverse complement strand
TTACTTGATGGGGTCAGAAAGAATGCTGATGGTTTGCTGCTTTTGATGATATTAGAGAATGGAGGATTGTATTGATATTATGTACAGTCGTTACTTGATCGCCAGAAAGAATGCTGATGGTATTGCTGCTTTTGATGGTATAAGAGAATGGAGGATTGTATTGATATTATGTACAGTCGTTAATAGGGAGCCAGAAAGAATGCTGATGGTTATGCTGCTTTTGATGGTATAAGAGAATGGAGGATTGATATTATGTACAGTCGTTACCAGTAACATAAGTGTTCAGAAGTCTCTAAAAGAGAAGGGTAAGATATTGATATTATGTACAGTCGTTAATAGGGAGCCAGAAGGAATACTAATGACTTTACATAATATCCCTTATCGGACATTGTATATATCCTATATCCACGCATCCTGCTACCATTCAACACTATCACTTAAGTATTCTTTTTATCCTCATTAGAAGTGTATTCTTATGGATCGGTTTTCTTATGTAATCTATCGCACCCAGCTCATATCCTTTGATCTCATCCTCCTTGTTATCCCTGCCTGTCAGAAATACAACAGGAGTTTTTATTCCTTTGTCGTTAATAACCTCAAGAAGTTTGAAACCATTAAGATTCGGCATGTCCACATCAGAGATTATCAGATCAAACTCCTGTGAACTGAGTGTCACGATCGCATCTACTCCGTCGCCCGTTGAAGTTACGTTGAAACCGTTCTTGGAAAGAATGAAAGAAATGAATTCCCTCAGATCGGGATCATCATCAACAATAAGGATATTTGAACCCGATGTATCGGTACCCTTTGCCTCCGCAGCGCTGATATCGGGTGTGCTTTTTGCGAAGGGTTTCACTTCCCCAGTTCTTGGTGAAACAGACGGTTCCCTCTCCGACAAACTTTCAGCCCGAGAACTTTCAGATGTTGCTGCAGTGGTTGTTTTCGATTCCTCTTTTTCAGCTATTTTCGTGATACTACCGGTGAGTCTTTTCTCCTCCAGGAAAACAAGGTGATATACATCGGCGTAGCAGATGCTGAAGTCTCTGAGAAGGTCAATTGCATGATCGCTCATGAGGTACTGACCGGCATCATGGAGTTTCTTCCGCATTTCAGATACGGAAGCATCGCTCTTTACGATTGATATCACTTCAGGATCGAATCTCATGATCTCATAGATTCCCTGTCTTCCTATGTAACCTCTATTTCTGCAACTGGAACAGCCGACAGGGTCTGCGAGCTCGGTTGGAATGCTATCAGTGAAGAGGCCTATCATCTGTACTTCATCCGGTTTGATCGGCCTTATTTTCCTGCAATGGGGACATAGGCGCTTAATAAGCCTCTGAGATTCAATCAGGAGGATGGAATCGACAAGGTCCGCCCTGCTGATACCAAGACGTTCAAGCCTTCCTATGGCGGTTGTCGAATTGGCGGAATGCAGGGTTCCGAATGTAAGATGTCCGGTACTGGCAAGATCCATAATTGTTTTTGCAGTGAAGGGATCACGTATTTCACCCAGATAGATGATGTCCGGATCCTGCCTGACAGCGGATTTAAGAAGTGCTTCAAAAGTTACTCCCGCTTTTTCGTTGATCTGCTGCTGGTTCGCATTCTTGATCACATACTCCACAGGATCCTCGATTGTCATGAGGCTCTTATTTTTAATATCGATATTGGAAATGAGACTGTAAAGTGTTGTGCTTTTACCAGATCCGGTGGTACCAACTACAATAATAGCTCCCGTATGTTGTTGTGAAACATCGCACATGGTCTCAGACTGTTCAGGGGTCATTCCGAGATCTGAAAGCTTCATTGGTTTCGATTCCATATCCAGTAAACGGATAACGAGGCTTTCGCCGTAAGGTGTGGATGTGGTAGCAAGGCGCATTTTGAAGTGCCTGCCTGTTATCCTGGCTTCCAGGGCCCCATCCTGAGGTTTTCTTTTTTCAGCAATATCCATGTTAGCTAACACTTTAAAGCGACTCAACAGGATTCTACCGGTTTTAGGTTTCAAAGTGAATTTGTCAGTCATATCACCATCTATACGGTATCTTACTACGGTATTTCCAGCCTTGGGCTCAATGTGAATGTCACTGGCTTTCTCATTGACGGCGGTATACATGATTCTATCGGCAATGTACTTGATGGGTGATGTATTTATGTCTTCGTTTGTGGGCTCATGATCGATTTCCAATATACCGCTCTGGCAGGGTCGCGATTCAGGGGTGGAGCCATTTTCGTCCTTCTCTTCCTCTTCCCGGCCCCTGGATACCACTTCCACATCATTCTCAAGGGGAGTTTCAGTTTTCAGCAGCGCCAGTATGCTGTCCGGCTGCGCTATGGCTATGCGAGGTTCATTTATTTCAGAGATCAGGTCAATGGTATCCATCAGCTGAAGATCAAAGGGGTTGCTGAGGATATACTTCGTAGATCTATCCGAAGTGTATATAGCCAGAACCAGCTTGGACCTGCTGAAAGCTATCGGAAAAGCATCAGGATTTAAACTATCTGGATCTATCATAGGGTAATATTCATGGTTAAGATGATCCGCGAGATACCGCGCAAGCGTTTCTTCATCTATACCGGCATTAGCGGCGGATTCGTAAATTGAGTTCCTGTTTCCAAGGCTGAGTATTTGTACTTTATCCTGATCCAGATTAAAGGAATCGGCCAGACAGGTGATAAAATCGTAGTAATCATCAGCATAAGGCTGGCCGCCTGACTGGACAGGTTGTCTCTTGAATCGAATCCATCTTTCTTTCGTAAAAAGATGCAGCTTCACGGTATCAAGGAACTTATGTGTGTTTGTCAGGGGGCAGATCACCCTGTCAACTATCCCTGGAGGTATTTCGGTTATTCCATCCTGTGAAACATCTTCAGAATTGTACATTGCTACAGTGGGAATGTAGGCTGTTTCCGGATTCAGCTGCAGTATGGAACAGAAGCTGGATATGTCCAAGGTAGACATCAGTGCCACTATCAGGTCAGGTTGAGTAGAAACAGCTTCCTCAATGCCTCTTTTACCTCCTGGGGAATCGATGATGCTGCATATAGTCTCTTTTCTGAGTATATCGACCAGCTGTTCTCGTACAGATGTATCATCGCAGATAACCAGTACTTTAGGAAGAGTATTGCTCATATTATACCAGTCACAGCTTTCTAACTGCCGATCTCTAATGTCAGCCGGCTGTATTCGGTGAGTGAATCACTGACCTTCTCCCTGACTGCGTCCGGGTCTTGATCAGCACATGCCGCTTCAATATTTCTCATTGATTCCTGCATGGCTTCAGCACCTATATTCCCGGATGAGCCCTTTATTGAATGGGCACACTTCCTGACAGTTTCAAGGTCACCTTCATCCGCGGCCCTCTTAAGGGATTCGATGATCTCAGGTGTAGTGGTTGCAAATAGCTCCAGAATTTCTTCGATAAGCTCCAGATCATCCCCCAGTGATGACCTGAGAACCGACCTGTCCAGTACTGGCAGTTCACTGCTCATTATATCACCTGGTTCCTATCGCTTAAGAATACTGCATTGATCTTCTCGGATATAGTGTCAGGATGAACCGGTTTTGTGATGTAATCGTCCATTCCCGCCTGGATGCCTTTATCTCTATCTCCATGCATGGCATGAGCTGTCATGGCTATAATAGGGATATCATGATTCATTACAGCTGATTCAGGGTCTCTTATTATTCTGGTTGCCTCAAGCCCATCCATTTCAGGCATCTGGATATCCATCAATACAAGATCATAATGATTCTTTTCAAGTTCCTCTATAGCCTGTATCCCATTTTCAACTGGATGAGCGTTGTAACCAAGTATTTCCAGTATCTTCAGAGCTACCTTCCTGTTAACGGGATTATCCTCTGCCAGAAGAATTCTAAGATTTTCCTTTCTGGATTCAGCAATTGAATGTTTCGTAATTATTCCCCTGGCATCATCTTTGATTGTGTCCCCGTTCTGGATAAGAACTCTTAAAAGGCATTCTCTGAACTGGGAAAGGGTTGCGGGTTTAGTCAGAAATGCGGAGAATCCTGCTTCCGACATCCTTGCAGCATCCCCCCTTGTGGCTGCAGATGTGAACATGATCATCAGCAGCGTTCCTGATAGTCTGGTGTCTTCTTTAATCCTGATTCCCAGTGTTTCTCCGCTCATATCCGGCATCTGCATATCGAGGAGAGCCACAGTAAAGGGATTGTCCTCTGCATCAGCTTTTATAAGGGTTTCCAGCGCTTCATGCCCGGTAGTGGCCTCCGCATGTATGCAGCCGAGGCCATCGAGGATATCTGAAAGGATTCGCCTGTTTGCTGAATTATCGTCCACGATCAGGATTTTTGAGGATCGCAGAAGCTCCTTATCTTCCTTCACACTGACTTTTGAACCTCTGAATGGTTTTCTGATCTTGACTTCTGTTGTGAACCAGAATGTCGATCCTTTTCCCGGAGTGCTTTCAGCACCTATCTCTCCTCCGAGAAGCTCGGCAAGCTGCTTGGAAATAGTCAGGCCCAGTCCTGTTCCTCCGTACTTTCTGGTGGTCGAGGAATCTGCCTGGGTGAAAGGCTGGAAAAGGGCATCAAGCTTATCTTGCGCAATTCCGATGCCTGTGTCGCTGACTAAAAACCTCAGGAGGGCTATGTCACCATACTGCTTAACAACATCAACTCCAAGAGTTATCTCACCATTAGAAGTGAACTTGATTGCATTACCAAGCAGGTTGGTGATTACCTGTCTGATCCTTCCGGGATCACCCCTCAGGAGAGAGGGAACCTCACGATCAATTCTAAGCAGCAGTTCAATGCTTTTCCGAGTCATCTGGATAGACAGAAGATTCGAGATATCCTCCAGCATTGTCCGGAGATCGAAATCGATTTCCTCCAGTTCAAGTTTGCCTGCTTCTATCTTGGAGAAATCCAGGATATCGTTGATTATTGACATCAGCGCATCAGCGCTTTGCTTGACCGTTCTGGCGTAATCGGCCTGTTCAGCTGTAAGTTCGGTATCCAGAAGCAAGTCAGTCATTCCAATCACACCGTTCATTGGTGTTCTTATCTCATGGCTCATATTTGCAAGAAATATGCTTTTTGTCCTGCTTGCCTGTTCTGCTTTATCGGTAAGTTCTTTCGCTATGGAAAGGGCTGTTTCCAACTCGATATTCTTTTTTTCAGTCTGCATCTGCGCTTCGATCAGGTCCTCTTCAGCCCGTTTCTGCTCAGTGATGTCGGTGTCAACTCCTCGGTAACCGATAAGATTACCGTCATCATCCAGAATTGGGATACCGTTTGTCAGAAATATCTTTATATCTCCATTCTTATGAATATTTCTATTTTCAAGATTAACTATATTCTCTTTATTTCGAGATAGATTGATAAATGTATCTTTTATAGACTGAACATCTTCGGAAGGCATTAAATCAAATGGCGTTTTTCCTAATATTTCACTGGCCGTGTATCCAAGCGAATCAATAACTTTTACCGAGCAGAAGGTGTATCTGCCATCCCGGTCCGTTTCCCAGAGCCAGTCAGCGCTGCACATCTCTATGTCCCTGAAACGCTTTTCACTTTCGGCGAGTTCAAATTGCATCTTTTTCATCCTGGTTATGTCAACAACTGTGGCGAAAGCGCCTATAGTGTTTCCCTGTTCATCCTCCCTGGGACAGACTGAGAGGGAAACCCATTTCAGATTGTTCTTCGCGGTTACAATCTTGAGTTCATATCTTGATGATTCACCGTTTTTGCGCGATTGGGTTTGTCCGCTGACAATGTCCCAATGTTCCTTTGCCACAAAATCGAGGAAATTACTGCCTGTGAGATTTTCGTCCACATTTACTTCAAACAGCTGGTGCAGAGTAGGATTGGAGAATACTATAGTATTCTTATTGTCAAGAATAAGGATGCTTTCCATAACTGAGTTCAGAATCTCTGAGTGAATCTGCTCTTTCATCTGAGTCTCCTCTTTTATCGATCAGGCTGAAGGATAGATCCAGCTGAAAATGCAGCAAAATTCAGGTACGAAATCTATCACGGAATATGATAATCAGAAATGCTGCTCATGTCATTGAGCGGTCATACTGATTTCCGCCTGCGGATAAGAACAAAGAAAACCGGTACAGTAAGTGATACAAGCATTCCGATAGAAGCCGCCTGGGGTACCTTGCCAGGACCCCATGCAAAGAAAAGAACCATACAGGTTCCGAGCCCCAGGATAGATGCGGAGACAGCTCCAGCCTTTTCAAGCTTTCTTGAGAAGAGACCCCATATGAACGGTCCAAGGAAAACCGAAGCGATGGCACCCCAGGAAATGGACAGTATAGTCACGATCACAGCAGGTTTCAGCCAGGCAAGGATCATTGAAAGTACTATGAAGCACCCGCTGCTCAGTCTGCCCAGCTTTGTCAGTGCAGTATCCGAAGCTTTCCTGTTGATGAAACCGTGATAGAGATCCTTTGTGATGGTAGAGCTTGCAATCAGCACAAGGGATGCCAGTGTTGACATTGAGGCGGAGAGTATGAGGAGGAGAATGATCACAGTGAGAGCAGAAGGTATAACAGTTGTGAGAAGCTCAGGTATAAGAGCGTCGAAAATAGGTGCTCCCCCCTCTCCGAACGCACCTGGAGCACTGGCGGGTGAGAGAAATATTCTCGTCAAAGCTCCAGTGAAGTAGGCTATACCCGTAACGATAAGCGCGAATACAGTAGAGGCGATCATACCTATTCTGATAGCCTTTTTATCACGTACTGCATAAAATTTCTGGAGAAGCTGAGGCATGGCGAAGGGTGCAACGCTTGTGAGGAAAATCAGAGAAAGCAGGGGTACAATCCCCGGCGGCCCCACAGGAGCGATCAGTTTAGGTTCAATGGCTTTCAGGCTGGATATGATATCCGGCAAACCTCCACCCTTCTTTAGATTGAACCAGAGTAATACGATAACGCCGATTGTCATTATTATTCCGAAGATAACATCCATCATTGCCATGGATTTGTATCCGCCCATAATGAGGTAGATTCCTGTGAAAAGCCCCATGGAGAGAAGAATCCAGGAATAGGAAAGCTGGAAAGTGGATTCGAACAGGTAACTCAGGCCCATGAACACTGCAGCGGTATATGGCACGAAGAATATAAAGATAGCGAGAGCGGTGTATCCTTTAAGAAAGGGGCTGTTGAATCGGGCTTCGAGGTATTCAGGCATGGTTTTGACATCGAGAGAATCTGTCATTTTTTTTATCTTGTTTCCAAGTAGAAGCCAAACCCCAAGCACACCTATAAGGGTGTTTCCAAGCGCGATCCAGAGAGCTGAAAGGCCGAATCCCCATCCGAGTTTGCCTGCGAATCCGATGAACAGAACTGCCGAGAAGTATGCAGTTCCGTAAGAGAATGCCGTCATCCAGGGGCCTACATTACCTCCACCGAGAAGGAAATCGTTATACGAACTTGTACTTCGCATACCCTTCAGGCCGATTATGATGATAAGTGCTGCGTAAGCTCCCACTACAAGATAATTGGCTAGCATGATTTATCCCCTCCGTTTATCGGCGAATGTTTTTGATGGACAAATATAGGTGTTCAAATGCGCTGCAGCACCCCTGACTCGTATGCACCCGGATTGGTTAACCCTCCAGATCTGCTTCAAGTTCACGGATAAGTTCCTGGCTCTTCTTCTTGAGATTATCAAGTTGTTCAGCTGATACAGTTTTTCCGGATAGCAAAAGTTCAAGATCCTTCCAGTGACGCAGCAGCCTTCTTGAGATAAGAACATCTATTGCTTTATCATCAAGGGCTTCATCAAGTTCCATGGATCCCATGTATGATCTGGAACCTGTCAGTATTTCGGATAGCTTGTAACCTATTGCTGTGAGAAGCTCCTCTACATCCGTCACCTCAGATATTTCAGGGGCAGAGCCGACAATTCTGTTTCTGTATCGCAGTAGAATTAGAGTTATGAGTGCGAGTAGCAGAGAAACCGTCAGTATCCAGACTAATGAAGAACCATTTCCGTTATTCTGCAGAATTGGTATATCAACAGACCGGCCGGTTATTGGATATAGGGAAAGGGTACATGCCGGTATGATCGCCTGCCTGTACACTTCCAGATCTGTATCAAACCATGCAATACTGTCCGGGCCGATGATTACTGTACCGCTGTCAGAGGGTTCAACCAGTATATACCAGGCGTTCGTATCAGCAGTCAGAGGGAAATTGCTCCCTGGCAGCAGCTCGGCAGGACCCTCCACTGTCAGCTCAGGAGAATCTTTCAGCTGGGAGTAGCCAGGGCCTGTGACCGAAAGCTGAATGCACTTCTCTCCAGCTGCGCTATACCCCCTTGTTACCCTCTCGATCTGGAAAGTTATCCCGGCAGTGATCCCATTGAAGTTTTCAGGTCTATCCATTTCCGGGAAGGGGTACACAGGTATTATTTCTCCTTCAGTGGAAATGTTATACTCCGCAGATGGCCTTATCATTCCGCCGGGGATGCCAATTCTTCCCTTCAGAACAGGAAGGGAAAGTGTGCAGGCGAATGCGGGAGTAACCTCAAGTGTCGCAAGCCAGGTTCTGTAAATACCGTTCTTATATCTTATCCATTGAAGCTGATCAATGTTCTCAAGAAGGGTTGATGTAGCGTAATTTGAAGGCTCAAGAAAGAGGTCGACTATCTCTGCGTTATTCACAGTTTTGTATACATAATAATCAATATTGAAAGTCTGCCCCGGATAAACCCTTCCCGTAGTATCGATCTCGATTTCTATCCACGCGATTTCGTCATTTCGGGTTTCGTGAGGTAAATCCGTTGATACGGTTCCATGGGTATTACCATGTGCTGTAACTGTCAAGACAGGTATCTCGTAGATTGTTCTGCCAGAGGAGGTCAGGAGCAAAGGACCGATCGTATGGGTTCCCTCTGAGGAAGCACTTAAACTTAATATCAGACGGATTTCGGATGATATGGATGTTCCTGCCGGAGTAGTGACACTTGAGAATGAGTGCATGCTGCTGGTGCCAATGAACTGCAGTCCATCAGAAAAATTCGGCAGGCAATCTACCGAATTAAGATTCTCACCGATAATAGTTATCTCGCATTGGAACACCGCTCCTGTCTGAACCGAATCCGGAACACTCACTGAAACGTCAGGGGCAGTAAAAATCAGGGAAATCAGCAGAAAAACCATTACCACACAGGTCCTGAAGGAAGACCAGCCTTGGCTGTGCCGGTTGAATCCTCGGGTAACTGGTTCTCTTCAATAAGATCCAGAATTGCCTGTGCCTGCTCGGGGGTCATTTCATCTATCTGAGGTGGGGGTTGAGGCTGTTCTTCGTTCTGGTCCTGCTGATCTTCGTTCTGGTCCTGCTGATCTTCGTTCTGATCCTGCTGATCTTCGTTCTGATCCTGCTGATCTTGACACTGATCCTCAGGGGGTTCGTGATTGTGAAGCCAATTGAGCCCCGCTTCGAGCCCGATCCTTTTGCACTCAGGGGAAACACCATCAGAGATGTTATCTGCAAGAACGCTTACCGAGCTTTCTACTCCATTGTAATCGTTCATCTGTATCGCTAATGCAAGGTCAGTCAGTGACACTGCAGAGGCGAGAGTATCTTCCTCGATATCTCCTCGCACGAGCAAGAGAGATGAATCAGCAGCAGCAAGAGAATCCATCATAAACTGGGAAGCTGCAAGGTTATATGCTATACGGCTCCTGTGGGGCATTACTGAAAGAAGCTCATTCCAGATTTCCGACGCCTCTGCGTACTGCCCGTTCAGAAACAGCTCTGCAGCCCTATCGGCAAGTTCGGCAGGCGCAGTAGCACTCCCGATTTGAAGGGTAAGCAGGAGAAGAAGTATCATACCCCCCTCCTCTCCAGAATAATAGCAGCAGAAAAAAGAAGAAGAGCTGTCAGAAGGAAATACTGATACCTTCTAGTTGTTGTAGAACCTCCTGTTGCAAGTTCGCTGTTCTCAGCGGAAATATGATCCAGAAAAGCGTTCACAATTGAATTCAGATCATCTGTTCCGGATAGGGGTACATAAAAGCCTCCCGTATTTTCTGCCAGCTCCATGAGAGATTCCTCTTCAAGTGATGTTCTAACAGTATCCCCCTCAGCATCAAGAAGAAGTCCCCCCGCTTCTCTCGGAATTGGAACTTCGATGGGACCGCCGACTCCAACGGTTATAAGGTTCATACCATGACGGTTCGCTTCCTCCGAGGCGCTTTCAATGGCGTAATCGTGGAAACCTCCATCGCTGAATATTATCCCCAGACTGGCTTCAAGGTCCATCTCCGGAAGAGCGGAAACCATCAGCTTCACCATATCGCTCAGTTGTGTGCCCGGAATTATGTCAGGATTGCTCCAGACATTGTCCGGCAGCCGATCTAATAAATATTCCCTGTCCAGAGTCAGAGGTGATGCAAGTCTGGATGAACCGGAAAAGATAACAAGAGCTATTCGTACATCGTCAAGTTTGTCAGCAAGCTTCCTTATCTCGCTGGCAGCTCTGGCTATCCTTGATGGCATTTCGTCCATGGAAGCCATGGATTGTGATACATCGAGAGCAATTACCAGATTCTTGCTTCCTGTTGATATAATTGCAGATGACCTGCCCCAGGTAGGACTGCTGAGGGCTGTTATTGAAAGGGCTAAAGCTGATATCCATAGAATTCTTGAAAGCAGTCTTGAAGGTGGAGGATTTATTCTGACCCTTTCCCAGAGAACAGGCCTGACGAAAACTCTGAGAACCTTAAGTTCTGTATTGTGCCATTTAACCCGCAACCACCAGTAAAGAGGGATGAAAAGCAGCAGTAGCAGATAAAAAGGATACTGGAAACCCATCAATTACCTACTACTTTGAAAAATCTGTATATAAGAATATTCGATAGAATCATGAGAAATATTCCTGAAATCAGGAAAAACATATAGGAATCTCTGTACACAAACAGTCCTTCCGCAGGCAGTGTTGAGGCTTCAAGGGAGTCAATAGCTGAATAAACCTCGTCAAGCTCCTCTGGAGATTCGACGTTGAACAGCCTTCCACCGTTAAGTTCCGCAATGTATGAGAGAGTTTCTCTGTCCAGTCCGAGACCATCTTCCGATAAGGGCTTTCCAATAGCTACAGTGTATACTTTCAGGCTGTCTCCATGTATCGTATTTATTGCCTGGGCAACAGTTATTGGATCCACCTGAGTGGAAGTGTCCTCTCCATCCGAGATCAGTACAATAACTCTTCTTGAGGTCTGTGAATAATTGAAGCCCTTTGCGGCAACCGCGAGGCCGGCTCCTATGGCAGTGCCATCCGGAAGTGCCCCCAGTTCTGCGCTCTGAATAAATCGTTCCAGCGTTGCATGATCGAAGGTGGGCGGACAGAGTGTTCTGGGGTTGTCGGCGTAGATAACCAGTCCTATTCTGTCGTTGGGTCTGCCATCTATGAAGGTCAGGGCTGCTTTCTTTGCCGCTGCAAGCCGGCTGGGGTAGTAATCCGTCTGGTTCATGCTACCGGAAACATCAAGTGTTATGATGATATCAACGCCTTCACCGGCTTCCGGAAGCCGTTCAAAACCCTGCTGAGGTCTGGCCAGCGCGATAAAGAGAAATGCGATTCCGATCCATTGCAAAAGAACAGAAGCTCTTTCACCTTGAGAACCGGAAACGGACTGGAATAAGAAGGGTCCGCTGTAGGTCTGTGATGTCGTCATGCGATTTCGGGAAAATAAAAAAGTGAGTGCGAGAAATACAGGAAACATCAGAAGAGCCGGGAAAAACTGGAAACTCATTGCCTGTGCCACACCTCTCTGAGGGTAAGGAGTATTGACGTATATCTTTTTGCCCTTTCCCGCGATCCCCCCCATGCTGCGTATCTCTGCAGTGTGATCTCCCTGGCTAGCTCCGCTGCATCATCGGTGAACTTCCTGCCATTCTTTTCTTTTGCGAGCTGTCTTCTTATCTGGTGCCATGTGTATGCCTTGCTTGAAATACCGAACCTGACTGCAACTGTATTCCTGAGAAGCCGGTCAACATCCATGTAAAACTCAGGCCATCTACCCTCTGCGAAAGCCTTTGAGTTCAGAAGATCCTGAACTTCATCAAGCGGAGAAAGCGATTCCCTGGTTGCGGGAGAGTTATCAGCGGATGGTATCATTTTGTGCTTTCTGTGAGTAAGCCAGATAAGAAGTATGACAAGAACAACCAGCAGGGACAAAATGGCCGGAAGAATCCACCTTTTCGATGGAGCTCTTCCCCACTTCTCCCAGAAACTGTGCCTGTAAAGATAATCCTGAGGGAATCCGGGAGGAATACTGTGAAGCAGAGGTGATGGGAACAGCGGAACGTTCCATGTTGTATCGGGCATAGTTCTCGAAACTACGATTACAGGCGGTGGAAATATTATTTCCAGATTATCGGAAACGGCATATAAAGGAGGTAGAAATAGCGTATCCAGGATCATCGGTACTATCGTAATGCTGTCGCCCTGCTGCTCAAGCAGAACGAAGTTATCGGTTACTTCAACCGGTCGTGGTACGAAGCCATCAGGAATGGAATAATCAATCGTGACCGGTACCCCCAGAGAGCATTGAACCGCTTCTATTTCAGAAGTCAGAAGTAATAGCATCAGAACTCCTGAAATCATCGACGTCTCCGTTTTTTCCTCAATTCGAAGAATCTGCGCAGAGGAAGAACAAGGTTGTCCGATGTGGAAATGCTCATAAGGTCCAGTCTGTTATCCCGGCACAGCTCTTCCCTGGCCTGCTGAACCATGCGGACATTTTCAGCGAATTTTTTTCTCCACCTGGCGGAACTCGTATTCACAACTTTCTCAGTGCCAGTCTCGGGATTTCTGAACCTTATCCTTCCCATACCAGGTAGATGGAGTTCTCTGGGATCGAATACGTGTATTCCCACAACATCGTGCTTCTGAACGGCAGCTTTCAGAAGCCTGCTGCCCGAAGGGAAGGCAAAATCGCTTATTATGAAAATCAGGGCTCGTCTTTTCATCAGTCTGCCCATGTATTTCAATGCGTTATCAAGGTCTGCATGGGCTTGTATGTCTGGTACCTGGAGTATACTGCGAACAAGACCAAGGGCATGTTTTCTTCCTTTTTCCGGCGGGATATAGTTATGAACTCTATCGGAGAATGTAAGCATTCCGATTCTGTCATTGCTCCCTGAAGCGGAAAGGGCAAGTACTGCAGCAACTTCGGCGACTCTCTCAGCTTTTGTCAGGTTCAGAGATCCGAAACTAAGGCTCCCGGAAAGATCCACGATCAGAAGCACTGTGAGTTCTCTTTCCTCGGTGAATACCTTTACGAAAGGAGTTCTGGTTCTGGCAAATACGTTCCAGTCGATCAGCTTGGGGTCATCACCCTCCACATACGGACGAAGATCGGAAAACTCCATTCCCTGACCACGGAATATTGAACTGTAATCACCGCATACTAGCTGTGCAACAAGCTTTCTTGTAGAAAGCTCAATTCTTCTTACACGATTGAACAGTGAGTGTACGTTTTCCATGGTCTGCAATTCGGTTATTTAACCGGGATCCGGTTCAGAACTCTGTCTAATATTTCCTCAACACCGATTTCTTCAGCTTCTGCCTCAAAGGATAGGATTATCCGGTGACGAAGAACGTCATGCGCCACTTCCTTAACGATCGCTGGTTCCACGAATGACTGACCGTACAAAAGAGCCCTTGCTCTCGATGCAGCAAGCAGTCCGAGAGAACCCCTCGGGCTGGCTCCTACTGAGATAAGATCCTCAAGATCTTTCAGTCCTGCCTGCCTGGGATGACGGGTAGCAGCTGTGAGCCTGACCATGTAGTCCATGACCACATCTTCAACCACAACCTTCGAAGCAAGTTCCTGAAGATCAATAACATCGTTTGTGGTCAGGACCGGTTCTATCGATGGAACCGGTTTACCTCCGATTCTCTTGAGTATCTCAATCTCCTCATCAACTGTGGGATAATCAACCTTCAGTTTCATTAGAAACCTGTCAACCTGGGCTTCAGGGAGAGGATACGTACCTTCCTGTTCTATGGGATTCTGTGTTGCCATTACAAAGAATGGAGAAGGAAGAAGATGGGTTTTGCCTCCAAAAGTGACCTGACGCTCCTGCATTGCTTCAAGAAGAGCACTTTGGACTTTCGCCGGGGCTCTGTTTATCTCGTCGGCAAGGATGAACTGAGCGAAAATAGGTCCTTTTCTGGCTTCGAAGGTATTTGTTTCCGGTTTGAATATCATCGTTCCTGTAATATCCGTAGGAAGAAGGTCAGGGGTGAACTGCACTCTTGAGAATGTGGCACTGACACATTTTGACAGAGTCCTTGCAGCAAGGGTCTTTGCAAGCCCCGGAACACCCTCAATGAGGACGTGTCCATCGCAGAGCATTGCGGTAATAAGTCCAAGACGGAGTTCTTCCTGACCGACAATAACACTGGAAAACCTGGACTTGAGGTTATCCAGAATAGGCTTTCTGGCTAAAATCCGGTTTTCAAGTTCTTCAACCAGTTCTCTAGGCATCTATTTCCCTCCTGGCTTTTGTAATGAATTCTCGTGTTATTCTTTCATAGTCAAGCAGTTCTTTCTTAGTTCCTGCTTCAAATCTCATAACCAGAACGGGCTGAGTATTGGATGCCCTTACAAGACCCCATCCAGCGGGAAACTCGATCCGGGCACCGTCGGTTGTGTTAACAGCAAAGTTCTCCTTTTGAAAGAGCTCGGTTACTTTGCTGACAAGTGAGAATTTACTATCATCATCGCAATCTTCCCTTATCTCAGAAGTAGAGAATACCTCCGGAAGATCCTCCAGGTACCTGTGCAGCGGGATTCTGTCAGAAGCGATTATCTCGATAAGTCTCAAAGCCGCATAAAGGGCATCATCGTAGCCGTAGTAACGATCTCTGAAAAAGATGTGACCACTCATCTCTCCTCCAAGGAGCGCATTTTCCTCAATCATAGCTTTCTTGATAATCGAATGTCCCGTTGGGGACATGACCGCTCTTCCTCCAGCCTTTTCAATTTCAGATTTGAAAAGTCTAGAGGCCTTAACTTCTGAAATTACCGTTGCTCCGGGGTTATTCTTCAGGAGTGCTCTTGCAAGGATTATCAATATCATATCACCCCGGATGACATCTCCCCTGTCGTCTATTACTCCAAGACGATCGGCGTCTCCGTCGAAGGCGAGGCCTATATCGGCTTTCTCCCTGATAACTGTTTCTCTGAGGTTCAAGAGGTTCTCATCTACGGTTGGATCGGGGTGATGATTGGGAAAGTCGCCGTTCATATCGCAATAGAGGGGAATTACACTGCAACCCAGATTTCTCAGAATCTCAACTGCCGTATCGCCTCCTGTTCCATTACCGGCATCAACTGCAACCCTGAGCGACCTGTCAAGCGAAAACTCCCCCATAAGTCTTTTAAGGTATGGTTTCCTTACGGAAACCTTCTGAAGAGCTGAATCCGGAGATATATCAACAGAATCGAAGACTATTTCCATTCTCTTTCTTAAATCCTGAATCGAATCACCATATATGGTATCAAGTCCGAACATTATCTTAAAACCATTGTATTCCGGTGGGTTATGACTGCCGGTGATCATAACTGTAACATCAGGATTCAGAGTGTGCGCAGCAAAATATGTCATCGGTGTGGTCTGTACACCTAAATCAACTACATCGCATCCGACCGAACGAATGCCATCGGTAAGCCATTTCAGCAACGTTGATCCGGATTCTCGACAATCCATACCTACAGCAGTACGATTCTGAGCAATTGAGCCAAGGACCCTTCCCAGTCTGATAGTCGTGCTTTTATCGAGGTCATCGGGGAATACACCCCTTATGTCATATTTTCTGAAAATGCTGCTTTTCATTTACTATTCCTTACCTCTATTCAATCCGGGAAGTTCAATGGCGTACTGACCGGTGGCTGTCTCGCCTGTAAGCCAGCCTCTGTGGGCACTAATTATCTGACGGGCAAGTTCTATACCGAAAGCAGACTGCTTTGCTATGCTCTGCGTCTCACCTTTGTGTACGATTGTTAACCTCACTGAATCGTAACCTCCGGAAAGCATGATATGAATCAGTGAACCCGGGATCATGATACGAGAAATCTCAGACAGAATATTATCAAGAGCATGTTTGAGATAATACCTGCTACCAGAAATGAGGACGTTATCATCCACCGACACCGCCAGGGATACATTCCGGGTTGAGAATAATTCATTCCATTCGTTAAGAGTTTCAAACAATAGTTCATCAAGTGATACAACGGATGATTCCGCTCCATCAGGGAATTGCGAATTATCTGTAAGATCCATGTTCTCAAGAGCCGCAAGTTCCTTCATCACATTCAGAAAATTCTCGATCTCTTCGATTTCGGCAGTCAGTCTTGCAAGCTGTTCCTTCACAATCGGTGATCTGTCCAGAGGTCTGGAGAGTTCTAATGCTGTTTCCCGCACAGATTCCAGGGGTTTTCTCAGGGATATTCCGATCCGCGAAAGCATTTCTGATTTCAGCTTCTCAAGTTCATCAAGCTCTTCCTTAAAAAGGCTGAGTTTATTCTTCAGTTCCCTGATCCTTTTCTCGGAAGTTATTCTATTTCTTCTGTACATCTCCATTATCATGAGTATTACCAGGGAGACCAGAAATACAACATAGGAAGGCAGGGTAATCATGTCAGACCAGTTCCTCCAGATCCCTTGTTACAAGGATTTCTCTACCGGTTAATCGACTTATTATTTCGGGTGTTATATCATCCAGTGTGAGCATATCATGGTTGAACATTACACCCGGAAGTATCACTCTATTATATAAATCAGGAAGCTCCTTAACAGACCTTACAATATCTGCCCCTGACAGAAGACCGGCTACACCGATTTCAGGGCCGAGAAAAGTGTTCTGCACAACGGTCACATGGTAATCGCTACCATTCAGTAATTGTCTCAGAAAAGGGGCGGCCAGCGTTCCTGTACACACTGTTCCACTTCCAGTGAATATCTTTCCCGATATTGCCATCAGGTCCGCGAGGAGCCCGATTCCGTTCTCTCTGAGTGTACAACTCTCGTAATAAGATGGAGGTGGAATATTCAGGCCAGCCATTATGAAGAATTCGTCCGATGGATACACCCAGCCGTTATATCGAGTTTTCATGGCCTTCCTCCTCCACTTACTGCATTGAGTTACAACCCGGAGGGCTTCAGCTTCAGAAGGACGTCTGATATTCGGCAGTCCATTTCTGTATTTAGTCAGGCCGACAGGTACTACTCCAACCGATATGATACCGGCTATTGAAAGAAGATCCTCAAGGGTTCTGTCAAGCTGTATCTCGTCGTTCAATCCAGGTACCAATACTATCTGAGTTTCCATTTCGATTCCGGCAGTGGATAGTTTTTCAAGCATGTGTAATACTGGCTCTGCTCTGCCAGTTCCCAGTATTCTTCCCCTGACTGAAGGATCTGTTGCATGTACGGAAATATGGAGGGGCGTAAGATGCTTGAGTATGGCATATTCGGTATCATTTCTGTCAAGGGTTACATATGTTCCCTGGAGAAAGGAATATCTGACATCGTCGTCCTTTACCTGCAGGGATGACCTGACATCACGGGGCAGCTGGTCTACAAAACAGAATATGCATTTTTTCCTGCATACAGTCGGTTTCTGGTCCTGGAATACAAAGCCCCAGTCAGCACCCGGATTACGACGGATTGTTAATCTTCTGGTCAGGGGACCTCTCATGTAAATCAGAGTTATGAATAAGCTACTCGAACTATTAAGGAAATCTATCCAGTCATTAAGAGCAATACCGTTGCTTGAAACGAGTATGTCGGTTTTTCTGAATCCTGCAGTGGAAGCAGGAGAACAGGGGGTTACAGACAGTATCCCGAGCAAATGCTATACCAGTGATTGTTGTATCTTGACCATTTCCGGATCAAGCTTAGCAGCAGCCGAAAGTTCCTTATCCGCTTGAGAAATCCGACCTGTAGCTTTATAAACGTCTGCTATGGCCAGATGGAATCCAACGGATGCTCTTAGATCTCCAGCTGTAGTTGAAAGACCTTTTCTGAAGTGGTCTTCAGCCTCATCGAAACGTTCAAGGTTAATACAGCATCTTCCAAGCATTTCTCTGGCTTTCATCCTGAAATCGGGGCTTTTAAGAACCTGTTCGAACTCAGAAAGAGATTCACGGTACAGACCCATCTCCATGTACGCTATTCCAAGATCGTAATGCGTGTTATAATCATCGATAGGGACTGCTGTTTCAATACCTTCCTGAAATTCCCTGATAATACCTGCCAGTGCTTTTGCAGAGTTCTTGTCGAATTTACGATCAATATCAGCCAGAATCATGGCTATGTCCGCATAATCCTCACTGTCGGCCAGACCAGGACGGATACCGTCCATGAGTGTTCTTGCCATTTCGAAGCTGGAATCCACAGAAACTGCTTTTTCAAGAGCTGCAAGTGCTTCATGAGGGCTATCATTAAGCAGGTAGGCCACAGCGAGTCTGTAGAATGCCCTGGACTGTCCATCTACGTCCATGGCATTTCTTATTCTTACTATCTCCTTTGCGGCGCTAAGGGATTCAGGACAGATGTCAAGTACACCCTCAAGCAGCTCGAAAACCATATACTCGCGTTCGTTGGCTCGGTAGATAGTACAGGCCCTTAAATAAGAATCAATTGCACCGTAAAAATCACCGACTTCAAGAAGAAGGTTGCCAAGTTCAACATAACCAAGTCCATCCCCCCTCGATCTATCAAGATTACTTCTCATATCCTCAACCTGGAGGGAAAGGGCTTCATGAAGTTGCCTGGCTGATACAAGGTCCATCCCTACCAATATGTCGCCCAGCTTACGGTCGGGATTGGTCTCCTTCTGAATATCAAGGGCTCTTAAAACGTCGGAGGCTTCCAGAAGTCCTTCCGCGATGAAATATTCACCTATCCTTTTTCTTTCAGTGAGGAGATCCTCATCATCATCGCCATTCTGCCCAAGTGTTTCAAGGAAGTAGGATTCATCAAATTCCATTTCATCGACGGAAGTCGAAGGAGGGGTTCTATCAACTGTTTCTGTTTTGGCCTTCTTGACGGGTATCTCTTCAGGCGGTGATACAGCCTTCCTGACAGGTTTCTCTTCAGGCGGTGATACAGCCTTCCTGACGGGTTTCTCTTCAGGGGGTGCTACAGCCTTCCTGACGGGTTTCTCTTCAGGCGGCGATACGACCTTCTTGCGAGGTATCTCTTTGGGTGGAGACGGCGGAGGTGGTTCGGGTGTGCCTTTGGCAAGTTTCTTGTTGAGCTTTTTAAGCATCAGTTCAAGCCGACCGGTTTCCTTAATACTTCTTTCATGTGCAGTTTCAATTGCCTGTTTTAGTAAACCTTCATCCTCGTTTGCCGCGGCTACCTTGGCTAAGCGTATTACCCAATTGTTATCGTCCGGATCAAGCCTGGTCATTGCATGGCATGACTGGAGTACAGGAGGTTCCTTAAGTGAAGGTTTAGATTTTAGATAGAGCAGGTATTCCTTCTTTGCATCTTCAAATTTTTCCTGTTTATCGAAGCTCAACGCCTTGATGTAATGCGCTTCAGCGAATTCGCCATCCATTCTGAGTGCTTTCCTTGCTACAGAAAGCGCAGCCGAATGAAGCCCGTTGACGCAGTAGAGCTGCCCTGCTCTTCCAAAGTTCTCAAGGGCTTCTTCCGGACGGTCGAGTTTTACAAGTACGTCACCGAGCGTATTGAGCATTGAAGCTTCATCGGGGGTTTCATTGATTATACGGTTCAGAACTTTCTCAGCACTTTCGTATTTACCCTCCTGAATAAGGTCTTGAACTTTCCGACGTTGTTCAATATCTATCATTATTCATCCTCTTGGTTGCACCGAATTGTTGTAACTACTACTCAAACATACTGAAAATAAGTTGTCCAGCGACTACCACGTCCTCAATATCGGGTATTGCCATGTGATAAGCAATACCGCGGTAATCATCAAGATCCCAAATTATCATATCCGTATCCATCCCTGGAGCAAGAGCACCTTTGTAACTGCCCATTCCGAGGGCTGCGGCACCGTTAACTGTTGCTGCGGTTACCGCTTCTTCTATGGAAAAGCCACACTGGCACACTGCAAGATTGATCATGAAAGGCATTGATTCACAGAAGCAGCTGCCCGGATTGAAGTCCGTTGCAATTGCGACAGCAGCGCCTGCATCAAGAAGTTTTCTTCCAGGAGGGAATGGCTTACCGAGGAAGAGCGCTGTTCCGGGCAGCAGTGTAGCCAATGTATCGCTTTGGGCAATCTTACTGATATTTCTGTCAGAAATGGAAAGGAGATGATCTGCACTCAATGCGCCAACATCTACGGCTATTGAGGCACCATCCGTATCGTGGAATTCGTCAGCGTGCATCCTTATTCCGAATCCCATATCCTTTGCCGCAAGAAGGTAACGTCTGGACTGTTCAGCAGTGAATACACCCTTTTCGCAGAAGATATCCACAAAATCCGCAAGTTCTCCTGCTTTTATCAAGGGCAGCACTTCATCTATGAGATACTTTATGTACTCATCTGAGCGGTTCCTGTATTCCAAAGGAACTTCATGAGCTCCCAGGAACGTTCTGGCAATGGTCTGCGGCCAGTGTTCAGCAAACCTTGAGGCCGTTTCAAGGCATCTGATCTCGGTTTCAAGGTCAAGGCCATACCCGCTCTTTACCTCCACAGTCGTTGTTCCAAGGAGGAGCATGGTTGAAAGATGCTTCACAAGGTTATCCTCAATGTCCTCAGATGAAGCCTGTCTGGTTCTCTTGACGCTGTTGAGAATGCCTCCTCCAGCAGCGGAAATGTCTTCGTAATCCGCTCCATTGGCGCGCATGGCGAATTCGACCTGTCTGGTACCTGCGTAAAGAGGATGAGTATGTGAATCCACGAAACCCGGGGTTATTACTTTACCAGCGACGTCAATTTCAAGGTGATTCTCAATAAGTTGTACGCTTTTGAACGCGTTTCGGGTTTTGCCTGTCCACACTATTTTACCATTGAAGGATGCGAGTGCACCGTCTTGAATGATTGATAGTTCCTTTGCAGCCTCTCCCCTTCTAAGACCAGGCGAACCGGCCAATGTGACCAGTTCGCCAATATCGGTCAGAAGTAAATCAGCCTGAACTTTCATCACGCGAAGGTTAAATCTGTTCTAGGACTACAGATGCGACCTTTCTTCCACCCATTTTGTGGAATCTGATTCTGCCATCCGCTTTTGCGAAGAGTGTGTCATCGTTGCCTCTTCCAACATTCACTCCAGGATGAATCCTGGTTCCACGCTGCCGAATAATAATAGTTCCGGCGGAGACCATTTCCCCAGCCGCACTCTTTACTCCAAGCCTTCTGCCGGCGCTGTCGCGGCCGTTTCTTGAACTGCTAGATGATTTCTTATGTGCCATTTTATGAACCTTTCAATAAATCGCTATCTGTTTACAATTACCATTGCTGTCCAGTTGGAAGCTCCGCTCGAGAATCGTGCGATGTACATTCCGGAAGGAACTTCAGAACCATCAGTTTTCCTGAGGTTCCATACGCAGTTTTCAGTTTCAGTAGAAACATCAAGAAGCATGATGGAACGGCCTGTAATATCGTAAATTGACAGGATTCCTCCAACCCCCGGCTCAGGGATTACGAAACTGCATGATTCCCGAGATGGATTGGGGAAGACGGAGAATGCTCCCGCAATCCCCTCTTCGGATCCCTCTATTCCCACATGGGAAAGGATAAAATTCACTTCCACCCTTTCCTGTGAGCTCACTGAAACGTTTTCAACTGATTGTGGTGTATAGCCGTCCGCGGTCACTTCCACATCATAGGTGTCCGGAAGAAGGGTTTTATGGTAATCACCGAGTGTTACGTCCGTTCTGCAGAATCTGAGGGAATCGGCAGCGCTGTGGATCTTTATTGAAAGCCGGGCGTCTATGGGGTCTCCCGAAGAATTTGTGACAGTTCCCCAGATGCCGTAGGTGCTGTTTGTGAAGAACTCCAGTATAGCCATGTAGTGGGCGTTGGCAACACCCGGCCAGTCGGACACATGCTTGTCATCATGTACTTCTATGGTATGGTCGACAGTTCCGCATTCACCGTAGCTCCAGTCGTTCACATCACCATATATTATAAACCAGTCTGCTCCTGGAACCCATATATCAAAATTGCCACTCCCAAAATAAGTAACAATTCCTTCGCTGGTAGCGTAATCATCTCCCTGTACATACATTAGATTGACATCCTCAGGGAGAGGGGTCTTTGTATAATTCCATGGAGCATTGAAGCATTCAGCTCCGCCATGAAGGGAAAGACCCGCTGTGAACGGGTTTATAAAATTCTCGATTGCCGGCCAGCTCTGCATTGTAAGATCGCGGAGGGCTCTGCTTTCGGGTCCCTCCCAGGAGGATGAGGTATTCATATAGCTGAAATCACGGTTAAGGTCTACGCCGGTGGCGTTGTAGCGTGAGTTGTTCTCATAACCATCGGGATTGAGAACCGGAATAATCCATGTTTCAGTATTTTCAACTAAATACTGAGACAATGAGCTGGTGGCATAAGTATCTGTAAGGACTTCCAAATAATTAAGCGTTGTCATTGCTGCTGTCTTCTCATCACCATGAATTGCCCCATGTATTCTTAACTCGGGTTCGATCTCTTCGGTGTAAGGATTGTCGGAAACGACAACAGCTACAATTGGTCTACTCTGTACGCTGGTGCCTATCGTAACCTTTCTGCAGATATCCGGATGGGCGTCGACAACAGCATCTATTGCATCGTATATGCCCTGAAGAGACGGATATGGTACCAGGGGTTCAGGTACAGGTACGGGCACTGGATCAAAGCCCATATGACGGAGCATTTCCTCCTGCTGCGCATCAACGTATATCACGGCTTTTCCGCCGTGTGCCCATTCGATGAGGAATCCCTCATCTTCGAGGATTCTTATATCAGACATATTGATGTAGCTGAGAGTAACGGAGTAATGTGGAATCGAATAACTGAAATTATTTGACAACATGGTTCTGCCAGCAAAAGAGAGAGCTGTCAAAATAAACAGAATTACTATAAGCTTCTTGAACATTTAAATATATCCTCTCAGATAATGCAGATTTCAGAAATGGTAAACTGTCTCAAAGGAATGTAATTAATATAAATATGGTTCCCGGCGGCTGTATAAGTCAAGTCATCCGGTGATTTACCACTTGTCAGGCGGAGAGGAAAATTTGTAGTATATTGCCTTCGGCAATCGGGGCGTGGCGCAGTTCGGTAGCGCACCTGCTTTGGGAGCAGGGGGTCGCCGGTTCAAATCCGGCCGCCCCGACCACTTCTATTTCACGAATTTATGCCGGAGTCTCTTCCACCTGTCCGATCTATCCGGTTTACTGCTCCATAGAAGGTTCTGTATAGCTTTGCTGTCATCCTCTTTACCGAAGCAGATAAGGCTGTCATCCTCTAACAGTCGGAAATCTCCTGAAGGGCTGTAAACATAGCTGCCATCTTTTCTCCTGACGGCTATTATCACAACACCTGTATTCCCGTTCAGTTTCAGCTTTTTAAGTGTCCAGCCGGCAGAGGGGCATCCCTTACCGATTTCTATACTGAGATAACCTTCGGTATTCTCCTGTGCAAAGACGATTCTGTCAAGAAACCGCGCAACATTGGGTCGGATCATTTCATTTGATATCCTGAACCCTTCCGCCGTATCCTGATTGACCGTCCTTCTCGCTCCTACAAGCTTCAGTTTTCTTTCGGCAGATATATCAGATGCTACCGAGTATATTTCAAGTTCGGGGTTAATCCTTTTTGCTGAAAGACTCAGGAACACATTGCTTCTGTCATCCGGAAGCACACAGAACAGCACCCTGGTATCCGGAATACCTGATTTTTTCAGTGTACTGTCAGTCAGACAGTTGCCCTGTACAGTTTTTATATTTTCCCCGAGGTCTGCCGCCATTTTCAGAGCATCGGGATCTTTATCCACAACAGTAACCGGAAAACCATGCTTAACGAGTTCCTTAATGACGAAATATCCCGTTTCACCTGCACCGCATACCACACAAACTGAACCACTGTTATCGGAATGGTTCACAGTATTCTCCTCTTTCTGCGCCGGTGCAGGGCCCTGGCGAGAAGTTTGAGCTGTTCAGGAGATTCTATGGCGAGGAGAACATCAGCCTGTTCCAGAATGTAATCCGCTCCCGGATTGTATACTATTGAGCTGCCCTGTTTCATTACCGCGAATACCCTGACACCGGTTTTCCGGCCGAGACTGATCTCTCCCAGAGTCTTTCCGATTGAGGGGCAATCTTTGCTGATCGTGTATTCCTCTATTCTGCAGTCCTGATCCTTGTTGTCTATCATCTTTTCCATGAAATCAATTGTTTCTCTGTTGAGAACACCCGCAACAAGTTTCTTACCAACCGCGATGGAGGGTGTAAAGGAAACCTCGGCTCCTACAAGTGCAAGCTTTTCCTCGTTTTCCTCACCCGCTGCCCTGCTGACTATCTTAAGTTCATCATTCATAAGATGTGCTGTAAGTGTCAGATACAGATTATCACTGTCATCCTGCAGAACAGATACCATCCCCCTGGCTTTTCCGATCCCCGCTTCCATAAAGAGTTCCTCGTCAGATCTGTCTCT
Source organism: Candidatus Aegiribacteria sp. (assembly GCA_030613065.1). Lineage (GTDB taxonomy): Bacteria > Fermentibacterota > Fermentibacteria > Fermentibacterales > JCC-6 > Aegiribacteria. The sequence goes on along the minus strand of JAUWMQ010000020.1, from coordinate 6,506 downwards.
GGCAAGATAGAAGAAACCGTTTCTTTTTCTGAGGTTGATAGGTGGATTTCCACCGGCATCAATACCCACTACGGGTATTCCGGTTCGCAGAAACTCAGATATGACAACACTTCCTGCTCCGCTGCATCCGCATACTATGTAATGATCTTTTAAACGTGATATGTTCCTCAGGAGCAAACGTCTTTTCATGTTCTCTGCAAGACGCGTTCCTACAAGGTACGCCACGAAATTAGCATTCACGTAAAGAATTGCCATATAGGCTATCAGTACAAATACCGTCACCCATAAATTGTAAGCCCTTCGCCATTTTTCATCCATGAAATCGTAGGCGTATTCCCTGATAACATCATCGAATCCAACCGTGGTGATAGTGATTGCAGTCATGTAACCGGAAAGCAGAAGTTCACCGGCGAAAGTGCTCTCATCCAGCTGCATTTGTATTTCAGCTATTTCGGAGAGCTGAACAGTGGTGGGAGATTCCACGGTTCGAAGGTTCTGAAGTGTATTTGTAAGCTGGTCCTTCATAACACCTGATTTATGGGTAGTGAAGATCATGAAACCCGATAATCCGATGCTCATGACAACAACAAAAAGAGTCAGGGCTACTGCTATTTTGCTCGAAAGGAAGTAAGCAAAACCGTGCCATTTGTTAATCTTGCTGAATCTTTTGCGCGAGTGCCCGGATCCGTCCCTTGTTGACATACTTTAGAGTTTAACTCGTTTGAAATCATCCGGTGAAATGCTCCAGAGCTCATCGAATGCCTTTTCCCATGTTCTTTCAGTTGCCATAATCCTCGCATTTCTACTCATTGAATTCCGTAACACTTTGTTCTGAGCTACTTTCAGAATAGTTTTCGCAAGAGATTCGGGATCGTGACTTGAGAAAATAAGACCTGTTTTGCCGGGTTCGATAATTTCCTGGGGTCCCCCCATGTCACTGACCACTGCGGGAAGTCCGGAAGCCTGCGCTTCAAGAACGGAGTTTCCATACGTATCGGTGGAACTTGGAAAAACGAATATGTCACATGATGCGTATGCCCTGGAAAGATCATCTTCATGTAGAACTCCGCAGAAGTAACACCCTTTTCCGCTGAGCTGATTAACAAGATCCCCGAGATAAGGGCCATCCCCCGCCAGATAAAGCTCAATTTCAGGCATTGCGCTACGGGCGATTACGAATGCCTTCGCAAGGACATCAAGATCCTTTTCCCGAGAAATTCTTCCTGCGTAAAAAAGTTTCATGGATTCGGGATTTCCACCGAACCTCAATATGAATTCATCCGACTTCCAGTCCGGTGAGAAAAGGTTACAGTCTGTTCCCCTGGGAAACAGCTTCATTCTATCCCTTGAAATTCCCATTTTCTCCAGATCATCCATATAGTATCGGCTGGGAACCAGAACTACATCCAAATTGCTGTAGAACCATGCAGCTGCCGTTCCTGCAAACTCCCCCATCTTGCCATCCTGTACGATATGGTTCACATGCCTTGGATAATCCGTGTGGTATATACCCGCAGCAGGAATACCCAGAATCCTTGATATACCCAGCGCCGTGAAACCCACAGGGCCAGGTGTGGATATGTACATCATCCCGAAATTTTCATTTTCCACGAACCGCAGAACTTCAAGGAAGGGAGGAATTGAAAGGAGTTTTGAATGGTAATCCGGAACGGGGAACTCACGGATTGGAGGGAAATTTACCACCCAGCCCGGAAATGAGAGCGGTCTGCTTTGAGATGCTATAATCGCCAGCTGCTTCTCCCTGTCCATTGCCAGTCTGCTGCATTTCTGAATAGTTCTTGAAACACCGTTCAGATCATCTATTGTATCTGTAAACCAGACTCTTCTGTCAGGATTTTTCAGACTTCCGGAGAGTTCCGGTGAAACTTCCGAAGCAATGCTTTCAACGGCCTCTCTCCCCTTCTTTCTACTCAAATATGCCATAGGATATGGAATATTGAGGAGAATAACAGGGATAAGAGCGGTGAATGCTTCCAGGGCATCGAGGAGCCTTCCATCCGAAATCCTTTTGACCAGCAGTGATGAGTAATGCTGGAATAACCTGTTACTGAGCCTGTTAAGAATTTCAAATGTCCGCTCATCTATCCCTTCAGCTTCCAGTTCCGGGCTCCCGGAACGAAGGTTCAGATCCTTGCCGATTTCGATGAGCTGGTCAGCAAAAATCGTTTCGAAACCAGGTTCCCCGGATTTTCTGGCTTTCTTGATAAGCTGGTTGAAAAGAAAATCGGCCTTGTGCCAGACGGTGGGTTCAACGGAAGACATGGATGGTCTGAAGAATCGATCTGCCGCCATAGTGGCTATTGCGGGCACCTTTTTAGCGGTAAGCCTGTCTCTGTAGAAGGAATATGCGATGGAATAGACAGAATAGGCGGAACGGATAGCGTTGCCATGCTCTCCTCTGGGGCGACCTTCCCCATTGTTTATCAGATTCAGATAATCGTCCAGGTTTTCTGCATCCGAAACCTGAGTATATGTCAAACCCATGAACCTGCCGCAGTGATCGTCGGACCCGCCGGTGAAACCGGTAAATTCAGGATTACTCTTTATCGATCTGACTATTGGAACAGCTGACTCATTCTCAAGCCTTGATCTTGTTCCGTTAAGAGATTCGACAAGTCCAATCCTTTTAACTACGCTTATGAATTCATCCCTTTTCAGTTCCGTACCCGGGAAATAGAATGGATGAGCAAGTGAATGGATGATGCCTTTATCCTCGATATAGTCCATAAGAGAGGGAAATGAATCTCTGAAGGGTATCATTTCCTCATGCTGCTGCTGCGTGATGTTGAATGCCAGAATATGAACTGAAGTTCTTGTTCCGGGGAGAAATGTTCTTATCTCTTCACTTATGAAAGCCCCCGGAAGGTGAGATATGCTTAAAGCTCCTTCGATCGTATTGATGTCAGTTATGGTAACGTAATCCATGCCGCGCTTCCGTGCGAGTTCGTATATCAACTCGGGCGGTGTGAAGCTTTCAGGGGCTTTGAGTGATCGGAGAACCCATCTTCCGGATTCCTTCGAATATTTTGAATGAACGTGAAGATCACATGAAATAATAGCCATTCTACTTACACTATTTCCGCGTTATCTGTTAACTGTTTCCATAATAATTCGATATTCAGTGTCTTTACCCAACGTTTCAGGTATTCCATGTCTAATTGCCCATACTGTACTTCATAAACTCGAAGGGCATCCGTAAATTGCTTTTCACTTCCACCTGAAAGAACCGTCCATTTCAATTTGGCTAGAATTGTGTCTTCCGGAGTTGAAACTTTCATATCAATGTCGATGAATTTTTCGCTTATTCTGCGAGAAAATCGTGACTTATCGAAAGGTTCATCCGTTAAAATCCAGAAATCGACTTTATCTCCATTTGCTACGTCTATTAGATTAAACATTCTCTGGCAGTCAATTGCCTCAAGAATGCTTTCTTCATCAAGATAATAGTCTGGAGCTGGGAATGCTAGCAACAGTTTTTTAACTTTTGTTCCATGAATAGAAACAACTAAATCTATATCATGGGTAGACCTTGGCTCTCCCTGTAAACTTGAAGCTACCGAACCAGTTATCATATATTGAATATCATTTTGATCAAGCGCTTGAATAACCAGTTTCAATAGTTTCTGTTGTGACATTTTTCCAGACGCTCCAATAGCATTTCCTTGAATTCTTCATTTCGAAGATTCGGAAATCTCTTGTGTAATCCATGAATAAAAAGTTGTCCGGTAAACTCAGACAATTCAAATGCCTTGAGCAACCTTTTTTCAGGAGTCATTTGACGAAGCACTTGAATATACTTTTTATGATTTGGTTTATTCTTAATATTTATGAGTCTTCACCACCCCAAAGAACACTTCCGTACCTTCTACCAAATCCTGATTCTTCCAAGAATGAAAAATAGCGACAGCAGCCTCGTACCGTCAATGAAATAAAGATTCGAGGCCTGACCCCCTTTGCTAATAATGCTAAGATTCGAGGCCCGACCCCGAAATGTATTCTACCTCCTGGATTGACAGGTGAGTATCATAAGAAAGTATCAGGCTTGGGTCACGCATGCATGGGGTCGGGTCTATCTTTCTACAAAAACTATGCCCTGGGGACCATCTCCGGCTGGTAGTGAGCCAATAAGGGTATGAAACTGCCAGAGAGCCATATAAACCTTGTCTTCAACGAAATCGGTCATATAGAAAGTGTCCCCGCAGACAGCAAGACCTGTAATAGTAATTGATGAATCTGGTGTCCATGTCGATTGAAGAGCTCCGGATTCGTTGTAGAAGAATATCGAAGATCCCCATGAGTCGCAACAGGCAAAAGAACTCCCCAATCTAATGGGTGAATGCGGGTTTCCTCCGGTTTGCACCTGAGCTTTTATCGTTGCGGTGACAGGATCGATGATTGAAACCATACCATTATTCATACCCCAGATTGAAGAGAATGCGTGAATATTTCCCGTCTCACTGCAGTACCAAAGCTCAGTTGTGTTCTGACCGGTGTCGATCCAGCCGGTCTCCTCAAGGGTTACTGCATCGATGACGGTTACACCGCCTGGCGTAGTATCAGGGGAGCAATCACCGTGACTTACGAAGATATTGCCAGCTGCCAGTGCGATTCCGTAAGGATAGTCGGGAACATCCACTGCTCCGCCAAGTGTCCAGGTCTCAGTTGATACGGTTGCTATCTGACCGGTGAGGAGCAGAGTTACCCAGATGTTGTCGTAGCCGTAAGCCATAGAATATGGATTGCTACCCCCTGGAAAATTAATCTCGTGCGGGATTGATCCGGATACGGACAAATCTACTACCTGGAGAATAGAGGAAAGAGAACTCAGAACAGCAAGCTTGTCCGAACCAAGATATAGAAAATCGTTTGGTGCATTCCCTGTAACATATGCTGTGGATACCAGCGAATCGCTTTCGGGGAAGTAAAGATCAATCGTATTGCCCAGCCCGTTGAACCATGCAATCACAAGGCCGTCGGGAGTAGGTTCCGTGGAGGGTTCAGCGGGTGAATTGCACGATGCAGCAACAAGGCTTATCAGTAAGGTGCAGATCAGAGTTATGAGTCCGGGACGGTATCTTTTCATTATTATTCCTTTCAGTTTCCGTTCCAATTGATTCCGAAGTGCAATGTTCGCGGTTTTCCTGAGTAACCGCTGGTTTCCTGGTAGTCTCTGTCAAACAGGTTCTCCGCAGAGGCGTTGATAGAGAAGCTGCCCATAAATTCGGGATGCAGATCAACTCCCGCTGAGATAATCGTGTATGCTGGCATCCACGAAGTTTCACTGTAGTTCTTGAACCGTACGCCCATTCCATTTGCGGATATTGACCAGTTAGCCCAGCGGGGAAATTCTACTCCCGCCTGAACACCGAATGTGTAGTCAGGTGTATACGGCAGAGTTCTCCCGAAGTTCACAGATTCACTGCAATTGTCCGTAACTTCCAGCAGGGTAAATGTACCGGTGATTTCAAATGGGTTGTCAGAGAACCAGGCTTCCGCTTCAATACCTTTTCTGAGAGCCCTTGCTATGTTCACGGGAGACCATTTTCCGCTCACTCCCGGCTCCCACCTTATAAGATCCTCGGTCTCCGCTATGAAACCTGTTACCGAGAATCTTAACCGGTCAAGGCCGCTTAATGAGATCCCACTTTCAAATTCCACCGAGGTTTCCGGCAGAAGATCAGGATTCCCAAGGGCGAAATTATCCTCCGGCCAGTATTGATCGTTAAGTGAAGGGCGCCTGAATCCTGTCGATCCTGAAGCATGCAGCAGCAGGAGTGAATCCAGCACTGGCAGCCCCACCGAAAGCACGGCTCCGTACATGGTTCTTTCTGAAGGGATCGCATTAACGGATGCTGAGGCTGAGACTGAGACTGAGAGTCCGTCACCGTAACCTGCGCTTACAGCTGTTTCACCGGTAAGTCTCTCCCTTTCACCTATTGAAGTGCTCCATACTCTGTCGAGGGAGGAGCTTGCGGATAATCCAAATTGAAAGGGCAAAAGAGGAACAGTGTATTCAGCGGTCAGGTCACCGCTGAATTCTTTATGTGTATCATTCACCGGAGACGGTACAGTGCTCAGGTACTTATGCATTCCCGTTCTCATGCCGGCTGAAAGCCTTATTCTACCCGTGTTCCATCTTCCCCATCCGTCAAGACTGTACCTCTTTCTTGTACCGTCGGTGGGAACTGTCCAGTCAGGGCTTTCGGTTTCACCGGAGGATACAGTTGCCAGAAAGCCGTAGCTGAAAGAGCGCCTGGTACCATGAAGGATAATTCCTCCATCATGGGCTGTGGTTCCTGAAATACCTGCGAGCCTTCTCATGCTGAGTGAGATCCGGTTGATACCCGCTGAAAATCCACCTGAAAATGAGATTGATTTATCATCACCTGCAGAGAGAGAAGCTCTTGGAGGCAGATCATGGGATTCGGGAACGAAATTCAGCGTACCTGCCATACCGCCCTTGAGAAAACCGGAACCTCCTCCTC
>JAUWMQ010000078.1 GCA_030613065.1 Candidatus Aegiribacteria sp. | reverse complement strand
ATCCTCGCTCCAAATTTGTCGTACAACCGATAGTGGTTCCCTTCTGCAAGAAGGTGAAGGTCCAGCTCTCCCAGCTGGGGAAGGAAGCAGTACGGATCCTTTGTTTCCCAGGATGAATTTTCGTTACTGAAGACCAGTCTATAGGAAAAGGGTTCCCTGTCCGGCTCGGATGTCCAGACGAACAGTCCCGTATCAGTGATCCTGTTCATCTTGAGAGGTTTTCCGTTCTCTATTCTTAATGAGGCTTTGTCAGCTGCAGGGCAGAGGGTTCTTACCTCGATTCTATTGTCGTTTCCCGGACCCAGGGGGTGCATTCCGAGGAGTATGAAGGGGTCAGTGAGGGAAGCGTTCTCAATACTCGTGATCTCTGCATCTGTAAGAGTCGTTTTCTTTTTCACTGCAGGATGATAATCATTCCCAGGCCGAGGAGCAGGAGGTAACCCAGGGAATCAGTGAAAGCAGTGAGCAGGATATTGCTTCCAAGGGCGGGATCCCTTCCAAAGGCCTGAAGCACCAATGGAATGGCCGCTCCAAGCAGGCCTGCAAGACCCATATTGCCAACCATGGCAAGGAAGATGACAAGACCAAGCAGAAGGGGGTCTGTGGTGCCGGGGAATAGGAGAGCCACCGCGGAGGCCACCGATCCCGCGACAAGCCCCAGAAGAATACCTACTCTGGCTTCCTTGAAAATTGCTTTCAGGCTGGAAGAGAATTCCATTTCCCCAAGAGCAATACCTCTGGTTATTACAATGAGGGACTGGTTACCAGTATTGCCTCCCATTCCTGCTACAACGGGCATGAAGGCAACGAGGGTCGCTACGGATTCGATGGTTCCCTGAAACGCCCGCACCACCATGGATGCCACAAAGGCGGTGAACAGATTGACCCAGATCCAGGGGAAACGCTGTCTGAAAGCTGTTGATACAGAGCTGAAAATCCTGTCTTCCTCCGAGAGACCAGCCATCCTGTACATGTCCTCCGTAGCCTCTTCCTCCATTACATCGAAAAGGCTGTCGCCGGGGATGACCCCCACAAGCCTGTGGTTATCGTCCACAACCGGTATTGCCATTATATCGTATTTTCTTGAAAGTATTGCCGCTTCTTCACGGTCTGAATTAGCGTTTACAGTAAAAGGATCCGCCATCATCATGCTTCTTACAGTTGTCCCCTGTGGACAGGTTATCAGCCTTCTAAGGGGAATCACACCAGCGAGTCTGTCATCGCTGTCTATCACATAGACATAGAATGGAACATCCACATCCTCGCTCTGTTCGCGTATTCTCTCCACCGCCTGTTCAGCGGTGAGTTCCTTGTTCACAGACATATAGCTTGTGCTCATGCAGTAACCGGCGGCATCCTCGGGATATATCAATAACTGTTCTATCCTGTGTCTTTTCAGGGGGGGGAGGAGCTGCATGAGTTCATCCCTGCGGTCGTCAGGTACAGCATCAAGGAAGAGAAGGGCATCATTGGATTCAAGTGATGCAAGCAGTTCGACAGCTCTGTCGTTCTCCAACCTTTCCAGGATTTCGAGGAGAATGCCCTCAGGAAGCTCCAGGAGGACTTTGTCCGCCATCTGCTGAGTAAAGAGTATCTCTACCAGTACAGTGGCCTCAGGCGGTGTTAGAGTACCGAATAAGTCGGCCACATCAGCTGGATGCATTTTCTTGAGGACAAGGGCAGCCCTGCTGCGCGCTCCGCTTGTTATCAGTTTTCGGACGTAAACCCCATAGTTCTGAGTAATCGGCATTCTTCACCTCCCTGCAGGGTTCTGTGGAAGTTACTTGATACGGTATTTCTGTCAATGGCATTGATTAGTACCGGCAATGGTATTGGTTAGTACCGGCAATGGTATTGGTTAGTACCTGGGTATGACAGTGTCAGCATCTGCATAAAAAAACCGGGAACAGTTTTGGCTGCTCCCGGTACGCAAATTGAAACGCTAGGCTAGAAACTCAGTTTGAGAAGCACGTACAGGATCATCCAGATACCTACGATTATGCCTAAAAGCCCGAGTATTCCCTGCTTAGCGGCAAGTTTTGTCATCATCTCATCAATTTTGGCTTTTGCATCTACAGAACCGACGAAGGTTTTGATGACTCCGATCCCAAGAAGCAGACCAAGGGCAAGAGTAAGAAGAGCGGAGACGATCATTGTGATAACACCGATCGGGATTATACTAAAGAAGCTGAAGTATCTGAAAGTCTGGAAAATCTTGATAAGTCCCCAGACGGCAGAACCCGCACCTATCCACCCCTGATAGGGTGCCAGTTTCGCGATAATCTCTTTTGCTTCGGGTTTTTTGGAAATGATCAGATTCGGCGCTGCAAGAACCCCTAAGAGCGCAAGCCATAAACCAGTAAACCAACTCACATCAACCTCCTGTGCTGAATTAACTGATTCTGAAAATCAGTTTTCCGTGTTATGTATCCTTGAATAAATACCATTGTTTGAATATTCTATTATTTTTCCAATGCGCAAGTGCCACTGAAGGTGACAGTTATATCCGGCAGAAATTACCGCTCATTTTAGGGTTTACTGATGTTTGGAAATATACAGGGAAAACCGTTGGAACTATTTTGGATCGATCATATATATGGTGTAGAGTTAATTAACTTTGTTACCAGGTGATTTGCAACTGACATTGATCTCGACGAATATTGACACGCTGGAACTTCAGGGGTAGCATTGGTATTAATCAGTAAAGCGATTAATTTACAATACATGGGAGAAGAATAGTGTACGAGAATTCACTTTCTGAAAAAAGAATGTTTTCGAGGGCCAGTGTTGAGTGCGAACTTACAGTAAGTCCTGTGAATATGCCCATGCTTCCCGCGACCGTCATCAATATCAGCGCCTCAGGGATTTACTGCATCAGTTCCAGGAGCATAGGCGATCTTACCAGAGTCAACATCGCACTGCGAATAAACGGCGGGGAAGATATACCTGCAAGAGCAGTTGTGATCAGGGAAGAAGAGTTATCAGACAGTTCCTACGGTATAGGTCTCTTTTTCACAAGAATCAATGAACGGGGAAGAGATATCATTATTGAATACACATCTGACATTGAATCAAACGGTTGATAAATCATGAAAATAATACTGGCAGTAATTCTGGTCTTAGCGTTTTCCATCTCCAGTGGAGCAAAATATGCCGGGGAATTCCTCTCAGTGGGTGCCGGTGCCAGGGGACTGGGCATGGGCGGGGCTTTCTGCGCCGTCGCGAACGATGCTACTGCAGGATACTGGAATCCGGCAGGGCTTTACCTGATCGACGGTCAGGAAGCCCAGTTCATGCACTCGGAAAGGTTCGGCGGAATAGTCATGTATGATTACCTTGGCTATGGAAGGTCCGACGGCTCGACCGGCCTTGGGGCAAGCCTTTTCAGAACGGATGTTGGAGACATTGCGAACACCAACAATCTTCAGTATCACGATACAGGCCCGGACGGAGTATTCGGTGTTGACGGAACCGGTGAACCTGGAGACGCAGGGAACGATGATTACAACCCCACTACCAACCCCGATGGCACCGAGGGTAACGGCGAGTGGGATCCCGGCGAAGAGATTATTTACGATGAAAGCAGAATAACATACGGAAACGGAGTGGACTGGGCCTTATACTTAACCTGGTCAAGGAAACTTAACTCGGAGTTTTCTGTCGGAGCTTCCGCAAAAGTCATAAGAAGAGGGCTGATGGATCACAGCGCCTTCGGCCTGGGTCTTGATATCGGGGCAAGGTACCAGCCTACAGAGGCTTTATCAGTAGGGCTCAACCTGCAGGATATACCAGTAACTCAACTATTCTGGGATAATGGCAACAATGAGAGCATTCTACCTACCGTCAAACTGGGGCTGGCTTTGAAATGGCCTCTCTCCAAGTTCGCAACTGTGGCCACCATTGCCGCAGACGGAGACTTCAGATTCGAGGGGAGGGAGTACTCCGCCCAGTATAATTTCAGCGGGATAAGCCTGGATACACATCTTGGAGTGGAGTTCCTGATTAAGGACATGGTAGCCCTGCGGATAGGTTCTTCTGAAGGATCAATGACAGCTGGACTGGGTCTTCAATTCAGCCTGTTGCACCATCCAGTCGGCCTTGATTATGCATATCTCAGCCATCAGGATCTTGATGCTACACACCGTATGTCCCTTGGTGCGGGATTCTGATATCACAGACAGCCGGTTATCTTCATGTTTCCGGAGATACATGAGATAAGTATGCCTCACATTGAAGAAACCATAAGAAAAATTATTCATCTTGGTTCTTCTATCTTCCCGATTGCGGTAATAATCGTATATGACCTCTATCCAGAGGATGGAAGACTTTACCTTTCAGGTATCCTTGCGGTAATCACCATAATTCTGCTTATCTTCGATCTTCTGAAAGCCAGGTATAAGCCGTTCAAGAGCTTCATTATGAGATTCTTCGGCAAGGTTCTCAGGGAGAACGAGCTGGAAGGCGGTATGACGGCTTCCACAATTGTAGTCGCCTCCGCGGCTTTCACAATATTCGTTTTCCGCGAGGAAATCGCAGTCATTGCCCTTCTCTATCTAAGCATGGGAGACAGCGCAGCTGCACTCGTGGGTAAGCATTTCGGAAGAATAAAACTGGTTGGGCACCGTACGCTGGAGGGGAGCCTTGCAGCCCTTACAACCTGCCTTCTTATCAGCCTTGTTGCTCTCTGGGTGTCACCGGATTTCGGATGGTACTTTACACCTGCAACACTACTGGTCGGTTCCCTGGTAGCTACCATTTCGGAACTTTTCTACCTGCCGCTCGACGATAATTTCCGTATACCTGTCTTTGCCGGCCTTGCAATGGAACTGATACTTCCAGGCTAGAGTGAGTATGAAATACTATATCAATGCGTACGGCTGCCAGATGAACGTCCATGATGCGGAGATAATATCCGGTATTCTTGAATCGGAAGGGTTTTCATCAATCGAAGATCATGAATCGGCTGATATTATTTTACTTGTATCGTGCGCGGTAAGGGAACATGCTGAAACAAGGGTTCTGGGCAGGCTTTCGCAGCTGGGAGGCGGGTGGCGGGGCAGGAAATCAGGGAAACCTCTGATGGTTCTCTGCGGCTGCGTTGCCCAGGAACATGGCGACAGCCTTCTTGAGCGTTTCAGGGATCTTGATCTTGTAGTTGGACCTGACTGTTACAGGGACCTTCCCCGGCTTATCAGGGCGTCTGAGAGAATAAGCGCCGTTGATTTCAGGGAAGGTGATTACACGGGAATAGAACCTGCGAGAATGGATTTCCCCAGAGCATACGTTACCATTATGCGCGGCTGCGATAATTTCTGCTCTTACTGTATTGTACCCTACGTCAGAGGCAGGGAGTACAGTAGAAAAAACGATTCCATACTCAGCGAGATTGAACGGCTATCAGAAAGCGGATACGGCGAGATCACTCTCCTTGGGCAGAACGTGAACTCGTACCGCGATGGAGAGACCTCCTTTCCGCAGCTGCTGCGGAGTGTCGCTTTATCGGCACCAGGTTCCTGGATCAGATTTGTTACCAGTCATCCGAAAGACCTGGGGAATGAAACTGTGAGAGTAATGGCTTCAGAGCAGAATATCTGTCGTTACTTTCATCTGCCTTTTCAGTCTGGAAGCGACGCTGTTCTGAAGATGATGAACAGGGGGTATACCGCGAGGGAATATCTTGAGAGGATAGGGATGCTCAGGGAAGCTATGCCCGATATCGTCCTTTCAACGGATGTAATAGCAGGATTCCCCGGTGAATCTGAAGAAGATTTCCAGAAAACGGTCGATCTCCTTGAAGAAGTAAGGTTCGATAACGCTTTCCTGTTCAAGTACAGTGAACGGTCAGGAACCGCGGCATGCAGCCTTGAGAACTCCATACCTGAGGAGCAGCGCCTCGCAAGACTTAACCATCTCCAGAAGCTTCAGAGAATAATAACGGTTGAAGAATCTGGAAAACTGCTGGGTAGAATTTTAAGGGTTCTTATCACAGGACCTGCAAAAAAACCCCGTCAACAGGCCTCCAGAACGGAAGGGAACAGGATGGTTATCCTGGAGAATACGGATTTCTCTCCTGGGAGTTTTGTCAATGTGAAAATAACGAGAGCTGACGGCTGGACCCACTTCGGCGAGCCCTGTGGAAACCTGAAAAGTTGATGCCTTTCCTGAAGAGTATCGAGCAATGGGGCAGAAGGCGTGTTTCGGCAGCCATGGACGCGGCCGCAACGGATGCTGACACGAGACTTTCCCTGAAACCCTCCGGAATACTTGTGATAAGAACTGATAACAGGCTTGGAAATCTTGTTCTGATGGAACCTCTGCTTCGGAGCATTAAGACCAGATTTCCAGAATCCGTGCTTGATATTCTTACCAGCGATGTATTCTCCGAACTCCTTGAATGTCAGGGTTATAGTGTGATACAGGCTGACAAAAAGGGACAGATCAGGAACCCGGCAAAGTTCGTCAGCCTTATCCGGAAACTCAGGAGCAGATCTTACGATGTGGCCATTGATGCGGCTCACCCTCATTCCTTTTCACTTTCCGGAGCGATATCCACTGCTCTGTCGGGGGCAGACTGCCGGATAAGCACAGATGCCGGTGATTCAACCGGGTGGTATACGGATATGGTTCCAGAACCTCCGATGCACTGGCACGAGAGCAGGGCTTTACACTCACTTGGTACTGTCTGGGACAACTGGCCGGAGTGGTCTCCTCCCGAACTTCACACTGTCAATGCAGTGGAAAGAAACGCCGCAGGACTTCATGTAGGGGCGAGCGGAAACAAGATGTACCCGATTGAACATCTTGAGGAGCTTGTAGACAGAATATGCAGGAGGGTGATCCTGGAAGTCTACTGGGGGAGTAATGATGAAAGAAAAACCGCAGAGTACCTCGGGGAAAGATATCCTGTTGCGGTTATGCCCGAGCTGTCCGTCAGCGGATTGATAGAAAGAATTGCAGGATTGAGGCTGTTCATTACACCGGATAACGGCCCGATGCATATTGCTTCAGCTCTTTCGGTACCTGTGATAGCTCTTTTCAGAATAGATAACAGGGAGAGATTCGCGCCATTGTCAGAAGGGTCAGAAGCCCTCTATGCTGACCTGGGACCGGAACCTGAAAGAGTCGCGTCAGCAGTTCTCAATGCTCTTGGCTGTTACTGATCCCCCCACCCCGCGATTCATCGAGTTCACTCAGCACTTCCTGCACCGTGGTCTCAGTTGATGCAAGCCTCTCCCGCAGGCCTCTGATAAGATCAGCAGCCTGTTTAACCTTGCTCTCAAGCTGATCTACGGGGCAGTCTTCACGGCCAATTTCGTCCACCAGTTCTGTCAGTTTTTCCAGACCCTCTTCGTAAGTTGTTTCTTTAATCGCGCTCCCATTAATCATTATCAGTCCTTCCCGGGATGATCTTCTCGGTTCTTGCCAGCAGTGAACCATCCCTGAGTGTAACTTCTATCTCCTCTTTTATGGATGTATCCCTGATACTCCGCAACAGTTCCCCTTTTTTGCCGCGAACGGTTGCCCACCCTTTTCTGTAAAGCCTTTCGGGGTTATTTCCGCTTACCGAAGCTTCAAGGTTATCGAGGCGCATCGAGTATATTTCAAACATGCGGGAAATCGATGCGGCAAGTGTTCTTCCCAGCAGATTCAGCTCTTTTTCACGCCTTATGAGGGTTCCCGTTTCCAGTACATTAATAAGAGAGTCGGCGCAACGTTCGAGTCTCCTGGATGCGGCGGCAATCGAACTCCGGACGCTTCTGACCAGCCAGTTCTCAAGTGTGACAATCTCCTGCTTCTGTGCTCTGAAAATCAGCCTGCCCGAACGGGATAGAACAGCAGCAGTTGAGGAGAGTTCTGCGCGAGCATTGGCAACACCCCTTGATGCTGACCTGTGAAGCACTACAGCCAGAGAATCGATGTTAGCCATCAGATCAGCGATTCTGTTTACAAGGAAGTCCGCTGCACGAGTAGGAGTACGCGTACTGCTATGAGAAGAATAATCAGGAAGAGTAGTATCAGTTTCATGGCCTATCGCCGAGATAACCGGCCATGGAACCTGTGATATTACTCCTGCAATATGCTCGTCGTTGAACCAGGCGAGGTCAGTGGCTGAACCGCCGCCACGGGTAAGTACGACAACATCCAGGTCCGGAATCGAAAGCAGCCTGTTGAAAGAATTGATGACTCCCCGGGCGGTATCGATGCCCTGCATAGGGGCGTACGCTGCATATACCCTGAAGGGGTACTCACTCTCCTTAAGTCCATGTAAAAAGTCCTGTTCAGCAGCTGACCCACTTGCTGTTATCAGTCCTATGTTCAACGGGGCAAGAGGCATATCAAGCTCAGCGTTCATCCCCAGGATTCCATCTTTTCTGAGCTTATCAACGAGCTTGCGAAGTTTTAGGGCCTGGTTCCCTACAGTCCAGGAGGGATCGATACTCTGAACTATCAGCTGATACCTGCCGCCTTTATCCCAGATGGTAACCCTGCCCTGAATTCTAAGCGTCATGCCCTCAGTGAGTTGAAACACTTCTCCCGTTCGCGCGAATTCTCGAACGATGAGAGGTCGGCTGCTCTTGAACAGGGCGCAGTCTATTACCGCAAGGGGCTGACCCATTCCATCGGGAGATGGTTCCACCAGCCTGAAGTAAGTGTGCCCACGGGCGTTTGTTTTTGATATTTCAGCGATTTCTCCTCTTACCCATACGGGCTGAGGGAAAGCAGTAGAAAGAAGTTCCGCTACCCTTTTATTAAGGGAGAGGACATTGAAATCAGATGATACGTCAGAATAGTCTGAGATTGTAATCCCCGCCGGTCTCACCTATATCATGGATTATTATATAGGCTGTTCCGGTATATGGTGCTGTCAGCACCAGATCCTCAGTCCCTTCGGTAGCCCCTTCAGCAATGGCGAAATTTCTTGCGTACATGTAATCCTCGAAATAGGGCATCTGAATGAATTCATCAAAGTCCATTTCATCCGAAGCTATGATTATGTCAAGGTCCATACTCCCTTCGAAGTTCAGGAGAACCCAGTACTCAAGCCCTTCCTCAAGGGATATTGTGTACATTGCAGTAGCACCTCTGGCGATAGAATCATCCGCTTCCAGTAAAGGCAGGGGAGTGGATACTGAAGTTATAAGGATCAGAAAAAATATTGTCATCTCAACCTCTCAGATAGTAATTTCACATTATTCAGCAACACCGGTAAGATTCTTCAGAATGCTTCAACGGTCAAGTTCGTCCATTCTGCTCTTCATTTTGCGATTTCTCACCATTTATCCCTTTTCGTTCTTTTCGACTTTTCACTATCAGGAATAGTAGAATCTTCTTCCATTCGTTCCATAGCTGCAGGTAGTTTTGAAAATCGATACAAATGTCCCCTCATCAGTTTTTTCATTTTTCAACTTCTTCTCCCGAGATTTCGTTTTCCGACACACCCGGATTTTTTCAGGGGGGAGGCAAAAATCCGGAATTCAGAAAAAATGCGACAAAATTCCGTTTCTTTCCCCTGTACAGTGATGTTTCTTAACTGAAACAGGGGTGGTACACTACTTAACTCACCATAAGAAGAATGAATAATCTTGAAATTCTATGCTTCCGGGTACACCGGGACAGTGATAGATAGAACTCATCCCACTATTTAACAAAAGCATTTTATTAGAAATTAAAAACATAATTATTGTCACAGGTCTTCGAATAGAGAAATCATTGCTAACGTATGCATCGACGGTTACCACAATTTTAATGCACATCTTCCTGATCTAGCGAATAAAACGACATATCCGATTAAAATATCACTTTTCCTCTTCAAAATCATGAGAAATACCGGAGAAATGAAATATGTATAACATTCCATATTATGAGGAGTTAAACTTATCGGAGTTGCTGTATATCTATGCAGTAAGATCTTCAGAAATGCTGTCGAAATCAATGGATTTTCTGTTTGCTTTACTAGAGAGCATAGTATCTGTATCTTTACGCAATGGAAATTTTCTGAAAAGAAAAAGTATGATCTCCATGGAGGAATTTTGAATATAATGCAGACAGGGCGGACAATCGCCTACAAACTTTACAACGGAAGAATAGTATCACTTTCCTACGAAATTCCCGAGGGTGCTGAAGTCAAAACAATTCTTGCCGGCTCGGGAGAGGGCAGGGAGATCTACAGAAGAGGATTGATTCTGGCTCTGGACCTGGCTGTTAAGAGGAAATTTTCCGATGCATGTCTCTGGGTTGAGCATTCGATTTCGCTTGGATACAGGTGCAGGCTGCTCAATCGGCCGGACATGACATCGGAAGAGATCGTGGAGAGGCTTACAAGTGAGCTTCAGCGCATCGCTACAGAAGCAATACCCATCGAAACGGTCAAGTACGATCCCGATGATACCGATGATCTGCCCGGTGATTTTTTTGAGCTTGTATCATGGAGTTCAGGGAGAAGACCAATAAGGGGCAACAGACTCTCTGACAGCTGCGCATTCGCAATGGGGCCTTCTGTACCGGATACGTCATGGCTTACAAAATGGGAGCTGAAGCCGCTTAAGAGGGATTTTGTGCTGAGGTTTCCAGGTTCAGCATCGTGGCCGGAAATAGATTTATGGGTTCCCAGGAAGAAGCTTAACAGGGAATTCGACCTTGAAGAGAAGCATATAGCCAGGATGCGCGTTCAGAATATAGATCAGCTGAACAGGCGGATAGAGGAAGATGGCGGCAGGCAGCTGGTAATAATGAGCCATTTCTATCAGACCTACAGGATGGTTCAGATAGTGCAGAAACTTAAGAAGGAATTTCACTCAAGAAGAATCATAACGATTGCAGGACCCTCTTCAAGCGGTAAAACGACGTTCGCAAGGCTTCTGAAAACGTATCTCGTCGCACAGGGTTTTGGCGCAAGACTGATAAATGTTGACAATTACTTCAGAAACAGGTCGGAAACCCCGAAGGATTCGCACGGAAAGCCGGATTTCGAATGTCTGGAAGCCATTCATACGGAAATGTTCGGAGAGCATCTGGGCGAACTTCTGGAAGGAAACGAGATCAAAATGCCACTGTTCGATTTCCATTCGGGGGAAAGGCACGATAACCATACTCCTGTCAAGCTTGGAGAGAGGGATTTTCTCCTTGTGGAGGGGATTCACGGGCTGAACGATGCGCTTACACCTGGTGTTGCACCAGAATCTAAATTCAGGATATACGCATCAGCTCTCACACAGCTTAACATCGATAGAATTACAAGGATGTCCACCTCTGACAGCAGGCTTATAAGACGCATGGTAAGGGATAGTACCCAGAGAGGGTATTCAGCCCAGGAAACCATATCCATCTGGCCATCGGTGAAGAGAGGTGAGAGAAGGAACATATTCCCGTTCCAGGAGGACGCTGACGCGATGTTCAATTCTTCGCTGCCTTACGAACTGCCGGTTCTAAAGAAGTACGCAGAGCCCCTGCTTATGGAGGTTCCCTACCATTCACCCGGGTATCATATCGCTACGAAGCTTCTGGATATACTGGATTGTGTAAAGCCAATAGATCAGAAACTCGTTCCTATAACAAGTCTTCTCAGGGAATTTATCGGTGGCTCGATCTTTTCGTAGGGGCCGGACGTAAATTCAGTGTTAGTGGGTGGAGGGCGGAGTCATGAACAATTCCTTTATGTCACCCCAGCCATCTCTTTCGGGGTCTGGATAATCCCACCATTGCCATACATACCATTCTTCCATTGAATCCTGGCGGCAGATGAACTCCGCAGTACCGTATGCGGGAGCGCTTGTTGAGTCATCAAGACCTATGAAAATTCTAAGATAGTAATCTCGAGGCAGAACAAGGGTAGCACCTGTGGTATCACCACTCCATGTGTATTGTTCAGAGCCTGATAAGGTAAGCCAAACCCGATCTATCTGATTGAACATTGATTGATGGATTTCCTGTTCAGTATCAAAACCCCAGCTGAGGGTATCTCCATTTGACATGTAGTTGAACTCAAAATCGTCCCTGAAGCACTGCATATATCGCCAAATATTCTGTGTGGTATAAGAAATCTCAAAGTTCTCAATAAGCTTGTACACACTATCCACTGGGTCGTGATATTCTGGTGATAGATCTGGTTCATTTGGATTACAGGCAATCAATATCAAGATTGGAACCATCAGGCATAATCAGGCGTGTCCAAGATAGCTTTTCGTAGTTGAAAAAGAAGTGCCCTTTTCGGCCCGAGTGATTAGAATTTGAGTGACAGCTTAAATTCATTACTCGAACAAAAAAGGGCAGGGTTAATATGATTCGTTCCGCAAGTTTATTCAACCAGCTACTCCAGCAGTTTCCCCGATCAGAATTTCAGAGACTTGTAAACAAACACGGAGCAGAGAAGAGGAGCAAGGGGTTTTCTTCGTGGACACAGTTTGTCTCCATGTTGTTCTGTCAGTTTGCCAAAGCTGATTCTCTGAGAGAGATCAGCAACGGATTGGCTTGTTGCATCGGTAAACTCAGCCACCTGGGGCTGAAAAAGGCACCACCAAAATCAACACTGTCATATGCCAATGAGCACAGACCTGCGGGGATGTACCAGGATCTGTTTTACTGCACACTGAAACAATTCAGAGCAAAAAAGATGTTGGCGATCCGTAAACCCTTCCGATTCAAGCACAAGCTCCTGTCTTTTGATTCAACCACAATAACTCTTGCCCTCTCAGTATTCCCCTGGGCGAAGTATCGCTCAAAAAAGGGAGGTATCAAGCTCCATGTTCTTCTGGACAACGCAGACTTGATGCCGGACTTCATCCACTTTTCAGAAGCCCGGATGAATGACTGCAAGGCTCTTTCCAAATTGAACCTCAAGCCCGATTCAATTATAGTGATGGACAGGGCTTACAACGACTTTGAGCAGTACGGAGAATGGACCATACAGGGTGTATGGTTCGTTACTCGAATGAAATGTAACACATGCTTCCGCATTATTGAGAAGAGGATTCCTCCAGCAGGCCGCCACATCCTGAGTGATGATTTCATTGTACTTACAGGATTCAATTCAGGGGAGTGCCCGGATACTCTTCGCCGGGTAGTTGCAGTCGATCCAAAGACCGGTGAGAAGATCACGATCCTTACAAACAACCTTGAGCTTGGAGCATCCACTATCAGTGGTATCTACAAGGAGAGGTGGCGCATAGAGGAGTTCTTCAGGCTCCTGAAGCAGAATCTCAGGATTAAAACCTTTGTCGGGACAAGCGAGAATGCCCTTTTAACCCAGATTTGGACAGCTATGATCTCCCTGCTGCTTCTGAAGTGGCTGCACTTCATATCCAAGTCTGGCTGGTCATTCTCAAACCTGGTCTCGATGCTGAGAATGAACATGTTCACCTATAGGAATTTACATGAATG
>JAUWMQ010000035.1 GCA_030613065.1 Candidatus Aegiribacteria sp. | reverse complement strand
CCAATGATGTGTTCGCTCACCCCAGACCACGCTATTTGTCGGGTATAATACGCCAATGATTAGACGGTCTTTGTACCCCTGCACGCCTACAAACAATAATCTACTTCTAGAGCATGCAACAAGTTACCTTTAGATGTGGGCTCGCGTAGCGGGCTGGGACGCTATTTGATAAGTATATTAGAATCCGACTTAATTTTTGCAGGAGGAGAAGGCATGTTGCAGATGTGTATTCTCTGAGAGCGAACGCGCCTGGAACCGTCGTAACGAAAAAGCGAATAATTATCAGGTAAACCGGGAAGGATGTTCTGGTGATGAAAAGGATTATTCTGGCTGCATTTTCTTTCATTTCAGCAATAGCAGTGATTTCAGCCTGCGGAGGCAGCGGCTCCGATATCTCGCAGGTATCACCTCAGGAAACCGAAGAAAGGGTTTCCATCGCTATTGTTGATTCAATCGGCGTTGAACTTGGTGACAGTAATTACACCTTTGCCAATATCATGGCCATTGAATACGGGCCGGATGGGAATATTTACGTTCTTGACAGAGGGGCTTACTCGCTTCTTGTATACTCCCCCGATGGAGAGTTCATCAGAATAATAGGAAACCAGGGAAGCGGTCCGGGAGAGCTTTTGATGCCCCTTGCGATGGCTGTGCTGGGTGACGGAAGAGTGGCCATCTGCGACCCCATGCAGGGCGGAATAAACAATTTCAGTGCTGAGGGTCAATGGGAAGGTGTTTCAGCGGAATTTAACAACAACCCTCCAATGAGAATGGCAGGTGCTGATTCCAATGCCTTCGTAGCACTGAAAGTTACTATTGAATTCGAAGAGGAGCCCACTACCGTTTTTACCATCGGAAGGTACGAGGAAAACCCCGAGCCTACAGTATTCTATTTCGAGGATGAGTTCCCCTTCGATCCCGAAAACTTCACTGAACTCCTTAACAGGACTCTTTTCAGTGTCGAGTATGCAGCCGACCGTGACGGAAACGTATACTTAACACCCTTATCGACAGAGGATTACATTGTCCAGGTCTTTGACAGAGATGGAAATCTGACACTGGAATTCCAGCGCGAAGTGGATCGCGTAGAAAAATCCGAAAGTGAGATTACCGAAGAGAAGCGGTGGATGGAAGCCTGGCTTGTAAGTCTGGGTGTTCAGGGAGTGATTATCAATTACGATCCGATTCCTTACAGGTATATGACAAGCGACATCGGATACGATTCGCAGAACAGGATATGGGTAAGGCGTGGAACAGAACTTATGCCCGTATTCGATGTTTACGATATGGAAGGCGAACTGCTCTTCACAGCTGAGGTGGAAGGCGCCGGAGAGGATGCCCGGTACTGGGATTTCATGATCGACGAGCATGGAATGATAGCCTATTCGCTTAACCCGGAGTACTTCCATAAGATCTGGATAATGGAGCTTCCCTGACCAGGCAATTAGGGACGTAGGTAATTAGAAATTCTAATTACCTCCGTCCCTCCACAACTTCGACAATTTCCGGGCAAGATCATCCAGATCCTTTCTGGACAGCAGGGACCGTTTACGAAAACCCATATATCTCAGCAGAAGTGGAAGGGGCCATCCGATTGCCCTTCGCATCATTCTTATCTCGAACTCATAAGGGTCGATAGTTTTCCTTCCTCTGTGCATGGGGGCCCCGTCCAGCAACTCTACAATTTCAAGCAGAAAATCCAGTACTTTTCTTACTCTGCTGAAGTTTATCCAATCGATTCCATCCTCCGGCAGATGGGAATGACACCCACTGCCCTTGCTGAGGAAGAGAGTGGGCTGACCACCGTTCATGAACGCATGATGATCTGACGTAGCACCTGTGTACCTGCTCAGAGTGGGGAGTATTCTGAGCCGCCTGGTATCTGACGCCGCCTGCTCTATGATTGGTGGAAGCTGACTGTGGCTCTCCGAACCCATTACGAAAAGCAGTTTACGCATCTCTGGCAGCAGCATGTCCACCAGTGGGATACGCATCTGAAAATCATGACCGATCATATCGAGGATAATTACACATGCGAAATCCAGTCCCTTGCAGTGATCACTGTAGAATCGAATAGACCCCATGGTTTCAGTAAGAAAGAAAGGCGCCTCTTCCGCATCAAAGAATGCCAGTATCACATTACGCCTGGGAGCCTTCTTTTTTATAATTTCAGCAACGCGAAGAAGGAGTGCTACTGAAACCGCATTATCGTCCGAACATGGCGCATCAATTGCGCTGTCATAATGAGCACCTATCAGCACCGGCATGGCCGTTCTGTTTGTACCGGGTATAAAACCTGCGAGATTGGTGAATTTGGTCTTCTGTCCGGTGGTGGGATGCTTGGCAATGTAGGGGAGAAAGTAATCGTAATCAAGGAAATACTCCAGTCCAATTTCTCCCATCCGGCGCCAAATGTATTGAAGAGCAACGTCATGGCCAGGCTGCCCCACGCGTCTTCCATGGGGCAATGATAAATTCACAGTATCCTGTTCAAGCATTTTATCCAGATAGTGTGGAGAAACTGCGGGATTACCGGTTTCGTTTCGGGGCGAACCGCTGGATGACTTACTCAAAATTGATCGAATCCCTTCTTCTTACAGCACTTTGGGATTTGCGTCTTTCCATGCAGGTATTCTCAGCTGAGAACCACTCACTCCTTCGGTAGTACAGATTTCACCGGCGGAAGGCAGATGCTGTAAACAGAATTCTGATCTTCCTGCATGAATATCACCACATCGGATACGTTCTGCAAGAAGTTACTGCTGAGAATCGGGATATACAGATAAAACAGTTGAAGGAGGGAGATTGAATCCGAGATCGATTGCGAGAAGTGATCCGCTTACGGAAATGAAAAACAGAGAATCAAAATAAGAAACAAATTGATCAATCGGCTGACAGCAGGAAAACCCTCGGATACTCCTCAGTGAACGGTGCCCAGGCTACAGCGCCGTGACTGTTAATCACGTATTTCAAGCGACCCTGTTCGGGGATTCCAGTAATTGCTCCCGCACGGATGAAATCACCATCAGAACTGTATATCAGCCACTCCTCACTGTCGGTTGTTCCCTTCCTTGGGATATCTTCTATACGGAGACAGACAGTATGATGGAAGCGGTGGTCGGACGCGAGAACATGTGGCTGGATGAACTACTACCTCTGCAGATAAGACAGGCTGACAAACATATGCAAACCTCCCTGCGTGGTATAGCAAAGAGAGCAAAGGTCTCTCCCAAACACCTTAATTTTCTTCATTATGTTCCCTTAAATTAAAATCAAAGATATGACTTATCGTGCAAATACCCGGCGTAATCAGAGACAGCTTTGTCTATAGAGGTAAACTCCTTAGTATACCCTGCCTTACGCAGTTTGGCGACATCTGCCCGGGTAAGATACTGATACTTATCTTTCAGTACTTTCGGCATCTCAATATATTCAACCTTAAAAGGAATATTGAGCGCTGAAAACAAAGCTTTTGTAAGTGTCATCCATACGGTCAACTACTAGTATATTATCTATGCCTATCTTATTGAGCCTCCATAGAATGCAGCTTCCTATAAATCCGGCTCCACCCGTTAAAACTATTCTCATTTATAAACTCCTCTCGTAAATTTAATGCATTTATTATACTATTTAGGATATATTTATCAAGAGATAATTGTCAAAGTGATTATCTCTATGAGCGGCATCAACTTATGTTCCTAAATGATCTTAAACGACAGCTCCGCTGCAGTAGCTGTCAGATCAGGATCAAGGCTGATAGCTGCAGAATTCCTGACAATATCAACACCATCCAGCATCCCATTCAGGTTAGCTTCACCACACCGGTTGAAATGGAAGACTCCGGTGTGTACTTCATCAGAATGATCACAAGCTCCGGTGAGATACGTACCAGTCAGGTTCCCATAGTAAGGTAATCTTCTTTGTTTTTCAAGAGCGGAAGGGTTTTATAGCCCTTCCACTCTTGACTTCATAGGGTCATCCAGTTAATTTGCCCGCAATCTTTTACAGAAACAATACGAAAGGGCTTACCATGAGCAGATGGCTTGTAACCGGGGGTTCCGGTTTTCTTGGTATAAATCTTATTCGAGAACTGGTTGGAAGAGGCCATGGAGTGGTCTCTCTGGATATAGAACCATTCACGTATCCTGATATGATGGATCGTGTTGAACATCACATCTGCGATGTTCGTGACCGGGAAGCTGTGGATATGCATATGGCAAAGAGCATTGATGTATTCATGCACGGTGCTGCTGCTCTTCCTCTGTATAAGAAGGAGGATATTCTAACCACCAATGTTCAGGGAACAAAGATTGTTCTGGATTCTGCCAATGAGCACGGAGTGAACAGGGGAATTTACATTTCCTCAACAGCAGTTTACGGCCTTCCTGAAAAGCATCCCATATTTGAGGATGATCCCATGGTAGGTGTTGGAGCCTACGGCAGCACTAAGATCGAAGCAGAGGGCCTGGTGAAGGAGTACAGAAAAAAGGGAATGACAATTACCTCGATCCGACCCAAATCCTTTGTAGGTCCGGAACGACTAGGTGTCTTCGCCATTTTTTATCAGTGGGCTTCAGAGGGCAGAAGTTTCCCCATGATAGGCCGGGGAAAGAACCTCTATCAGCTGCTGCATGTTGAAGATCTATGCAGGTCCATCATTCTCTCTGCTGAATTCCAGGACAAAGATGCAGTGAACACAGAATTCAACATCGGAGCAAAAGTGTTCTCCACTATGCGAGAAGACTATCAGGTGGTTCTTGACAAAGCAGGATTCGGCAGGAAGATAAAGGAGTCTCCTGCTCACCTGGTGATTTTCGCCCTGGAGGTGCTTGAGTTCTTCAAACTGTCACCGCTCTATCCCTGGGTTTACAAAACCGCAACCAGAGATTCCTTTGTTTCTGTGGAAAAGGCTGAAATACTAATGGGGTTCACTCCTGAATATTCAAACAAGGAAGCACTACTTACCAACTACCAGTGGTATCTGGATAACAAAGAAAAATTCGGGAAAGGTGATGGCGTTTCTCACAGGGTTCCCTGGAATCAGGGGATACTTGGTCTCGCCAGGCACTTCTTCTAGTGGGAGAGAATAAACCTCTTGCGGTTGTTGCAGGTTCTGCCAGTGGGATAGGGAAGTGTGCTGCCGCGAAGCTTTTCTCAAGATTTCATGTAATTGGTATCGACCTTAATAGAACGGATCTGCCAGGTGTTGAATCCGTCGAGATTGACATTACAGACAGAGAATCCGTTCAGAACCTTGTGAGATCCATAGAAAGCCGGGGAAAGGTGGATGTCCTGGTTGTAAGCGCAGCTGTACACAACACACATCCTGCAGAGTTTCTTCCAGATGAACTGATTGACAATGTGGTAGATATCAATCTGATCTCCCACATCAAACTTGTGAGAGATTTTCTTCCGGTGATCCGCAATGGTGGCAGTATTATCGGTGTGAGTTCCATTGCAGCATGTGTCGGCGTGCCAATGTCATCCCTCTATTCAGCCTCCAAGAGAGGCCTTGAGGGATTTTATGAGTCTCTATATACAGAGCTGTCTTACAGAGATATCCGTGTTTCTGTCATCCATCCCGGTAATGTGAACACCGGTTTCAACGAGACAGGCAACACGTATACTCCCGGTTGCCATCCCGGCGTGGATGAGCACTACCTGGAAGTCGTTGGAAGAATAGACAGCACGTACGGTATCTCTCCTGAAAAGGTAGCTGGAGTGATCGATAAAGTGGTTCGCAGAAAACATCCGCGATTCTCCTACGTTGTAGGTATGAACGCTCTGAAAGCCAACTTGGCCAGGAAGCTCCTGGGGCGGGATCTGGCCTTGAAGCTCATGGGTAAGTTCTTCGGATTCTGATGACAGAGTGGTCTACTCCCCTTCCTGACAGACAAGCCCTGTATGAGTTGTTTGAAACAACAGGCTGGAATCAGGAGTACCCCATTATTCATATTGCTTGATTCATGTTATGCAGAATGAGGTGAACTTTCATCCAACCCTTGCCAGGAACTTCGATGTTTCAGATCCTTTGGAGTGGATAGCCAGAATAACAATCCCACGTCCCACGGAAGGAAGCGAAGCAGGTCATTTACCACGGGGACGTACAGCCAGGCATGGCGCGGCCGTGAACGCCGCCAGGGCATTATACCTAAAGCACTCATATCACTTAAGGCTGATGCTTCAACAGAAGAGTGCACCTTGTGGGAGCGTGGAACGAATGAGAACACGAACGGACTGATCCGACAGTACTTCCCCAGGAACAGGAACTTGAGAGATGTCACCAGTGAGGAGGTGAGGTCAGCAGCGGATCGACTCAACAACAGACCGAGAAAGAAGCTGGGCTTCAGGACAACCCAGTGAGGTATTCTACGGGGTGACCGATAGATTGGCTGTTGCACTTGGGAGTTGAATGCGGGTTTCGAATTTTGATAAAATTCTTTATGTTCGATTTTCATAACGCTACATTTGAAAGATCTGATAGGAAGGAATTGCTGAGTCCGGCCCCGCTCCTTGACCCCGCTCCTTATTCCGGGCAGGGAAGGAGGATGGAGAAGTATTTGAGTTTCTGACGAACAACTTCAAACTGCACTTTGAGCGCAATGATATCAATTTCATCGGTGATGGAGCGCCAGTAGCTGTAGCGTTTGGAGAAGCGATCGTCAGGAGCCTTCCCGAGCATGATCCTTCTTATTCGTACCAATAGTAAAAGGGGCGACTGTTTAACCCGTCGCCCCGGTTAACTCGTCTGAGTTAAAGCTAGATCTCCAGCGCTAACTTTGCAGTTATGCTGTTTGAGTCATCATCAATACCATCGAAATCGGAGAGAATGTACTCCAGACCAAGCGTAACGTGTTCCCTGACCAGGTAGCTGCCGGCGATTCCAAATCTCGTTTCCGGCTGACCCGGAAAATCACTGCTTCCCTCGTATCTGGCAGCAAGACCGTAGCGGTCCTCGAAAAAGCAGGCAACTTCCGCATTCCAGGAAGAAGGCTTTATCGGATCGCTGCTCCCGGGATGATTCTGCCATTCGTCCAGAGCTGTCACATATTCAAGCTCTACTATGAAAAGACCCAATTCCGAGGTCAGGCTGGCATCAAGACCGGCGACATTGATATACGGAGTGGTGTCCGGAAGTGTTGTGAAGTAGTCTTCAAGACCGCCTTCACCCATGTCTGAGGTCCAGGAAAGCCCGGCAGTGAATCCTGCCAGTGGCGTGAAACTGGCAGCTGCGAAGTAGTTGTCAGGCTTATTCTCGCTTTCGGACTGGTCAATGTTGCCGTTGAACACACCGGCAGCGATCTCGATCATATCCGTTGAGTAACCGAGCTGAACCACGCTTTCCTTTGTCTCTGCCAGTTCCTGCACAAGCGGATCACTCAGCATATGGGTGTTGAATACACCGAAAGGTATGCCCTTAAGACCGGTTTCCAGGTAGAAGTCAGACATCCATGCACCACCGAGAGTAATGGTGGCCTCGTCAACCACGATTCCCTCGGATTCGTCCTCCTCCCAGAGTAGAACCGCATGACCGATCACACCCTGAACAGGTTCCGCATCCAGGGAGAGTTCAAAGGTTGCGAGAACTATGTCGCCGGTTGATTCTGCGTCGTTGGTCTCCCAGGGTATTTCTGCTTCCAGTACAAGACCGGATGTAATACCCTCTGCCAGGACTATTTCAGCTATTGCAGCGCCCGGGAGCAGGATCAGGAGGAGCCCGGCAAGGGCACCGGGGATACTCTTCCTCCAGAGTGTCTTTATTGCAGCCATAGTCAGTATTTCCTTTCTTTTTATATCAAATTCATTTTTCATTTATGCACTGTTTTCGTTACTGACAGCCTCGTATACCAGCATGCTCTCTCTACTGGAACAGGAGCAGCCTTTGCACGAACTGCCTTTGGAACATTCTGCGGATACAGTCCGAATCCTTTCCTTCCGCAGAAGAACATCAATAATCGGCTCCAGTGCGGCGGGTTCCATTCCAAAGTGATTCGCAAGTTCGCGCAAAGAAAGCCTCCTGTGCTTCCTGAGTAACTCAAGTACTTCGGTAAGCATTACGCGGCAACTTTCATTCTTCGGGACATAAGCTTCAGGGTGCTGTAAATCAACCCGAGAATTCCGATGGAGATCACGATCCACATTACGGAAGTGGCCGGGCTGTCGGTAAATGTTCCTATCTGGTAGAAGAGAGTGCTTACTACCCATGCGAGAATACTGAGGTAGATCGTGGAAAACATCGCCCAGCGGAGATTCGTCTCTCGGTAGATAGCCGCAATAGCCGCTACGCATGGCGCGTAGATAAGTATGAACAGGAGGTAGGCGTAAGCTCCCACTTTTCCATTGAAGTGTTCCTGTATGGCGGTTAGAGTACTGCTTTCAATCTCTATTTCTTCCGCGGCTTCTTCCGTATTGCTCAGATCATCGCTTATTTCAACACCCATCGGATCTCTTAGCGCTCCTCCGAAATCCCTGAAGCCATTCGGTATCGCGGCAAAGGATTCAGCGATTCCAGCCCAGAAATCGAAAGGTTCTTCTTCTACTTCGGAACTGCTCTCCTGCGTATTCATTCCACTGTACAGTGTATCGAGTGTACCGACAACCGCTTCCTTCGCGAAGATACCTGTGAACAGACCAACGGCCGCCGGCCAGTTATCGGAATTAAGGCCCATCGGGTAGAATACGGGAGCTATTGCCTTACTGATCGCAGAAAGAACAGAGTTCTCTGAATCCTGGTTGCCGAAACTGCCGTCCGTTCCGATTGAACCGAGGAAGCTGAGTACGATGACAACCGCGATGATCACTTTACCCGCTCTTAGTATAAAGCTCTTCAGACGGTAAATCGTGTGGTACATTATTCCCCTGAATGTCGGGAGATGATACGGGGGCAGCTCCATTACAAAGGTTGATGTCTCACCCTGAAGAATCGTTCTCTTGAAAAGAAGCCCTGTTCCCACGGCCAGAAGGATTCCCACCATGTACAGACTGAAGAGTACAGGCCCTCCCTGTCTGGGGAAGAATGCCGCTACGAAAAGAGTGTAGACCGGTAATCTGGCTCCACAGGACATGAATGGATTCATCATTATCGCGAGAATCCTGTCTCTGTTGTTTTCGAGCGTACGGGTTGCCATTATCGCCGGTACATTGCACCCGAATCCCACAAGCATCGGAATGAATGCTTTGCCCGGAAGACCTATCATTCTGAGAAAACGATCCATTACGAACGCGGCTCGCGCCATGTAGCCTGAATCCTCAAGGAGAGAAAGGCAGAGGAAGATCAGGAAAATGGGTGGTATGAAGGTTGCTACTGTCTGAATACCGCCGCCTATGCCGTCTGACAGGAAAGTAACCAGGATTTCCGGCAATCTGAATATCTCAAGGAGAACTCTGAATCCATCTACGAAAACAGTTCCCGTTAAACCGTCGAAGAAATCGATGAAAGGAGCCCCAACATGTATCGTGATGACAAACATCATGTACATAACTCCAAGGAAGATAGGTATCCCGAGAATTCTGTTCAGAATCACCATATCGATTCTATCGGATACATTTCTTCGAACTTCACTGCTTCGATGCACTACATCCTTTGCGAGGCCATGAATGAAACCGTATCTTCCGTCAGCCATGATGATATCCATATCATCACCGACGTGTTTTTCAACCTGTTCTATTTCGGATTTCAGAGAGTCACAGGGAACAGAATCACCACATAGTTCAATTGCGTACTCATCGTCTTCGAGCAACTTTAAAGCAAGCCATCTGGGATCAACATCGTTTTTACCAGCGATCTGTTGCACTCTGTTCTGAATGCGCTGTATTGCCTTTTCAAGTACCGAATCGTAAGCAACTTTCGTTTCAGGGATCGATTGATTCAGACTTTCAGTGTTGATGACATCCTTCAGTTTATCAATTCCCTTTTTTCTGGAAGCGACGATGGGAATAACGGGGCAGTCAAGATGCCTGGAGAGATGCTCAATCTCGATCCTTATTTTACGTTTTGCCGCCAGATCCGTCATGTTGAGTGCCACAACTACGGGAACCTTCATCTCAAGCAGCTGGGTTGTAAGGAAGAGATTGCGCTCCAGATTGGTTGCGTCCAGAATATTTACGATAAGGTCAGGGTGTTCTGTTAGAATGTATTCTCTTGCTATTGATTCATCTATTGAGAATGCGGTAAAGGAATAGATACCCGGCAGGTCAGTTACGTCGACCTCCACGTCATCATGCTCATAACTGCCTTCAATTCGATCCACAGTTACGCCCGGCCAGTTGCCGACTCTCTGACGGGAGCCGGTCAAAGCATTCAGAAGCGTTGTTTTACCGACATTCGGATTACCGGCGATCGCGATTCTAATGTTTCTCATTTTATCTCCGTGTATTCAGTCTACAGTGTCGATGATAAGAACGTCAGCCTCGCTTTTTCTCAGCGTGAGCTTCTGACCGTTCAGTTCGATTTCAACAGGGTCCCCCATAGGTGCTTTCCTGAGAAGCCTGAGGCGGCACCCTTTCACTAGTCCCATTCTCAGCAGCTTCTGACGGTATGCTTTACTGCCCTGTTCGTATCCCGTGATCTTCGCTTCGGAACCGATTTCAAGACTCCCGATTTTCATAAGAGCTCCTTTCAGTGTTCAAATCGAAATATTTAGATTGGTCTAAATCCTGTATTAAAAAAAGTGATCATTCCAGCCGCAACAATATCTTATGCGCCATTCCATGTCCTATCATCAATCGTGTGTCACCGGTTTTGATGAGAATCATACCGTTACTTCCGGTTGAGTGGAGCACCTCCATTTCACTTCCTATATGCAAACCCATTCCGCTGAACCGTTCCCGGAATCCCCTGCCGCCCCTTACGGCTATTATTCTCGCTTTCTGACCGGGAAGGAGTTCGTTCAATCTAACGGAATGGCTATCCTTTCTACTATTATGACCGTGCATCTTTTCCCTGTTTCTCTTTGCATACCTCGCATTGCCCATTCTCATTGATTCCTGCGTTGCGCTTGAATCCTGATCCTTCAACCCATCTTTTTCCACCATACTCACATTGTCTCTCGAAATCGAGATACTGGATGAATCTCTCAACAACCTCATCAGGGATGATATGTTCTATGCTGCATGCGCATTTGTTGGCGGTATCACTGTCTATCGCAAGCACGGTAATGAAGAAGTCACGGAATACCTCATGCTTCCATGCTATTTGTTTTGCGGTTTTCCTGCCTTCGGGCGTCAATGTGATGATATCGTAGGGAGCATGATTAACAAGACCGCGCTTCACCAGGATCTGAAGGGCATTTGTAACTGATGAATTAGCCACATTGAGCTTCTTCGCAATATCGGTAGCTCTTGCAGCAGTCTTTACTTTAATCACATTATATATAGCCTCAAGGTAATCCTCAAGACTGGAACTGAGTTCCATGTAACCAAAACCTTTCAAATTAGATTAATATAATATCTTTAGCCTGGTCTAATTTACTGTATTACAAAAAAATGTCAAGCTGCAGGAGGTATCACGCTTTGTAGAGTCCCCTGTCACGTGAGGGAGCAGAATTGTCCATTCCAGATCCTGATTCCTCAAGCTCCCGTTCGATCTTTTCCGGATCTTCTCCGGCTTCCAGTCTTGACAGCGCTTCGCTGACTTCGGAACCGAGATCTTCCCCGAGTTCATCAGGCATTCGGTGGATTGTTCTCTTTTTTTTATACTGCAGTGCATTTATGATCTTCTGGCGACTTCTGTTATCGGAAATACTGTCTGTATGAATCAGCGATCCCTCAAGAGTAACAGTACGTTCGAAAGCATTTCCGTAATCGGACAAAAGTGAGTAAAGATCAGTATGCATGACCGTATCCTGCAATTCGGATGATCCGGTCTGAAATTCAATACCGTCCAGGGATTCGACCATGGATACACTCCTTCTAAAATAAGCGTATGCGCCAAGTTGATCCCCGGTACTGAAAACCAGATAAATCAGTGGAAATAGAAGAATACCGACATCAACCAAATCCGCTCTGCTCTCTTCTTCCTTTCTGAAGAGTCGCTGAGATAATGCGAGAAATGTAAGAAATAAGCCGGATAAGATCGCGCCGCCAGCAATAATCGGCCATAGGTGAATGGCAATATGCATTTTGTATCTTCCGCTAAGAAGCAACACGACGAACGTTACCATCCAGGCGGTGTATACCAGCATCTTAAGAAGCGTTTGAATTGATTGCGGCTTTTTCATATGAATACCGGTCCCAGAAGATGAAGCAGGTATGAAACACATAGAACCACTGTAATCACGCTTATCGCAATTGTAGGAATAGCCCTTTTCCGGAAGACGATTCTGTACATCAACATAAGCTTGATATCCATCATTGGTCCAATAAGCATGAATGACATCTGTGAGGATAATGGGAAAGCGTTCTTACCGAATGAAGGCGCCACGAAAGCATCTCCGTCAGAACAGATACTGAGACAGACAGCGAGGCCCATCATCGTCAGGATAGATATAATAGGACTCGCTATGACTCCCGCGATGATATTACGGCTGACTATAGACTGAAGAAATCCCGCCAGGAAGGCTCCCATAACAAGATATTTACCTGCCATGATAAAATCCCCGGCAGCCGTTTGAATTACTCTGCTCCACCGGGTACCGAATTCACTGATATTCATCAGACTGTATGACTTTTGAGGAATGATATCTGTTCTGAGCAGCGTATCTCCTGCGCACTTCTGCACTATCAGAGCCACTATACCAGCGATTGTATACCCTCCTATTATCCGCAACGCCATAATCTTCCATGAGAACCTGTAGGCCACGAGTGTGGAGAGAGCAACTATCGGATTAATAGTGGGTCCCGCAAGCATATAAGCTATTGCCGCACCCGGTGAAACCCCCTTCCTGATCAGCCTCAGTGCCGATGCCTGATTCGGAAAGATCCGTTTCGCTCTCTCGCGGCGGCGTATCTCCTGGTTTAAACGCTCAATCGAGTTGGATGTCCACAAGCGCCTCCGGTACTTGGCGGGCGGCCCCATTACAGCCAGGGCATCGTCCAGATGCTTAAGGATGCGCTTGATAACAAAAGTTCCGGGGCACAAGGATGCTACCGGGGAAGGCATCTTTGCGGTTAAGGGGTTCATGAAGGAATACTGTGAGAGAGTCCCAGGCGCATCTGCAGAGCTTCGACAGAAGCTTCCTGTGATGTAGAAAGTGCAGTCTGAGCATCTTCGAAACACTCCATACCCAGTGACTGTGGGGAACCGCACTGAAGAGTTCTTCCTCGAGGAAATGGGAGTGGAGGGATTCCAGAGCATTCTGCCAATTCCACCGCGAAGTAGTGAGATGTTAAAGGTTCACCAGAGAGAAATTCACCATATCGAGGGTCTGTTCTTCGCTGTAACCCAGCTGCTCCATGTCGCCGGAGTGATAGACTGAACGCACATTCCACACCCGGCGCAGACATCGGCATCCAGGCTTGGCTGTAAGCAAAGTCCTACGGGTTTACAAGGATATACTCGGTATATATATTTTCTTCTTAATAGTCATATTAATAATTGAAAGGAAGGTAGATGTTCAAAACATTGTTCAACCGGCGTACGTGAGTATTCGCGCGCAGTGCTAGGTTGCACTGCTGGCAGATTACCGCGGGTAGCCGGGACGCAGAACATGAAGGGAGGTTCTTCTGACCTTCTGATCGATGCGGCATCTCCGGTCATACCCGCATAGAAAAAGGGTATACCCAGAAGAAGGAGAGGGTTCCGCATTGATCTATCTGGATAACGCTTCAACATCCTGGCCAAAGCCAGCCGTAGTTCCTGAGGCGATGGCTGCCTTCTTGCGGGACACTGGCGCTAACCCCTCTCGATCCGGACATAAACTTTCCATAAAAGCCGGGAAGAACGTACTTGCAGCACGAATATCCGTAGCTGAATTCTTCGGTGAATCCGATCCGCTCCGGGTTATTTTTACGCACAATATTACAACAGCGTTGAACACCGTACTTCGGGGATTTTTGCGACCCGGGGACAATGTTGTCACCACGGGGATGGAACACAACGCTGTAATGCGCCCCCTTCGTCGTCTGGAAACTTCCGGAGTTCATATCACCATTGTTCCGTGCTCCTCTATCGGCCTGCTGGATCCGGATGACCTCCGCAGGAGACTCAATTCACACACACGTCTCATTGTAATTAATCATGCATCCAACGTTTGTGGTACGGTGCAGCCAGTAGCAGAAGTGGGTGCCATAGCCCGCGAACAGGGCATTCCACTACTGCTGGACACCGCGCAGTCAGCGGGATGCTTCCCTGTACACATGGAGGAATCAGGTGTCG
Organism: Candidatus Aegiribacteria sp.; assembly: GCA_030613065.1. Taxonomy (GTDB): domain Bacteria; phylum Fermentibacterota; class Fermentibacteria; order Fermentibacterales; family JCC-6; genus Aegiribacteria. The sequence continues at coordinate 9,777 of JAUWMQ010000035.1, read as the reverse complement.
ACATACTGGCATTCACAGGACATAAGGGACTTCTGGGACCCACAGGAACAGGAGGGTTGGTCTTCGCGAAAGGGTTCGATCCGGAGCAGATCGATCCTCTAATAACGGGGGGAACCGGCAGCGCTTCGGAGAAGAGGGAGCACCCGGAATTTCTACCTGACCGATTCGAGGCGGGTACGATTAACGCCTGCGGAATAGCCAGCCTGGCCGCAGGAATCAAATTTATTTCAACTATGGGAATGAATGCTCTTGCAGGGCGGAAACAGGAGCTTGCAGCTCGACTGGTAAACGGCCTGATGGGAATTGAAGGAGTTGAAATACAGGGAGATCCACTGAAAATTAATTCAGCTCCAGTGGTCTCGATGACCACAAAGGGGATTTCATGCTCCAGTCTTGCCCAGAGCCTGGACGAAGGCTTCGAGATCGCATGCAGGGCAGGTCTGCACTGCGCGCCCGCCGCTCACATGACACTTGGAACTTTTCCGGAGGGATCACTTCGACTGAGTCCGGGGATATTCAACACTATTGATGAGATGGACATGACCGTGAACGCAATCAGGGAACTTGTCGAGGAAGAAAGGCAGTAATGGGAAAAGAGATGAGAAATATCCGCCTTACCACCATGGCCACAGCAGTGGGTTGAGCGGCAAAAATGGGGCCGGGAGCCCTTTCAGAGATGCTGGGTACCTTCAATGGGATGTTCCGACCGGAAGAGCATCCCGAATTGCTGATCGGGCTGGAAAGTGCCGATGACGCGGCGGTCTACAAAGTATCTGATGAGCTTGCAATAATCTTCACGGTGGATTTCCTGACTCCTGTAGTGGACGATCCATTCGCCTACGGAGCCATCGCTGCAGCCAATTCGATGAGCGACGTATACGCAATGGGGGGGCGAGTAGCTCTGGCATTGAACGTTGCGTGTTTTCCAGATGATCTTCCCATTGAAATCCCGGGTGCTATCCTTCGAGGAGGAGCCGAAAAGATAGCCGAGGCCGGGGCGGTGCTGGCTGGCGGACACACGCTGATTGACAAGGAACCTAAATACGGTCTGGCAGTGATGGGATTGGTCCATCCGGATAGAATTCTGACCAAGGGCAATGCCAGACCTGGAGATGCCCTGCTGCTGGGAAAACCCCTCGGTACCGGTATGGTTACCTCTGCCGCTGTGGGTGAAGTAGCGGAGGATAAGCACATAAGAGCTGCAACAGATTCTATGCTCCACCTGAACGAACACGCCTCAGTAATCGCAATTGAATGTAAAGCAACAAGCTGCACCGATGTTACCGGGTTCGGCCTGATAGGACATGCCCTGGAGATAGCGAAAAACAGTGGTGTGTGCCTGCATATCTATACTGAGAACCTTCCCTTTCTCCCAGGTTCAAGGGAGTACGCCGATAAATGGCTGTTCCCCGGGGGAACATGCCGGAACATTGATGCTTTCCTTCCCCGTGTCTCAGTGGAAACCGGAATAGAGGAGGAACTGGTGAGACTGCTCCATACACCTGAAACCTCAGGTGGTTTGCTTATGACAATCCCAGCAAATCACCTCACGATTGCAATGGAACTTGCATCAAAACATGGAGAAAATCTTTTTCATATAGGTGAAGTGAAGGAAGGTACTGGAGTGCTGCTTGAATGAAAGGAGACAGATGAGCGAGATATACGATGCAAGGGATCTTCCCTGCCCCAGGCCGGTTCTGATGGCAAAGAGCTTTTTTGATGAGGGAAAGAATGATTTCAGTATCCTGGTTTCAGGAAGTGATCAGGCGGAAAACGTAATGAAGTTCGCCCATTCGCGTAAACACTCTGCTGAGCTAGTGGAAACCGATGAAGGATTTCGTGTGAACATTGGAGCACCGGACCCCTCTCTTAAACAAGCAGAGAATTCAGTACAACAAGAAGAAAAGGCAATCAACTGGCCGATAGTGATGACGATTACATCGTGTGAAATGGGAGTTGGAGACAGAGTTCTGGGTGAGGTCCTTATCAGAGCGCTCTTTCACACCCTAACAGAGATGGATGAATCCCCGGATACCATAGTCTTCTACAATGGCGGTGTCATGCTTACTGTGGAAGGATCTCCGATCCTGGAGGACCTCTCAGCACTTGAGAAGAATGGTGTAGAGTTACTCGTATGCGGAACATGCCTGGGACATTACGGGCTAAACGATTCCCTGGCTGTAGGTTCGGTTTCCAACATGTATACGATCGCGGAAACGCTCCTTCGTGCTGGAAAGTTGGTGGCTATATGACAGGCGCAGTTTATGCGGTGCTTCTGCTTCCCTCGGTGAGTCATGCCCTTCTTTCAGAGAAGGTTGTGAAAGCCGAAGGTATCTCATGCAAACTCATCCCGACACCAAGGAAAATAAGCACGGACTGTGGTATCGTGCTGAGATTTCTGGAAAAGGATAAGAAGAGGCTGGAAAATGTGATAGTGGAGAATGGCATCGACTTCAGAAGAATTGTGGTGATTTGATGAGTAAAGTGAAGAAACTTACGAATGTATTGTTCAGTCCTATTGTAACAGGTGGCATTATCGGAGTGCTCGCTCCACTGCTTGTTCATTTCGGGAATCCGCCAAATATGGGGATATGTGTAGCCTGTTTTGAGCGCGACATTGCAGGTGCAATGGGTTTACACAGGGCATCCGTTGTCCAGTATTTCCGCCCGGAGATCATCGGCTTCGTAATAGGAGCATTCGTTGCCGCCATCGTTTGGAAGGAATGGAAATCCAGAACGGGTTCGGCGCCTGTAGTGCGTTTTTTTCTGGGCATCTTCGCGATGATTGGTGCCCTCGTTTTCCTGGGGTGTCCATGGAGAGCGCTTCTTCGACTCGCAGGAGGAGACCTTAACGCAGTGATCGGGCTTCTGGGGCTTGCAGCGGGTGTGGTGCTGGGGACCGGATTTCTTAGAAAAGGATTTAATCTGGGCAGGGCGAGAGAGTCGATATCTGCCACCGGTCTGATGCTGCCCGTGCTGCTTACTGTCGCTCTGGTTCTCTCAGTGGTGGTACCGAAGATAGGTGATGGTCTGGCTTTCTTTTCCAGTCAGCAGGGTCCCGGCGTCATGCATGCGCCCCTGCTCATTTCTCTGTTCATAGGAATTCTGGTGGGAGTCTTCGCTCAGAGAAGTCGATTCTGCACCATCGGTGCTATCAGAGACACTCTGATAATCAGGGATCGTCGTCTGCTTACAGGCGTTATAACGCTCCTGATAACCGCTCTTGCCACGAATCTCCTGCTTTCCCTCCTGACCGATGATACCTACTTCAAGCTCTCCTTTGCCGCTCAGCCCGTTGCCCACAGCTCATTTCTGTGGAATTTCGCTGGTATGGTACTTGCGGGGCTGGCATTCGTACTTGCTGGAGGATGCCCCGGACGACAGCTTTTCCTCTCCGGTGAAGGAGATGGTGATGCCGCTGTCTTCGTCCTGGGTATGATCGCGGGTGCTGCCCTGGCCCACAATTTCGGCCTGGCTGCTATCCCTGACAGAATCGTGGAAGGTTCCCTGATTATCGGAGGCCCCGCACTGCCAGGAATGGTAGCCGTCGGACTTGGTATCGTTTTCTGCCTCGGTGTGGGATTTACATGCTCCGGCAAATACAGGAGAGGATAAGATGATGATGGAAGTGGACGCCAGAGGCCTGTCCTGTCCTCAACCAGCACTGATGACCAGGAACGCGATAGAGACTCTGGGATCAGATGATGAGGTAGTTATCCTGCTGGACAGCGAGACCGCGCTGGAGAACTGCACAAGAATAGCTGAAAAGAACGCATGTCAAACCTCAACCAGCAGAAAGGATGGAATCACAAGGCTTCGATTGAAAAAACCATAAGTTATACCGGACATGAAGCCTGTCCTGAAAACGTATGACTTATAACAATGAAAGGAGCAGTATATGAGAGCTGTTGCAATCTTCGTAGTGATTGCCGGGGTGTGTTACGGTGATTCTATCGAGTTCGGTTCTAACGAGATACCCAGCAACAAGCCATACTGTGGCTCTTGATTCATTGATCTTCGCTACCAGTTGGTAGCGCTAGATACAGAGATCGGTTCTGCAATTCAGATAGATCAGATCGGGATGGTTCGTTTCCTTACCGGCAATGATAAGGTTCATCTTCAAGGGTTCGAGATCTACATGGGGTATTGTTCTTCAGATACACTTGAGAGTAATTTCGAACAGAACTACATTCCGGGATCCAAGCAGCTGGTTTACAGCATGGCTGACGGATGGATCCAGGCCAACGGAATTGGAGAGTGGTTCGATCTTCAGCTGGATACATCATTCTGGTACAACGGAACTGATAACCTTCTGATCGATTTCATCTGGACCTGGGGGGACGTGGATATCTACGTATATGCGTGGGATTCCGGATCACCGAGGAGCATGTTTGGAGGTGCAGGCAGTGCAACAGGCAATACAGATACAGCCGTTCTGCACATGACTCTGCAGGGATCTCTTGAACTGAAGTCTACGACTTTCGCGCAGATCAAGGCTCTCTTCATCTAGAGCCTTTCAAGTAAAAGCCCCTTTGCGCGAATGTTCGCGCAGAGGGGCACTCTAATAACCAACCAAGTCACCATTACTTACAATAAGAGGGTTGAAAGAGTGAGAGATGCCGTAGGATGATTAAACTTCCTACCTGCAATAAGTGAAGTCTGGGGTGAGGTGATGCTGTTTGACCATTCACTCAGATCATCAGGATCAATTCCCCCGCGAACCTGAAACTCGACATATAACTTGCGAACTGTTGTTTTCCCGACTTGTCGGGCTCCTATCAATACAAGGCACCTGGGATCTTCAGATTCAATCCACAGTTTGAAATCATCAAAAGCATATCTATACAGCATCACAACTCCTGCCAATATATACCTGTCTTTCGACACACATCAGGTTACATTATAGGTATGTTAGAACTCAACTGTAAGAGAATTTCAAATGATTCCTCAACTGATAATCTGTCTGTTTTTCAATCGCTGCATGACCCGTTTCTGGGCTTATCAGGCCACACAAGGCTGTAACTGGTACTTCTTCCCCCACCCGTATTCCTTCTGAGAATACCCTTTTCAACAAGGTCGGCAAGATCCCTCTTGGCTGTTTCACGAGTGGTTTTTGTCATCCTCCTGTATTTGCTGTTTGTCAGCCCACCTTTAAAACCCTCTCTGCCCGATTCAGAGAGTTTGTTTATGGTCTTCTTCTGTCTTGGATTTAAAGCAACATCCGACAAGCTTTCCCACAAACGGGCTTTCTCTCCAGCGTGTTCAATCTGAGAATCCGCAGCTTTTATGGCTCCCAGCATGCATTCAAAGAACCAGATCAACCAGTGCGTGATGTCTCCGGTACCTTTCTGTGTTTTTTCCAGAATTTCGTAATACCCATTGCGTTCTGAAAGTATCTGAGCTGAAATACTGTAAAATCTGCGACTGGACTGTTCATCTTGAACCAGTGCCATATCTGATACTGCACGGGCAATCCTGCCGTTACCATCATCAAATGGATGTATCGATACGAAATAGAGGTGTGCCTGAGCTGCTCGGATAATGCCGTCAGTGCTATCATCCGGTGAATTGAACCAGGAAAGAAAAGCTGCAACCTCCTTCTCCAACCTGTTCGCAGGAGGAGCTTCGAAGTGTACTGTTTCCCTTTCAGGTAAGCCTGATACTACCTGCATTGGTGATGAGCTTTTCCGCCAGTCTCCTGTAATAATTCTGTTCAAATCTGAGTATCCGGTTGGAAATAATGCTGCCTGCCAGCCCTTCAACCTGTCTGAAGAAAGTTCCCTGGAACAGTTCCTTGTAGCGTCGATAAGCACCTGAACGAGTCCGTCAACATGTTTGTCCGGATGTGTTATTCCAGCTGTTTGTATTCCCAGTCTTCTTCCCACGGAAGATCGAATCTGGGCCCGATCAAGCAGTGCGCCCTCAATAGCAGCAGTCGAGTAAACTTCCTCTTCAAGTTGAGTTGCATCCAGTGACATTCCCAGATGTTCAGCTTTTGCCAGAAGCCCTCCCTGAGCAAGCCGTGTTCGACCAAGAAGCTTCATCAGTTCAGCACTGCTCCAGTACATGTTCGGCCACGAATCCAACTGCCAGATATACTTTTTCATTATTGTTCTCCGTTGGCACCGGTTACCCGATTGCTTCATCATTCGGGTCGTTTACTGACCCGAATATCATAAAGAAATGGAGCATCGGCAATACGGCATTTATGAAAGCTACTGCCGGCAAAGAGAATAACTCATCATAGATTCATCGGAGGTTGTTTCTGAAAGAAATGTGCTGAACGAAGGAAGACGAATAAGATTCGTTAATACGACAGGAAAAACAAATTGACGCTTGACATTCTGTCCATTACTCTGCAGATGCACGTGGGACTCGATCACAATGTTCTTCAGGAAGCCAATAGTCGCGATGATACGTTTGTTCGGGATGCTGTTAATCTGGTCTGGATCTAGGCTGGATCTCGTCGGCAATCCAGCACTGCCCATATCTGGATTATATCCTGCTTAATGCGGTAATAGATAGCAAATGGGAACCGTTTGGATAGTAGTCGATGATAACAGAAGTGAATTGAGTGAATTCCAGCATAAAGATGTAGCGAATCAATATCCGAGAATAAGGAATTAAGGAAGTAGTCCCCCAGACCATGTTCCTGCATCTCATAGAAACGAGAACTATCAATCAGATCCTGCTCAGCCTCATTGAGAATTTGGATTTTCATCAAGTTCGATCGCGAATATGATTCTTGGCATCTGACCAATCATTGAAACGCGACTTTCCCTCTTGAACACGATCCGCTCTGGCATGAAGCACATCAGCATGCCAAGCTGGGGCTGGTAGTTCATCAGGTGCGCGCTGCAGGTCGCTCCATATTTCTTCGATTACCCGTAGCTTATCTTCAATCGTCATCTTATCAAGCGGAATCTCTACCTGCATAGGGTTTCTCCTCCCTTCTCTATCTATCAATCATACATTACAGTAACTCCACCGGGCAATTGCAATGCATTTCTCTTTTAACGTGTGCATAACCAGCACAGGTATAACTCAAGCCAACCTCATAACGGCTGTGACTGATTCATGCGATGGTTGCCGGTATTATTTCTTCTATGGGCAACCTGTGCGTCTATTTCAGTAATGATAGCTACCAGTGGCGGAATACACAAGAGCAATTTTTGTCGAGAATAAGCTCGGGTATTTTGTTCGGTTCTCGGTTCGCAAGAGTAATTTATCATTCGGGTGAATTGGTCAGACAGTTGAGTGTCAGTCAAATGTGATCTTTCTGGGTTAGAAAATTAGCAATGCTAATACATTTGACATATGACAGCTTATGTGCTATCATTCAATTATGATTATTACCTTAGACACAAACATAATGTGTCAGGCACTTAGAAGTAGTCGGGGGGCATCTTTCTACATACTTCAACTTGTGCGTAGCGGAAGATTTCAAATTGCTATCTCAAATTCCACTTTCCATGAATATGAAGATGTGCTAACGCGACCTAAGTCTTTGAAGGAATTTGATCTTGGCAGAGAAGATGTAACAAAGTTTCTCAGGTATATAGCGTTCATAGGAGAGAAGTTTGATCCTCGCTTTCTATTTAGACCCAACTTAAAAGATGAAGATGATAATATGTTTGTGGAGTTAGCTGTGACTAGCAATAGCAAATATCTTGTCACGAGTAATACAAAGGACTTTCAACACAGTGACTTGATATTTAAGGATTTTCAGCTAATTACACCTGCTGAATTTGTAAAGGAATGGAGGAGAAACAATGGCTAATGCAAGCGTAATGACAGTGCGCATCCCCGCTGATCTTAAACGTCGAATCGAAGTTGTCGCAGAGGAACAGGGAGTTTCTCTTAATCAGCTGGCAATGTACATGTTTACAAGGGAAGTCACATCCCTAGAAGCGGGAAGTAAAATTTCAAAATACTGGGATGGTTACAAGAAATCAGATATTCTGCATGACTTTGATGATGTAATGGGTAAAGTGAAAAGCAGAAAGGTTCCTGAGTGGGATAGGATAGAATAATCGATCTGACCTTTGGCTATTTCTCATCACCACACAGTGATTAATTTGTAAAGAAACTTGTGAAACAATTTCTTGTGAGTTTCGGTAAGTTTGATATTGATCGGTTTTTCATAGAAAGAAATCAGAGTCTGTTCTAGTCCCGGCAACGCTCTAAATCAGCAGACTGTGACAACTATGACAAATGCTCAGAAGGTTCACTGTTCTGCTGCATTTGTTTGTTGAAACTCAATTCTCCTCTTTATACATTGTCGTCATGTAAGGTTTGAACCCCATCCTTTCCCAGAATCCTCGGGCAACAGGATTCACGTTTGCCACTCGAAGCTCTATTCTTGATATGCCTTTTCCTTCAAACCATTCTTCGGATTTATCAAATAGAGCTTCGCCAATTCCTTGTCTTCGATATTCCTCTGCCACTGATACATCCGATATCATGCCATATTGCTTCTTTTCGAATACTGGCGGATACTTGGAAATCTCGATCTTTGCATAGCCGACTATCTTGCCTGAAACATCCGCGATGATAAGCTCCGCATCCTCGAGTTCCATCTGCTTCTCAACCCATTTCAGGAAATTATTTGGACCATCCTTGGATTGCGTGAAGAATGGATCAAGATCACTATGAAAATCCATAAGATCTTTCCAAAGCTCAACAATTGCCGGTAAATCTGCTGGTGTTGCCTTTCGAATGTTTAGCTTACTTTGCATTTCATTCCTCGTTTCAACAATGATTCTGCAGCTGCTGCATAACCCGGTTCTTAGTTATCTTGCATGAGCATAGCGTACAGTCTATTTTGGGTCAATGCGATTATCATGCCATTGCACCTCCTCAGGAGCTGCATAGCACCATATTTCCCAGTGTTATCAAGCTGCTGCATAACAAGTAGCCGTGTTTCAGGATGAAAAAGGAAACTTTCTTGAAAGATATTATAACGATCTACGCCTATCCATATAATCCTGTTCCTTCTCTCTATCGGCAAGCACTTCAAGTTCAAGCGTCAGCTCACGCTTCTCTATTATTCCATCAGTGAAGGAGGCTTTTATTGGAATTTTTAATGGCAGATCAATGTTGAACCATTGTCCTCGATTGCAGAACAGAGTACGGCGAATATTTCCATAGAATCATGTTCACCACATGATATACGCCCGGAATAGGGTATTCTATTATAACCAACATACTCTGCATGGTAGGGCATCTTAGCCCTTCTGTTCAGATAATGAAACTGTTCTTCAAGAGAGAGGAATTCATCGATGAATCTCTGCTCAGCATATTGTCTGACTGTTTCAGAGCTTTACCTTGAGGATAGAACTGAGATCAACTGAGAAGCATCTCGTGTAATTCTCGCTACTACCCAAAATTTCTTTTTCAGTATCATTCATATCCCCTATTCGTCTTAGTGTTCAAATCATATCCCATCCATAGAGAAGCTGATTTTCGGTCATGCCTTAATTTGCTCGCAACATAGTATTTCTCTTGCATGCAACTCAATATCTCCATCAAAACCAACAATACTAACTGAATTTATAACAGACAGTGACAATACCGGATGATAATTGATTGAATTATTGATTGGGACACACTGCGTTGATCGGTTTCACCGGAGAGTATTGAGATACTAAAGATTCACCAGAGAGAAATTCACCATCTCGAGGGTCTGTTCTTCGCTGTAGCCCAGCTGCTCCATGGCACCTGATGGACAGACTGTAGAACAGCTTCCGCATCCCTTGCACAGAGCCGTGTTGATTG
>JAUWMQ010000054.1 GCA_030613065.1 Candidatus Aegiribacteria sp. | reverse complement strand
TATCCCGGAAGCGTTGGTTGTACCCTCTTCGTAGCATGTCATACCGTCGTAGTTGTCGACACCGTCTGTCAAAGTAACGTTAACACCCTCAACTGGAGTTCCGTCGTCCGTCACAGTTACGCTAATGTCCTGGTTTCCAGGAAATACCGATGCCGGCGCTGAGATAAGAAGTTCTCCCGGTTCGCCCGCCGTATCGAAGGTCCATATATCCATTGCGGGGTCTCCGAACCAGATGTACATTTTTGCGTTGGTAATACCAATAGAGCCATGATTGGTTACAATGTAAGAGGCTCCGGCGTTGTGGGCCTCTCCTACACGGAAAAGCCCGGTATCGTAAAGGGCTATGTAGATCTGCTTGATGTGATCGTGGTTTGGTATGGTGTAGGAGGGATCGTAGGCGGCAAGATTGCCGCTGGACCCGTTCGTGGCCCACTGCCATGCTTCCGCAAGACACGTGCCTCCAGGAACATATTCACCGCAGAAACATGCCATTCCGAAAACAGGTGGCATGAAAGTGTTAGTTAAGGCGTTGATGTTGCTGGCAGTCCAATAACTGGGAGCACTCCATGACCAGATGGTCACATCGCCGTGGCCCCTGTAGGTAACAGTACCTATCCCGTCGTTAATGGCGTTCGATACATCGGTATTCGTTCCGCCCTCGGGTGGGTAAACCTTCGTGAAAGTAAGATCGCAGAGGCTGTATGTGTATGCAGCGATCTCGTTGCAGCACTGAGTATACTTGCCGGGATATTCCTCCTGATGGGCGGCAAGGACGGCTTCACTCGGTATGATGCCTGTTGTATACGAATCATCGAAGGCGTAATCCATGTAGCCCCCGATAATCTTGTCTACCTGGTGGACTATCTGTGCTGAGTCTCCGGTGAGACGGCCAACGGCTATCTCAGGGTAATTATCGGATCCGGTGAGGCAGGCGTAGTAATAATCTCCATAGAAGGATCCATAATTGTACGAAGGCAGGTCACTATGCCCACCCACTATGCACGCGAAGCGTGTTACACCAGAAATATAATTGTCTGCTATTGCAGTTCTCACATCGGAGGTGGTTGCGCCGGATGCAGGAAGGGTCTCGACTCTTACGTGAAGTCCAAGATAATGATGGGTCTCGAAGAGTTCTGTAACCCAGTCAACAGTGTTCTCGGTGCAGACAAAGACGTACTCAACTCCGTCGTCTCTGGAGCCACCTGTTGATGTGGCGGAAGCTTCAAAGACATCCCAGTTGATGACATTCAGTTCCATTGCCGGAGCCATCGAGGGATTAACCTGATGGGCAAGTGCCTGAGCACTTCCCTCAAAATCAATCCTCAGAGTAATGCTGCTGGCAGCTTCAAGGTTTCCGTTTGAAGGGTTGTAATTGAAGGGGTTGACCACGAGCCTTGCAACGTTAAGTCCGGCCCATATTCCTTCGTTATCGATCTCTACTGATGCGGAGGGATAGCATTCGCCTCCCGCGTAGAATTCATCGCTGATCACAAAGGGGTACGGTGCGTGGGCCATGTCGATCTCGGGGGTCTGTCTGGGGAGGATCTCCATGTTTTCGTAAACGGTTGAATTAACTCCTTCAACCGTTACGATAGCCTCGGTTCCGAATGGAAGCGCGAACAATTCGGTTACGGAAGGCAGGTCAGGCAGGCCGACTTCTCCCTGAGAGTAATATCCGGGCAGTTCAACACAGCTCCATACTGTGCCCTCCGCCGGTTGGTCGTAAAGCCAGAAGCCAGGGATGGATATTTCCACCACCAGATGGTTCTGGTCAGATTCAAGGACAGTCACCTCAGGGGTTTCACCCGCAGCGCCTCCGAACGACTGCCAGCTTCCTAAGCTTCCGGCCCCGGCGGCGAATACCGCTGATACAGTCAGTAGCAGGATAAAAATAGTCCGTTTCATACCAAATTCCTCCTTTTGAGAACTTATGAAAATATGAGATTCTACACTAAGCTAATATATTAATTTAACATCTAGACTTACCGGCAGTCAAGTCACGTCTCCAGACCCACAGTCACCCCTGATGATCATACAGTATATTATAACAAACATTGAAAGGAGCTTAAAATGAAAAAGGTTCTTATACTATTGTTGGTATGCGGTTTAGCCACGGCCGGGATGAAAATCGGAGGCAGGCTCGGCTATTATAGCGGAGACGACCCCAGGACAGGTCAGAGCGCCTCAGGCGCTGTATTTGGAGGTCAGCTGACGTTTCCTCTCATGGGCCTTGTTGATCTTGAGATCAGCGGATCGTACGCCTCCAGCGAGAGTGATATCACAATGGGGCAGTACCTTATCACATATATCGAAGATGAATACGGCCAGAACTTCCAGGGAGACCCTGATAGTCTTTACACGTACCTTGAAAACGAATGGGGATGGTCTCCGGACAGTATCAGTTCTCAACTGCTGAACGATTACACTGCTACTTTCCATGATATCGATCTGGGAGCTACAATGAAAATTAAAATACCCATCGGAGTTTTACCTCTGAAACCCTACATAGGAGCAGGGGGCGGAGCCCACATACTCTTCAGTGACGCCGATATTCTGATTCAGGTTGTCAATGAGGAAACCGGCGGCAACATGACTATCGACCCATATGATCATGTTCATCCCGGCATTCATGGTGTTGTCGGGGTGGTTTTCGAGCCACCCATGATTCCATTAAGCGTATTCGGAGAGTACAAGTACACCAAACCCATTGCCTCGTCGGGTAACGAAGTGGACGGGATCAGCATGTTCTACGTCGGCGTGAACCTGGGATTCTAAGCCAGCTACGGGTATTTACAGGTGACATGGGACTCCCGTTCAGTGTCACCTGTTTTTTCTATTCATAATTCCCTGCAGCATCTTTCTGTGAATGGGTTCACCAGAAGCAATCACTCCTTCTGCCGCTGGAGTCCATTTATCTCCTTTGTATGATGAAACCTTCCCGCCCGATTCAGTTGCAAGAAGAAAACCGGCGGCCATGTCCCAGGGTTTCAGATGTTCCTCCCAGAACCCGTCAAGCCTCCCGCAGGCCACATATGCCAGATCAAGCGCCGCGGACCCCCCCCTTCTTATTCCCTGAGCCCTTCCCAGAAAATATTTCAGAACACCAAGGTCCATACCCGGATCATTTATGTTCCTGTGGTAGGGGAAGCCGGTGGCAAATATGCATTCCGACATTTCCTCCATCCCTGTAGAGAAAACCTGACGCCCGTTCATCCATGTTCCCGATCCCCTTGATGCTGAAAAGGTTTCGTTCCTGCCTGGATCATGTACGCAGCCGTACTCTATATCAGTCCCGTTCCAGTACGCTATGCTCACTGCCCAGACAGGATAGCCGTGAGCGTAGTTATTAGTGCCGTCCAGCGGGTCTACAATCCAGAAAGGAGGAGCAGGGAATTCTCCTTTCCAGCTTTCCTCGCCAAGAAATCCCGCTTCCGGATCAATTTCCAGAAGACGTTTCTTCAGATACTCCTCCGAGAGCAGATCTGCGTTTGTCACCAGTTCGTGATTACTTTTCCTTGATATTTCAATCCCGCTCTGAGCGGCAGCAAGAAGGATTGAACCGGCTTCGTGAGCCGCCTGAATTATCTCGTCAATCATCTCAAACATCAACCTTTCTGAAACTGTCCTGATTTACCCACATATATCACTCTTGTTTTTTCTTCTTCACTTTGATACTTTAATCCATACTTTTTAGAACATACTAAGACAGGGGACAGAAAATGAAAAGAAAGAATCTTGTATCTCATAGCCTATCAATAGGGTTTTCATGGATTCTTGGAGTGATTGCCATTGTGACGGGGACCGCGATAATCATCATAGCATTTACAGCCTGGGGTCCCGTCAGGGGCAGCCTTGTGTCCATATCGGAAGGTCTCCACAGCGCAAATGCAGCGGTAGAGCTGATTGGAAAGGATTTCGGCACATCATCCTCCCTTGTCAGCGATGTAAGCAATTCAATAAGAAGCATGAAGGAAATAGTTCAGGATACCTGGATTACTGTGAACAGTATCAGTCAAACCACAGAGGACATAAGGAGGCTGGTTCTCACCGTTGGAGAAAGTCTTGAAAACCTTCCTCCCACCATAACTTCAATGATAGGCAGAAACTATTTCTCTGAAGCGATATCCAGTCTGAACAATACATACTATTCGTCGGGAGAGATGATATCTCAGATGGAACACCTTTCCGTTACGCTGCAGCCCCTTGAGCCGATCCTTGAAGAGGTTGCCGATGGAGTTGATTCCCTTGCAGGTGACCTTTTCTCCACAGAGGAGGCTTTCAGTGAAGCCACTCTACACCTGGAAAGGGCTGCCGAAGCAATTGAAAACGCTGCTGATTCATCAATCCTTCCGCTTATAGTTGCCGGAATGGGTCTTATTCCCCTGCTTGTAGGTATCTACCTGATAATCCAGGGAATTGCTCTGGGAAGGCTCTATTCCGCCCGGGCTGAACCCGGTGAGCCTGATATGGAGGAAACCGTCTGAAATTCTTTAATATTCTCAGGATCCCAGTCAGCGTGAACAGCGGCCGCTTCCACAACTGACTCTTTCTTCGGGATATTCCCCAGTCTCGCTATGGTATTGGTTTCTCTGTGCCGAATTACCAGGTTCATCCAGTTGTACTGCTCAGGATACTCTTTTCCGATGGCTTCAAACTTCGAGAAAAGCTGTTCTGTGCCACTGGCATCAAGTCTCTCCGGGTCGAACCTTTGAAATGCTATATGGTACTTCATTCCAGGCAGGACACAGTTATAAGCTATCAGCATCCTGCATCCTCTGGATTCTGCCAGCCTTACAGGTGTAGAGGAAGCAAGAACGGGGACTCCGAAGCTTTCCACCCAGTGTCCTTTCGAACCTCCCCATCCCGTTGGGGATATCTGAATAACCTCACCCCTTTCTATAGCGTCGTATGCCCAGCGGAGAGGTTCATCGGGGAAGGCAACATGGTGCCATCTCCTGCTTACTTTCAGCCTCGCCTCCTTCAGAATTTCCGGAGCATCAGCGTACCTTGATGATATCACATGCATGGAGTAGCCGGAAATAGCCAGAAGAATGTGTAGAGTCCGTTCGTCGCCAAAGTGAGGTACAAGAAGCAGAACGCCCTTTCCCTCTTTAACAGCCTCATCCAGAAGATCTCTGTTCTCCCAGGAGACTATCCCCGGTACAATTTCCCTGTTGAACCTGCCGGAGTAAAATAGGCCGAGAAGAGCTCTTTGATGCACTCTCCAGTATCCTTTGAGAATGCTTCTCAACCGGGGCAGGCTCATCTCGGGAAATATTCTTGACAGGTGTCCAAGGTATATACTGTTCTTTTTTCTGTTTCCAGAATATCTGATAAAGGAAAGAATTCCGGCGAGAAGTTCTGCGCCCCTGAATCCGAGAATCTTCGTCAGACACGAGATAAAATAATAATAGATTTCTCTAAGTGACAAAGTTCTACCTTCTTTTCAGCTGTTCTCCATGTTATCTCCGTCCATGGTCCGGGACGTGTCAATTTTCACTGACGGTACTATACTAAATGACTATGAAGATTCTTATGCTTGTAATTCCGCTAGTTGCTCATCTGCTGAACGCAGGAAGCATTACACTGTTAAGGCAGGAAGCAACTGAAATCCCAGTAGCCAGTTACAGAACCGTAAGATTCGTACTTCCAGAGCACCAGTCGGACAGCGCCAGCCTTCATGGAAATGTCAGTATCAACCCCGATACGGCATGCGTTGAACTGATTCTTCTTCACATAGATGATTATCTGAGATGGAGATACAATGCCGGCGCGGTTGATACGCTGGAGTATATATCAGTATCAGCCGGTCCGTTTGAAATGGGAATTCCGGGGTTTGGGAGCTATGCACTTGTTATCAGCAACCGGGGCAACTATCGTCCATCATCGATCATCCTTGACCTTGAAGTATTCTTTACCGGCAGCGGAGAAACTGGAGACCCCCTCCCAGCCGTATTGAAACTCGTCTTATTCCTTATGATGGTAGGAACGGTGGCTGTTGCGGTGGGAAGCGTACTGTCAAAGCATTTATATCGGAGAAAACAGATTACTTGACGGCGCGGCAAATCTGGATATACTCATATTCCGACAGGAATAAGGGGGAAACATACAATGCTCATTTCTACACGAAGCCGGTACGCGCTGCGCGTTCTCGCCCGGATGGGCAGAATGCTTAGAATGGGCGGAAATCAGCCCATATCACTTGCCCTGCTGTCAGAGCAGGAGCAGGTTTCGGTACGTTACCTTGAGCAGATTTTCGGTCTGCTCAGAAGAAACGGAATAGTTAAAGGAAAAAGGGGGCCGGGCGGAGGGTATGTTCTTGGAATGCCCCCCGGAGAGATCTCCCTTTTCAGTGTAGTCAGTGTTCTTGAAGCTGATTTTCTTCCGACGAACTGTATGTCCGGAGAATCAAGCTGTTCTCCTGAAAGCAGTCACATTCAGGTTGGTTGTACCCTTCAGGACACATGTGTAACCAGGCCTCTATGGATGGCTCTCAGGGACATGTACTACAACTATATGAAGGAAATAACACTCGAAGATCTTTCAGAAGGAAAAATCCAGGGTACATAGCAATGTGGAAATATTCAAAAAAACTTATGGATCACTTCATGAATCCGAGAAATTCGGGACAGTTGTTAAATCCCGACGGCCATTCCGAGATTGGTTCACCCCAGTGCGGTGATGCCATGACCCTTGATATCCTGATTGATGACACAGATAGAATCGAAGAAATCAGATTCATGACCTTCGGTTGTGCTGGTGCTATTGCCGCCGCCTCAGCTCTGACAGATATAGCAAAAGGCAAGACGCTGGAAGAGGCTCTCGGTATCAGTAACGATCAGATAGTGGAATTTCTCGGCGGAATGCCGGAGGAGAAGTATCACTGTTCCGTAATGGGGCATGAAGCTCTTTCTTCGGCGATTAATGATTTTAAACAAAGGAGAGACAACATGGCGGAACATCTTGAGTCTATCCTGAGTGAAATGCATGATGATCTTGCGGCAGCCCTTGGAAAAGGAAGTATCAGCATTGAACATGTCCATCCCATTCGAGTATGTGTCAGGATATCAGACGGAGAAGACAGATCCGTTACAGCAGTACTGGAAAAAGAATTGCGGAAGCGGACCGGAAAAAAAGTGAAAGTGAGTATCGCACATTGAAAATCTATCTGGACAATAATGCTACTACAAGAATAGCGCCGGAGGTATTAGATGCAATGCTTCCCTTTCTTACGGAAAGATTTGGAAATCCCTCCAGCTTCCATTCTTTCGGAAGCGATATCATGGATGATATTGAAGCAGCAAGGGAGAAAGTCGCCGCCCTCCTCGGAGCCCATGCCGAAGAGATAGTCTTTACATCAGGGGGAACCGAAAGCGATAACATGGCTCTTATTGGAGCAGCTTCAATAAACCCGCTGAAACCGGGACTTGTTATTTCAAGAATTGAGCACCCTGCAGTTATTGCAACAGCTGAATACCTTAAGAACAGGGGACATCCTTTGAAAATATCTGACGTTAACAGCGATGGAACCCTGAATATGTCTTCTTTTGAAAGTTGTATCAGCGAACAGACCGGTATTGTTTCAATAATGATGGCCAACAACGAAACAGGTGTCATAATACCGGTAAAGGAAGTAGCCCGCAGCGCACATGAAAAAGGAGCGCTATTTCATACCGATGCGGTTCAGGCTGTAAGTAAGATCCCCGTGGATGTGAGATCAATGGGTATAGATATGCTCAGTATTTCCGCGCACAAGCTTCACGGACCTAAGGGGGTGGGAGCCCTTTTCATCAGAAAAGGGATAGAAATTCCTCCCTTCATGCTGGGAGGGCACCAGGAAAAAGGTATGCGGGCAGGCACCTACAACGCCGCAGGGATTGTGGGGCTCGGGGTTGCTGCTGAACTGGCGAGCAGGCACCTTCTGGAGGAGAACGGAAGAACAGGGCTGCTGCTTGATAAACTGGAAAGCGGCCTCCTTGAAAAATGTCCTGGAGCGGTTATAGCGTGTGCTGATGCCGCACGACTTCCCAACACGGCAACAGTCTTGTTCAGGGGAGTGGAAAGTGAGGCGGTGATGACCCTTCTGGACATGGAAGGTGTTTGCGTTTCTTCCGGTTCTGCATGCAGCACAGGTGAAAATTCCTCCAGCTACGTTCTCTCGGCTATGGGTATTGATGCTCTTGACGCCAACACTGCAATACGGTTCAGTCTGAGTAGATATACCACCGGGAGGGAGATAGATTACGTATTGGAAGTTCTTCCACCCATCATTGAGAAGCTCAGAGAGATTTCACCCTACGCCAGGTGATGCTAAGCATGGGTTAACAGGTTAAAATCCTGATCCCGTCCAGGCGGCTCCCGCCGAGATACTGTAAGATTCCCCGCCGTTCAATCCCGCCCTGAGGACCCCAAACAGAGAGATGTCATCGAAAATGTACAGAACTCCAGAAGCGCTCAGACCAAAATCACCCCAAGTGTTCCCGTCCATTGCACAGACAATCTGAACATCTTCCGTAATGTAACTGGCGCCTCCAATTGAGAAATCCATATAATCACTTATCCGATCCTTAAACGGATTTCTACTTCCGTTGAGTATATACGCAGCAGAAGCCTGAAGACGGAATAGGCGGAAGGTTGTACTGGTTGCAGCCCCAAGAATAAGCTCGGAACCACGGTCCCGTCCCTGCAGTCCAGTTGGTAGCCTGAGCTGCCCTCGGAGAACAATGGACGAACCACCTCTTGCTGTTTCGTACAGCCAGGCGCACCCTGCGGTTATATCTCCAAGCAGCCTGTCTTCCTCCTCCGAATGAAGATAGAAAGGAATTTCACCCCCGATCTCAAACCCATCTTTCCATCCCCAGGTTACGCTCATCGGAAGTACAAGATAGGCGTTGGGAGAGCTATTCGGGTTGAAATAATTCAACCGACCCTGAACACGCAGGTAACCCTCAGACAACACTTCGCTTTCGGGAAGGAAGACGAAACCGCTGAGCCCTCCCTGAGAGGATGTGCCCTTGATGGGGTCAGCGACTGAAACCCCTGTCGTCAAAAAGACAATAACAGCAATAATAACTTTTATCATGGTACTCCCTTATATTCCTGCATGACCTGGCACGAGGATAAAGAATCTTCTTCTTTGCTTGAACATCTTTCTATAACGAATTCACCGGAGGAAAATAATAGAAAATGAAGTGGAGTGAGATAGGCCTGATACTTCTTGCGCTCGCTGCGGTGGCGGGTTTATTTTCTGTAGTTGCAGGCGGGCATGAAAACGTAGAGAATCAGGATGGTATTCCTGAGGTGACAGATCCCCTGTTGCTTATTGAGCGTGATATTGCGGTAATCTGCTGCGGTTCCGGATTCAGAAACGTCCCGTCAGCATCGGCTGATACTATTGTAAAGTCAATGGATCTGTTGGATTCCATATCGATGCATCAGGCTAATCTTTATGTAACCAGGACCCTTCGGAGTCATGGTTTCGATCACGTGGTAACATATATTGTGCCGGGCAGGGGTCTTTCCTTTCTCTGTCATACACCTGATGAAGAACCCCTGCGGTTCGAATTGAACGATACAAGCTTGTAGGGACAATCATTATCCTTGTTGACACATTCTATTCCAGTCGCTATTCATCAGTTCCCGCAGAACTAGTATATTCTGTGTGATTTGAACTGGATTACTATAATCACAGCACGGCAGGTAAATACCAGCCGCATTTTCTCGGTATGTCAAAGTTTTCTGACATCTGATGAAGGTTCCTCGGAGGTTATTACATATGACTAAGGTCGCCAAATGGCGTAACTGGACTTCAATATCTTTACTTGTTGCTTCGATCTTTTTGATCTGGCCGACACTTCGATGGTACACACTGCCTGTCCGCGAAAGGGACCGAGCAGAGGCCAGTGTTCAGCCTGAAACGGACAATCCTCATCTCAGAGCAGTGCTTGACAGCCTGCAGAGCCAGGGTGGAGAAAGCCTTCTTGAGGAATACAGAAATCTTTACCTGACCAGCGAAGGAACTATAAAGCTGGGGCTTGATCTTCAGGGAGGCATGTATCTGTCCTACATGGTAATACCTACTCCTGGCCTGGATGAAGAAGAGGCGATCGATCAGGCGCTTGAGGTCATCAGGAACAGGATAAACGAGTTCGGTGTATCCGAACCATCCATTACGCGGCAGGGCAGCGACAGGATAGTAGTACAGCTGCCTGGAGTTCGTGATCCCGGAAGAGCAAGGGCAATTGTAGAACGGCAGGCATTGCTGGAGTTCAAGATCATAGCATACCCTACCGAAGAAAACCCGACAGTCTCCAGTGTCCCTGTTATAAGAGAAATTGATAACCTTCTGATCGGCAGTAATTTTGAAGAGCCGGCTTCACTTGACAGTCTTTTTGAAGAATTATCCGAAACCATAGATACCACTGAAACATCTCTTCCGTTCCCTGATTCAGCAGTTCATATCGATACGCAGGAGGGGTTCTCTCTTCCTCAGCAGGGAACAGGGGAAGAGGGCTTATCTGACGAAATATTGCTTCCGGAGCTGGAACGCCCGGGAAGCCTGGCAAGTTTCATTGAGCTGGCACCTGAGGAAATAGCCAGAAGCACAATGGGAATATCACCAGGAGACTGGATTGTCTATACCGGCAACAAAATGGATCAGATCAACGGCATTATCAACAGGCCTGACGTGGACTCTATCATGGCTGAAGCCAATCTGTGTTTTACTTTCGGCAGGCTTGAAGAGACTCCCCAGGGGTCACTCAGGGCTCTGTATATTCTACCCCGGGATATGACCAGGGGCTGGGATCGCCAGATTGATCAGGTAATGGAGGAGTACCTTCTTACCGGAGCAAATCTTAC
Organism: Candidatus Aegiribacteria sp.; assembly: GCA_030613065.1. Classification (GTDB taxonomy): domain Bacteria; phylum Fermentibacterota; class Fermentibacteria; order Fermentibacterales; family JCC-6; genus Aegiribacteria. The sequence goes on along the minus strand of JAUWMQ010000054.1, from coordinate 8,663 downwards.
CGATGTCAGAATCCGGATGGGAAGCGGTCAGTCACTTAACAACAATCCTTATCTGATTCTTGAGTTCGATTCGGACGGAAGCAGGAACTGGGAGCAGATTACAGGTAACAACGTTGATAAGCGGGTGGCGATAGTTCTTGACGGGACTGTATACTCTGCCGCCACCATTCGCGAGCGGATATCAGGATCAGGAACCCGGTTATCAGGTGGGTTCTCTACCGAAGAGGCAAGAGATCTGAGGTTGGTTCTGAAAGCTGGCTCGCTGCCGGCGGAGCTTGTAATCGCTGAAGAACAGACCATAGGGCCAAGTCTGGGCCAGCAGTCCATTAACAGGGGCATGATAGCGGCGATAATCGCCATTGGCCTGGTTGCTGCCTTTATGATCATTTACTACGGAACCGGTGGTATTGTAGCGATTATGGCCCTGATCTTCGATATGCTTATCATCATGGGCGTTCTCAGTTTTCCCGGTCCCCTTGCACAGCTAGGACTGAAAGGACTGAACGCGACCCTTACCCTGCCCGGAATAGCGGGTATCATTCTGACCATCGGTATGGCAGTTGATGCCAGCGTTCTCATATACGAGAGGATCAGAGAGGAAAAGAGGGCCGGTAAAGGCATAAGAGCGGCCGTGAGGGCAGGATATTCCAGAGCCTTTGTTACCATTCTTGATGCTAACCTCACCACTCTGATAACGGCCCTGGTACTTTACAAATTTGGAACCGGTCCCATAAAGGGATTTGCTGTTACCCTCTCAATAGGTATTATGGCCAGTATGTTCTGTTCCCTTGTCTTCTCAAGGGCAGTTATCGAATTCCTCCTCATGAGCAAGAAAAAAATGGACCTAAGTTTCGGGAAATGGTCCATACTGGGAGACAGGCATTTCTCTTTTGTGGAAATGCGGAAGAAAACTTATGTCCTTTCCGCCGTTGTCATTCTTCTTGGAGTGGGCGCATTCATAATCAATGGAGGATTAGACCTTTCAATTGATTTTACAGGTGGTCTTGAGACTAACGTGGTCAGCAACACCCTCACCACTACGGCTGAACTGAGAGATGTCCTGGAGAATGACGGTCTTCAGGATGTTCAGGTCCAGAAACTCATGGATTACGAGGGGGCTGGAGCCGCCGCCTTCGTTGTTCGGACTTCGGAAGTCGACAAAGCCATTGTCTACACCGCTCTGCAGGAGAACGGATGTGTCCCTATGGAGCTGGAAGCTGATTCCGAAGGGCTTTCCTTCATTAAACAGATAGGCCCGAGGGTTGGAGAAGAGCTCAAGTCAAAGGCTCTTAATGCCATTTTCATGGCAATGATATTCATAATTCTCTATGTCTGGTACCGTTTCCAGTTCAAGTGGGGGGTAGCGGCAGTGGCAGCCCTGGCCCACGACACGATTATAACCATAGGTCTTCTGGCCCTGATAAGGCTTGATATATCACTGACCATCATCGCAGCAATTCTGACTATAGTGGGTTACTCCATCAACGACACCATAGTTGTTTTCGACAGGATTCGCGAGGACAGAAGGCTAAGGAAGGGCAAGACCCTGGCGGAGACGGTGAACATTTCCATAAACGAAGTTCTGAGCAGAACGGTAGTAACGTCTTTTACAACGTTCATGGCTGCCTTCATACTCTTCATTATATCGGGAGGAGTACTGGCAAACTTCGCCCTTACACTCATGATAGGAATAGTAGTGGGAACTTACTCTTCCATATTCGTTGCAAGCCCGATACTTGTCGACTGGCACGCTAAGCTGAAAAAGAAGTAGAGCAAAAGGCACCACGATAAAGTCAGGCGGAGCGGGCTGAACCCCGTTCCGCCTGCGCTATTAGTCAATATATTACTGATCTGATATCAGTTCTACTACGGCTTCTGCGCCGCCAAGCTCAGCGCTTGAACCGAAGAGTAGTTTTCCTTTATGAAGAGAGATTATCCTTCCCGCTATGGCAAGCCCCAGCCCGGTTCCTTTGCTTGAGTGCCCTTTGGTAAAAGGTTCTCCAAGCCTGTCTATGATCTTGGAGTCGTAGCCTGTGCCGTCGTCACAAACCGTGATTCGCACTCTGCCGGTAGAGTTATTCCCGGAGATATCAACGATTACTTTCGACTCGGCGTAGTTCACTGCGTTACGTATCAGGTTTCCCACTGCCCTGCCGAGAAGAGAGATGTTTCCTTTGCAGCTTCCGCCGCCACGAAGCTGGATCTCTATATCATCCCTGGCCCAGGATTCAGCCCGCACCATCTCCCCGCAAACCTCTTCAAGGTTAATGTGTTCAAGAGTGACACGACTTTCTCTCCTGAGTTTGTTAAAATCCAGAAGTTCCGTGACAAGGTTGTCAAGAGAAATGAGATCCATCTCCATTCTGTCTATCTTCGAAAGATTATCCCCCGGGGAATCCTCTTTAATAAGTTCAAGGGCCAGCCTCATACGTGCCATTGGTGTACGAAGTTCATGAGCAACGATTCCCAGCAGTTCCTGATGCGATTCAACAAGGGATTTTATCTGTTCAGCCATACTGTTGAACGCACTGCCTACATCATCCAGAAGATCACCCTTTTTTCTGACATGAAGCTTAATACCAAGACTTCCGGAACCTAATTCAGAAGCAGCCCACTGAAGTTTTGCCAGCCTTTTTCTCACGGGATGGAGAGCTATGAAAAGAACCAGCCCCTCTGTTGCAAGGAGTATCAGCACTATAAGCCAGAAGCTCTGTCTCCAGAAGCCTCCCGAACCCCCGCGAGGTCCTCCTGAAATGTCAATTCTCAAAGGGTAATCAGGGGGAAGCCCTGGAAGGGCAAAGAAACCTTCCGGTGGATGGATGCGGCCGGGATGCCCGACGTTGGGATACACTCTTACTTCAAGGTTCATTGACTCGGCAACAGCAATAACTGAATCCCTTTCAAGAGGCGGTGATACAAGCAACCAGTCCCTGAATTCCTCCACACTTGCTCTGTATGCGTCTAACTGCGCGGGGATAATTCTCATTACGGCCAGAACCGAGATAATAAGGGTCATGACAACGCAGATAGCCAGTGGCAGATAGATCTTAAGGAAGAGTTTTCTCATCAGGATTCCTCCGGCATGACCATCAGATATCCCACTCCCCGCACCGTTTTAATGAGTTCTCCAGTAGAGGAGTCTCCAAGCTTCCTGCGGAGGCGGGAAATAATTACATCTACGGTTCTGTCAAATGAATGAAAACTGATCCCCCTCAACTCTTCAACAAGCGTGCTTCTCTCCTGAACCCTTCCCGCTCTTCTTGCCAGAAGCAGAAGGAGATCGAACTCTGTGGTGGTCAGTTCAACATGGTTGCCGTCAAGAATAACTTCCCTGGAGGGTACATTGATATGAAGATTCCCCCTTCGTAAAATTTCCGCAATTGCATCGGAGGACCCCCTTCTGAGCAGGGCTCTGATCCTCGCCAGCAGGACTCTTGGAGTTACGGGTTTTCCGACGTAATCGTCCGCTCCGACCTCCAACCCTACAACAATATCAGCGTCATCTTTCATGGCCGTGAGCATGAGAATGGGTCCCTTCCAGGAAGCCCTGAGCTCCCTGCAGATATCAAGGCCGCTGGCATCCGGAAGCATAAGATCCAGTATTACAAGATCAGGGTCAGTTTCAAGTACAGTCTCAAGCGTTCTGGAACCTTTGTAAAGAAGACTGACTAGGAATCCGTGTCGTTGGAGGTATTCCTGCAGTAGAGAGGCAAGAGATTCGTCATCTTCCACAATCAGGAGCTTAGGGCTGCTGCTCAAAGAATCCCTTTCGATTATTGACATACACAGAACTTATTCTATTCTATTGCGAAACAATAAACGTGCCAATCTCGAAAAAGAAGGACAGTCAATATGCTTACAACGCTCATGATAGTTGCTCTTTCCCTTACAGGTTCCGAACAGGCTGAACCGGTGTATGTGCTTGAATATCCCGGAGTAGCATTCGGATGGCTTCCCGATGAATTCATTACGCCTGTCGAAGGAACTCTAACCGATGAAGCCGGTGTCATAGCCAGCGGTCCAAACGCCACCGGGACTGAATATCAGCTGCATTACTGGAAGGAAGACATTGAATCCAACACCAGAAAGGATGAATGGCTCACCACAAGATTCCGCAACATCATTTCCCCCGACATTTTGCCATCTCTTCTTATAGGCACCCCTGAATGGATGGAAGGAAGCACCACCTCTCCCTTCTGGGAAACCCGATCCATAGGCCTTGTGCCTGTTCTGAACTTCAACATGATAAACAACAGCGGAGAAATACTCATCAAAGGAGTAGCCTGCGCTATCTTCTCAGAGGATTACTCGATGCTTTTCTATATGATTACACCGGGCACCGGTTCAACAGATGTGAGAACAGGGTTTGAGTATATAATTTCACAGATGTACATGGTAGAGGAGTAAGGCAGTTACCTTCTCCTCGATCCTATACCGAAAAGTAACCTGCCCAGCATAAGAAACACTGCCGAGTGCAGGATGAGAATTACCGCCTGAATAAGACCCTGCGGGTACAACATTCCCAGGGTCATTATTCTTCCAACAGGAGGAATGATAGCGAAAAGCCATTTAGGCAGACTGACGAACGGAAGTCCGGTCATGAAGCCAAGAAGCAGCAGGATCGTGAAGAACATCGAGCCTGCGGTTCCCGTTGTAAGCATGCCCAGAAAAGCTCCCATGGATACGGCCCACATCACAGGTATATAGGATTCGGCGATGATCTGAAAAACAGGGACTCTCCCGGATTCCTGAAGAGCGGCCACTACTGCGCCTGTTGTAAGTATGAAAATGGCTGATACAATGGAGAGTACCGCAAGATAGGGACCCCAGAAACCCGAGGGTCTGCTGACGGGAAGCGCAAGGGAATTTCTGAACCAGCTGGATTCCCACATTTTCGAAAAGAACAGGCAGGACTTGATCCCGGCAATGAGTGCAAGAAGAAGCGAACCGTTCCAGATAGCAAGTACGGTTCTCTGTCCCAGAGTGAAAATTCCTGCTACACCGTGAGCGAACAGGTATGCTTCCGCGTACACCATGAAAGCCAGCAAGGGTGGCAGAAGAAGGTACGGACCAATCCACTTCGTCTTAAGAAGAATGATAATGCTCTCCCTGAAATAATAGGTATTGCGGCCCTTCATGGGAGGTTCACCACCTTATCCGCTCTCGTTACAAGAGGGGATTTGTTCTGTACCAGTACAAGAACAGAAGTCTTCTCAAGCAGAGAAATAATAATCGCAAGCGCTGAACTGACCCTCAGCGATGACAGATTGATCATAGGTTCGTCCAGAACCGCTACAAAAGGATTTGTAAGGGCAAGGGGGGCCAGTGAAAGCATCTGAAGCTGTGAGCGGTTCATCTGTCCGGGGATTTCATCAGCAATCCCAATAAGCTCCATTTCCTCGCACCAGTCTGCAACATCTTTGTGAACAGCCCTTACCGGGACCCCGCGAAATAGAGCTATCCTGCGCTCAAGCTGATTCCTGACGGCTATATCCGGCGCGAAATTACTGTTCTGAAAGACGAAGACTGCCCCCTCCCTGGCTCTAATGGAACCGGGTCTGGCACCCATAATTCTAATGGAACCCTTACCTGCAGGCCTGATACCCGCAATGGATTTGATTAGATTACTCTTACCGCTTCCCGGACCGCCCACAAGAGCTACAAGCTCGCCACAGCCTGTTTCGATGGAGAAGCAGGGTATACGGGGCGGATCTGCGTAACCGCCAATAGAAATGTATGGAGGCATATGTTCCTTTCAGAAATCGGCCAAGGTGGATAAATAGCCAATGAAGACATTTATTGCCACCCTCATACTAACTATGATAATTGCAGGCTGTGCTGAAAAGGAAAGATACGCGGAGCGTTATCTCGATTCAATCAGCCTTGTTATTCACGAAGACAGACCCGCGGAAGTTGCCGGGTTTCTCGGGCAGGGGGTATCTCCCGGCTATACGGTGGAATATCCTGATCTGTCGGGAATCAGCCGCTTGTCATTCACCTGCAGCCCCGATGAGTCAACGAAATTCTTTGAACAACTCTCCGATGCAGTGATTCCGTACGAATTGTCAGCAGCAGTACACACCGATACGCCCTCTATTGAGTACTGGCAGGAGGGGATTACCTGGCAGCCTGAGTATCATTGGACTGTAAATGGAGATAGTTGTGTTTTTGCGGCTACGGTTATCATTAGCAACAGCACCGGCAGGGAATGGTTCTCACAGAATACGATTATGAAAGGTCAGTCAGATAATCCCGTCTGCATGATCGCGGACACGTTGATAATCAGAAACGGAGACATGGAAATGGGATGGTGGAACGCCAGGGGTTCCGTCCTTCCTGTTACACTGAGATACGGATGGCCTGTTAACACTCAGTGGAATCAGCTTGTACCCTGTATCGTTCCGCTTGCGGGTGAACTTCTTACCGATTCAAATGAATGGCCCCTCAGAACGGGAGACACCCTCTGGGTTCAGCCTGAAATAGAAATAGAGATAACCGAAACAATTCATCAGAACTCAACCGGGTACGATTGCGCACTCCAGATTTACAACCAGACAGATGAGTACACTGAAATCAGAATATCACACCCCGACCAAACTCCACGTGGCGCGCTGTTTCAGCGAACAGGAGATTTCCCGTCATTCCTTGGCATGCAGCCCGGTGATCTGGTAATTCTGGAATACAGAATAGTTTACAATCATTCGTCTTGACCTGAGGGCATTTGATTTGTTAGTATACCGACCCAAACTATAAACAGGTGCGCCCGTAGCTCAACTGGATAGAGCGTCTGGCTACGGACCAGAAGGCTCCGGGTTCAAATCCTGGCGGGCGTACCAACCTCTTGTCCAGTCGAACTCAGTAGGTTTAGGTCCAGTTGTGTACAGAAAGAAGATCGCGCATCAGCACCACAGACCATATTGACATGGAACTTATGTTAGCCTAGTATGTTATACATATGGCGAGGTGTACATAACAGAGGGGAATACAATGAGAAGATATCGAGAGGACAAAGCTACCCAAGCGGCTGCTTATCTTCTGAATTTACATGAAGGCTATATGCCATACATGAAACTGATAAAACTTCTCTACGTTGCAGACAGATTTGCCCTGCTTGAATATGGCCGACCAATAACATACGATAATTACTACTCACTTGACAGAGGTCCAATACTAAGCAAGACGCTAGATCTTATTACTGAAGGCTCCCCACAAGGGGAGTCCAATTACTGGGAGAAATACATCTCAGAACCTGTTGGTTACTCAGTTCGCTTGATTGACGATTGTCCATATGATGAACTCTCTGATGCTGAGTGTGATATGCTTAATAAAGTGAACAAGCAACTTGGTCATTATGATAGATGGGCTCTTGTTGAACTCCTCCACAAGAAGCTTCCTGAATGGGAAGATCCGCATGGATCAGCTTTACCAATCTCTTATTCATCCATCTTCGAGGCCGCAAAACGAGATGATGACGAAGCTGAGGAGATCGAGGCGGAAATCTCACATCTTGCGTTTGTTGACAGCCTCTTAGGCTCTTGATGAATCAATGATAACTGCTGGAACAGCCTTCTATATTGAGGTTCCAAGGACATCAAACAAGCATATTTGGGTTGTTATTACTAAGCCAGATTCAGAAGAACAAGCGGTTGTGATGGTGAATTTCACAAGCGTTAAGGATGGTCGAAGTCCGTTCGACCCAACGACAGTAATCGAACCTAGTGAGTTTGAAGGAGTGCTTACTACCTTATCTTGTGTCAGATATTCAGATGCACGTATCGCAACAGTAACAAGCTTACTACTGATTCTAGAGACCCAGTTTGTAGAGAGAAAAGATGATTGCCCCAGTGCTTTGCTATGTAAGCTACAGCAAGGAGTTCTCGAATCTCCACAGACTCCCCACAAAATCGAAAAATTCGCACGATCCCAGTTGGTATCCCGAGTATAGCATGTGAAACTATCAACCAGCAATTTGTAACATCCTTGCAGCATCCATGCAACATGCATCCATCATTTCTGTGCTCAATATCGAGGACTAGACCAGGTGCACTGTTCAATTCCCAGTTGTCTATGAATCCCGAGAGGTAGATTTTGAGACGTGCTGCACTGGAACGAACAGATGATTGTGGATCTCGGTGTGACCTCGACGAAGATCACGTAGTTGGTGCTCTGTGATTACCCTACGTTCCCAATAATCACCCAGAGCTTCTATTTCTCTCAGCTTTCCCGCTGGCAGCTTCAACAGACATAACCACTGAGTGATCCTGTCTGATGATACTCCATGCCTTGCAGCGAGTTGTTTCCGAGTAAGGTCATCACGGACCATCTCGTCATGGAGTTCCTGAGCGTAGATGACTGGATTACGGTATTTCCTGGATTCAGGTTTTACTTTCGACATATCAGGACGCCGTATAGAGACAGGATATGTGTGTATTGTCTGAGTTCGACTGGTGTCAAGCGGCAATTTGTTCTTCCTGTCAACGCCAATTAGAATGCCCGGTTTTTTTTCTCCTTTCTTCTTGCTGGTCAGTCGCCCAGGAGCGGAGGGCGTAGCCCGGAGCTCCTGGGCGATCAATTGCTGTTTTAAACTCACTGATTTTGAGTTCCGCTCTTCTCTCTTTTTGATTCTTCCAGTCTAAAACTCGGTACATTCAGTTCAAGTATGA
>JAUWMQ010000147.1 GCA_030613065.1 Candidatus Aegiribacteria sp. | reverse complement strand
GACGGATTTGATTCAATCAGATTCCGTACAAATTCTATATCCGAAAGGGTTGTTTTCCTGCCTTGAATGACCATTGTCTTTTCCATGAAACAAACATAATATGCTCCAGATTAAGAGTCAAGCCCTACAACTGTGAAAGGCTGTTTGGTCATATCAGGCGCGTGCGATCCTAAACTGATCTCGATTCAAGATGGTATGGCTGAATAGTTACGAGTACAGAATACTAATCGTTCATATCAGGACAGTTTGTTCAGGTCCACAAAAACAGTTTTCTCTCTGGTGTAAACAACCTGTCCCGGTTTTCCTTTTCTTCTGCGGTTAACATACTGAACTCTGGTATAGTCAACAGGGATCACCCCGGATGAGGCTCCACAGTTCCTTGCAGCCTCAACCGCCGCTTCAAGTATTGTCTCTCCCGGCGGATTGTCCGGCCTTCCATCGAGTTTGAGAACGACATGAGCACCTGGATAACCACGAGCATGAAACCATAAATCGCCCCGTTTTCCAATTCGGAAGGTAACCTCTTCGTTCTCCCGGGCATTTCTTCCGCCGTAACATCTCCAGCCGCTGCTGAGTACTTTCGCCTCTATTCTTCTCCTCTTATCATCCTGATCCCGTACTCTCTTTCTGTGATTCCTGAGTTGTGCCTCCAGTTCATCAACCGTAAGGTCAGGTGCAATCGAAAGTGACTTTTCCAGAGATTCTATCTCACTCAGTGCATGGTTTATATGCTCATCAAGATTGCGCTGTTCCTTTCCAGTATTTGATGCCTTCCTGAAAAACCTGGCGGCATTGGATTTGAGTGATCTGAAAGGTTTCAGCGGGATTATATGCTCGCATCCGTTCCAGTCCTTCAACTCTATCTCCATGAGGCCTTTTTTTGAGTTATCAGCGGTTGAGAGAAGCAGGCTGCCCCATGTTCTGTATTTTTCAGGAGATACAAGTCTATCCATAGCGTCCATTACGCTAATCAGCCTTCTTCGCAGGAAAGAAAGCCTTCTCCGTAGAATGGCTGTCCATATTTCGAGACTGTCATTCCTGATACCGGTTGATTCTACGGACATCCTTAATGAGAGCGGATCCATTATCGGTTTTCCGTCACCCAGCTCGATAGGCAGGGGGCCGTCAGGACCCTCCCAGGGGTTGAAATTCTGTTCCAGCAGAGCTTTCTCCAGTTCCATTACCGTTTCATGCAAAGGTTTTTCATTGATCTCCGCGTGGCGGATCAGTGCTCCGGCGGTAACCGGGCCTACACCTTCAAGCATTTTGTAAAGTAATGCAGGAGAATTATTACCAATATCGATAGAACTACTCAGTTCAGCGGAAGAACTCCATGATCCCGGCGACAGACCCGAAGATGGAGGTGGTACGTAGACCTGTCCGGGGGCTACGGTTCTGTACCTGCTTTTTCCTGAGGAAACTTTCCGGTGACAGGCAAGAATCCTGTTATCTTTGTCCCTGAGCAGGATAACGTTGGCGTTTCTGCCGGTGGCCTCAAAAATAAGCGTAACGTCTGAAGTGCCGTAGAGAAGGCAGCTCCTGAAGTGTATATGCAGTATCCTGTCCGCCCCCGGTTGAACCAGATCTCTGACCTCAGCCCCTTCAAGGTGATGGCTCCATACCGGAGATGAGAGTTCAACCATCCCCCCGGTTCCGTTCCACCAGAGCCCCGGTGAATCCGGCCTGGCGCTCAGAACAAGGATACCGTCGTTGAACAGGAGACCGAACCCATCCCTTACAACCGGGCAGCCGATCTTCCTGCATTTCCTGCCCAGGATCAGGTCTTTCAGAGGCGGCAGCAGGGCGCTCAGGAAAACACCGTCCACCGAAATCTCCTTCCATGATAAATTATTTGAAATACATTTGAATTATGTTTAATATACTTCCTGCAGTATGAAGAGCTCCGCAATTGTGGTGAACAAGGGTAACTCATCCAGACTTCACCCCTGATGGTTCATCTTTCGGTTCTGTCGCCTGATCAGCCAGCAACCTGAGCAACTCCAGGTTCATGAACCTTTGCCCGAGCGAAGAGAACTATCTCACCAGTACAACCTTTGCGAAGGCCGATTGCCCGACACCGTCATGGAGCACGATAATGTAAATCCCTGATAGAAGCTCCGCTCCCGCTGAGTCTTTTACGGGCTATGTTCCTGGCGGTCTGTCTTACCCAGCCGCCGAAACGCTTCCGAGACTTGAAAGCTGGTTGAGCACGAACTCCAGGAATTCCTTCGATACCGGGATGCTAATCCTCCCAGGATACCATGGCTGCCAGCGGACCCTCGGTATCGATGAATTCGGCGAGTGCTTCCCAATCGAGAAAGATCTCGCTTCTCGGTTCAAGGGCCAGGATGGCGTGCGGAAACCCGAAGTGGTGCCTGAAGATCATGCCCTCGGGCGTCACGGTGAAATCGTCAAGGTCTTCCCTGACGAAGTTCTGGTCCAGCCTGGTAGCCTGGATGTCATCCCCCATGTATACTGAATTCTGCTGCTTGCTGATCTCGATGTTCCGCTGTAAATACAGGTCGAGCAGGGTCACCAGATCATCCATTTCCTCCTGCTTGAAGAGGTCTTCGGCGAAGAGCCTTTCCCCTGTCCCGATGTCGAAGGTGAAATGGTACCCGAACGTGCTCGGATAAGCCCCATAGGATTCGGTCGTGATCGTAATGTCAAGAAGGCCGGCATCCTGGCAGTTCACGTTGAACGTGCTGCCAATTATCCCGCGTTCACTCTCTGTGAAGGTTTCAAGGGTTTCCTGGAGCGTTTCACCCGTAACGGTCTCGTAGTCCATTGTCTTGTTCATAAGTGCCAGGGCTTCGGTATCGACCCTGCTCCTTAGAATCGGCCAGTAGAGAACGCCCTGTACGTACTCGCCGTCGAGAGCTGTCGCGCTGGCGATTACCTGGATGTCCTCTACGGGGCACCGCATGAGCGCGTCCCCCGTTGAGAGAGTCAGCGATGGAAGGAGTGAAAGAAGAATCGTAACAGTCATCGTACACCTCCAGTCAAGCAATTGGAATCTTGATTTCAAACCGTTCCGGGAATTTTTCCGAAAAGCAATTCGCGGTAGGAATGCTGGTTACCCAAAACACCCCCCGCACAGTCCCCAAACGTGCGGTTTTCCTGCATCCGGTTCCTCGGTTATACTCGCTTCCGTGCAAGACTGGAAGCTTATGCAAACACCCTCTGATACCTCTTCTGCAGCATCTCAACATTCAGACACCGGTAGAGATCTCTGAATCGTTTCCCGACAGATGACTTGTGAAACCTTCAAATTATCTTGAATATACTTTCTTCAATATGAAGAACTCCGTAGTTCTGCATCACACATCATTCACATCTGTTCACCGGATGTTCTGTGCACCGGAGGACGGCTGTATACCGTCTGTTTCACTGGAGTGAGTCATTCGCTTCCTGGTTCTCCTCAAGAAGAGAGATGAAATGATTACTCAAGTAGAACATCACCCAGCCGTCAAATCCCATTTCTAACACCTTTTCCTGCTGGGCATTTATCTCGCTGATCGAGAACTGAGAATTGTTCCGATATGTTATCAGACCGCACGGAATCTGGTTCATTTCTGCCAGCCTGAGTTGAGCTTCTCCCCAGAAAACCAGCTCGGAATCGGAAAGAGTGTAGTTCATCGGAACAACAAAATCCACCAGACCGTCACCCAGCCATTCATCCCATTGCTGAGCGCAATTATTCATATCCACCTCTCTGGGAAGAACAGCTGCAGAAAGCTCAACGACTTTGTTCAGCTTGCTCAGGGAGTCCCGTACTGCCCTTACCGCAGTCGTGATCGCCTGTGAACGCCATCTGTTATATTCATCGTAAAATCTTCCGTCCATAGCGTAGTCTGTTGGCCATCCCGATGTTTGAACACCCGTTTCTTCAACGAATCTTTCTCTGCATTGTTCACAGTAACAGACCCGGTTATTGCAATATCTGATGTAGTCAAGATGAATGCCTCTTACATCGTAATCAGCGGCGATTCTCAGGCAAACTTCAGCCATATCTGCAACATTAGCCGGATCCGTGGGGCAGAGCCATAGCTGTGCTTCTGCAAGATCATCCAGGGAAACCTGAAGCCTTCCCTGCTCCCTGAAACTCTCTCTCTCCTGCTCAGTGGATTTTGCGGTTCTCCACATGACAATCCAGGCATGAACATCGATACCATACTCATTACAGGCATCAATGCATTCCTGAAGGCCAAGTGTATCCGTGTTCAACCCATATGCAGCGCAAAAAAATACTGCATCGTAACCATTACTGCTCAGCAGTGGCGCAAGTTCAGCCCAGTTTCCAGAACTGTAGCCCCATGTATTCCAGACACCTGATATTGAAATCACAACTTGTATAAGCGGAAACAGCATTGTTACATCTCCTGATCTCTCTGATATTATCGAATTGCTTGCCTGATCTGAAAATACCGAGGGCTGTCAAGCCATGTCAAGCAAATGAAGAGTTCATGAACCAGCCGAACGCATACTGGTGCTTCTCTGCCAGGTACTGCGAGAGAACCAGGTGTTTCAGGATGTGCCTGATTGCTGAAGAATCGATTCGCTACAGATGACTGGTAGCAATAGCAGTAGGTCTTACCCTTGAAGAGCTGATTACAATCTATCGGGTACAATTCCCAGTGATGCACCAGTACGAATCTGACACATGGTATGACCAGAACGGCAGAATTACTTTTACGGTCAGTAAGGGTTTGCTTGGGGTTGGCTTTTCCCGTTTTGAGTGGAATAGTATCAGGGGTATAAAAACAGGTTTAGTTTCTGGAACAATAATTTATAGTGCTATCCCCGGTAAGATGACGGAGAAAACAATTGAATACCTTGCTCCGTTTGACCTGTGCCAAAGAGAAGAAGATTACCGAGTAGTTTGGAAAGCTCTCAATGAATTATAGTTTCTGTTATCAGATGCCTCCGACAGAACACAATCATTGTACAGCAAGCCCAAACTGATATTTTTCAATCCGACGGGTATTTCTCATCAGAAGATGGATATATTCCAAAGTCGACCTGATTTGAGCCCGAATTGCGCCCAAACAGTTCTGAATCATGGCAGATACCGTATCTTCTGAACTCCAGGGACTGTGTTTTCTTACATATTCACGAACTTTTACGCTCCTGGCCGCCTGCAGGATATTCCAGCCCGCTACCTTGAGCAGTATAGAATTGAAAACGGCAGGTCTTCCACGAACACGAAGCTTGCCCATACCCGTTCGTCGCTTGATTCCGCTGTTGGTCGCTTCTATTCCGGAACGTTTGCGGTACTTATCCTTAAATTCATCGGTCTTTTCAAAGCGGCGGCGCTTAGCCAAACGAAGCATTTTGCTGGTAAATTCAAAGCGACAATCGTTACGCTTTCTCTCTATAGGACATTCGTTGCGGTGTTCGCATGAACTGCATGTAGATATCGCCATTACGATTCGCGTTATTTCCTTCTCGGGATCGTACTCGGACTTGAGCGGCTTATGACCGGCCGGGCAGACCTTTATCGTATTCGTCTCTTCGTCCATCTCAAAATCACAAATACTTATCTCTGACTTC
>JAUWMQ010000087.1 GCA_030613065.1 Candidatus Aegiribacteria sp. | reverse complement strand
TGACACCATAAGCGCAGGTAACTGGAGCGTAACAATGACTGCAGGCGGATCACCTGTCGAAGGTGCGCTTGTAGGTGTTGTCCAGGATACAACTCTGCTTCAGAGCGGATATACAGACGCTTCTGGCCTGGTTACACTGGTTATCCCTACAATTCCTGGTGTAGAATTTGTTACTGTTACCAGTACACATCATAATCTGTATCCCTACGTCGCATCTGTTCCAGTATCCGGAGTGGGCATTTCAGGTGGTGAAATCGGTATTTTGAGCCTTGAGCTTTCCGCTCCAGCGCCAAACCCGTTCGCTGGTTCAACTACCTTTGCCTTTGCTCTTCCTTCTGACGGGATCGTCTCCCTGGATATCTACGATCTATCCGGAAGGCTTATGACCAACATCGCTTCCGGTGAAAGGCTTGCGGGAACTCATTCGGTAATCTGGTCGGGAACCGATTCTGACGGCGCTCCGGTACCAGGTGGTATCTACATGCTCAGGCTCACTGCCGGCAGTGATACTATGACAAGGTCCTGCGTAGTCATCAGATAAATCCATAAAACAAGATGGGGCATGCTTTTTACAGGTATGCCCCTTTTCACTCATATTTTCCGCTTGTTGACGGCTTGTACCCTTAATCACTAGATTTCAACGTTGTTATAAATTCTGCCGAAGTATGAAGATGGCTGTCCAAGAACAGTTCACCGGCGGGTGTCCGGTGTTATCCTCATGCCACGATGAATTCGTGAGGCACTCAAAATGGAGGTTGCTTAATGTCAAGATATCGCGGTCCTAAATTTCGCAAGATCAGATCCCTGGGACCTCTGCCTGGTCTGACCAGAAAAGATCCTGCCAACCCGAATCCGCCTGGAGAAAGTGGCGGCAGATGGCACAGGAGAAGACCTTCAACGTACGGACTTCAGCTTATCGAGAAGCAGAAGATCAGGTTCAACTACGGACTCTCGGAAAAGCAGCTTCGAAAGTATTACAGTAAAGCCACCTCGATGAAGGGCGAAACCGGTCATAACCTCCTGCAGCAGATCGAGCGCAGGCTGGACAATGTTGTCGCGAGGTCAGGTTTCACCATATCCATACCTGCGGCGCGCCAGCTTGTCTGCCATGGCCACATAACAGTTAACGGTAGAAAACTGGACATACCATCCTATTCAGTCAAAGTTGGTGATGTCATCTCTCTTAAGGAGAAGAGCAAGAAACTCAAAGTCGTTGAAGCTAATATTACCGAGGGTTCAGGTATCGGTGTGCCGGCATTTCTTGATGTTGATCCCACCGCCAGGAAGATAATCATGAAAGCTCTTCCTTCCAGGGAAGATGTTCCCCTTGAAGTTGACGAACGTATGGTTGTCGGGTTTTACTCGAAATAACTGTTTCAGTATAAAAGAAAACCCGTGGAAAGTTCTGCAATCCACGGGTTTTCCTCTGTTTAAAGGATTACTGGAAGCTTAATCCATATCCTCAATGGTTACTGCCCATTCGTAACCGTTCTCGTCAACATCGATTCCCCAGATGGTATAAGTGTCTTCATCAACATCCTGTACACGAATGTCGTAAGATCCAGGGTCTACCCAGACCGTGATTGCGTTTGATTCAGTAAGAATGTCGGCCCCAAGGCGGTCTTCACCCCAGGGGCTATCAGAAGAATCTACATATACGTAGTAGATGTCCCAGCCGCCAAGAGTGTTTATGATGGTGATAGGTGCCGTTCCCTCACCGGTTTCCAGAGAAATTTCTTCAAAAGTTTCATCAACCATCATCGGGTCCATGTCATCAAGTGTAACTGACCACTCGAAACCGGCTGCATCCACTTCAACATCCCAGAGTGTATAAGTGTCGCCGTCTTCGTCCTCAACCTTTATGTCATAGGTTCCGGGGTCTACCCAGACGATGAGCTGATCATCCTGGTAGAGAATGTCCGAACCCATACGGTCATCGCTCCAGTCTGCGTCGGTCGGATCAACGAAAACCCAGTATATGCTCCAACCCTGAAGGTCATTAGTGATGCCTATGTATGTGCTTCCCTCGCCTGTTTCGATTACCTGTGGTTCGGTGAACTCATCTTCGTCCCATCCCGCATCCAGATCATCGAGTGTTACATTCCACTGGTAACCTTCGGGTCCTATATCAACCTGCCACAATGTGTAGGTGTCACCGTCTTCATCCTCAACCATCATGTCCCAGATGCCCACTTCGATATTGACAGTAAAAGATTCTCCCGGAGCAAGGATATCGGTTTCACCGAGAAGGTCTTCGGTCCATGGTTCGTCGGCCGGATCAATAAATATGAAGTATATGTCCCACGCCTCAAGACCATTTACAATTGTAACTTCAGCCATTGCTGCTTCATCAGTGTCCTCTATGCGAACTGTAGTTCCCTCATCCGCCTGTTCACCGCAGGCGGCAAACAGTGCGATAGCGAGCAAACTGAGAAGTAATGCCAATCTCTTCATCAAATGTCCCTCTCTCTGGTATTTCCGGTTTTCCGAACCGGTACGGTGCAATCGCTAACGAAATAGAAACTGCACGCTATAATTTAGCTAATGAAGATACGAACCCCTGAGGGCTGCATCAATCATGTTCCTGAATATCTGCTCCAGAATGAGCTTCCAGCTACCCTCCTCCAGAATCATTTGAAATTTCCTCGAATCTGCAGAGGAGAGAGTAATTTCCGCATGATCTCCCTGAATAAAAATCATAGTTACATCTCCATTCAAGTCAATGTACTCACCACAGAGTATCGGAAGAAGATCCGCACCAGATATATATCCCTGTAATCCCCTGGCCTCCAGGTCCAAAGCCAGTGAATCAAGAAAGAGCATGGTGGAGAAGCTCATCGAACTTGCAGCAGCTTCCCATTCATTCCTGTCTATGTATCCAGCAGTTTCCTTGTATGCGTCAAGGATATCCTGCTGTGTTGCTGACCATGAACATGATATCATGATTAGAAGCGTTACAAGCAGCAAAGTATAAACATAATCGCGAAAATGAAACATGGTTTCCCCCCACAGTAATAAATACATTATAGTCTGTTGCTTTCATTCGTTCCCGTCAATGTCATGGTGCTTTCATTTATTCGATATCCTGTTATTATTCATGCAACCACGGGAGGTTTGTAATTGTCATTCATGGGCAACAGTGAGTCTCAACTGAAATTTCCGTGGACGGGAGAACTGGACGCGGTTACAGGAATACCGCCTAGAAAAGCTCTTGACATCAGTCTGCCACTTCTGCTGAGAATAATGGGGGAGGAAGACCTTCCTCTATCAGCAATAATGATCGACATTGATCATTTCAAAATATTCAATGATAAATGGGGCCATGATACGGGCGACAGAGTGCTCAGGCATGTAGCCTGTATCATTCGCAAAACTGTAATGTACCGTGGTGAGGCTTACAGGTATGGCGGGGAGGAGATCACGCTGCTTCTTCCAAATGCATCGCTTGATGAGGCTTCCATAACAGCTGAGAGGATACGCCGGAACATTTACGATTCTCCCCTGGAAGGGCAATCCGGAAACGATGATGAGTCTTCACCCGTTTCGTTATTAGTGACTATTTCTCTTGGAGTAAGTACTTTTCCAGCTGTAGCAGGCAGCGAACTGCTTGTCGCTGCCGATCAAGCTCTATTCGAAGCCAAGAAGGAAGGCAGAAACAGGGTTATTGCATACAACGCCGGGAAAAAAAAGGATGAGAGTTCACCGGTTGTTCTCGATGTCCGGTTTCCGGCTGCTTCCTCCATCAGTGAAGGCAGTTATATAATTCTAACACGCTGGTTCAGGCACAGGGGTGAACTCACTGAAATCGAAGCCAGGGAAATATCCGACCCTGGCAGGAGTCGCAGGGAAATTGCCGACGGACTTGCACCAGAGGAAGGGTATGTAACCGCTGAGATCAGAGGCCGGGTCATGGCCGTTGAGCGGCGAGGTGATTCCACCTTCTTCAGTTTTGAGGTTGAGGCTGACGTGCTTGACCTCATGTTTCATCATCTGAAAGAGCGAAATTCATGAAATCCTTTCTATGCGGAGGAATCTGGGCAGGTCCGGGAAGTTGTGTTCTCCCGCCGTCGAGGATATCCATCTCCGGTGAAAGGATCACGGATATTTCTCCATCTGCCGATGTGCATTCCCATCTGTTTGTAATACCTGCTTTTGTGGACGCACACTGTCATTATTTCTGGAGCGGGCTTGAAAGACTCTGTCTTAATCTTACAGGAGCTGTCTCCGCTGGGGATCTCCTTGATCTGGTTTCCTCTATGATTGATTCGGAAGGAACGGGACGAATTCTCAGAGGGTTCGGATTCGACTGCAGCTACTGGAATAATCCTCTGCTTCCATCATTGAAGGAACTCGACAGAGTAACTGGAAACCGTCCGGTTTTCCTCAGAAGGGTCTGCTGTCATAAAGCCCTCGTAAACTCAGCCATGCTTGACATCCTTCCCCTGAAATCCCCGGGGGTAGATTACTCAACAGGTATCATCAGAGAGGGGATTATTTTTGATTTTGAAAGTCTGTTCCCTCCTGAACCGCACATTCTGGACCAGGCATGCGCAATTGCCACGGAACTGGCCTATTCCTCGGGGGTCACCTCATTATGCACATTCGAACCCCTCGTAACCGTTGAAGCACTCCTGAAAAACATTCCCACCATCAGAATGTCCATCTGTCTTTTCGGCAGGGATGCCGGTTTTCTCGGAGAGACTCCCCACAACCTGGAAGAGATAGTTCCCTTTATTGATGGTTTGAAATTCTTCCTTGATGGGTCCCTGGGGGCATCTACCGCAGCTGTTTCGGGGAGCTATGCGGACGGGACGGTTGCAGAGCCTATAATGTCCGATGAACAGGTTCTGCGCAGTCTGGAGTTCGCGGACAGCCTGAACCTGAAACCTGTGTACCATGCGATAGGGGGCAGGGCACTGGCGCAGATAGACCGGGTAAGCAATGATTATCTTAAGAAGTACGATGGGAGAAATCCTGAAACCATAAGGATAGAGCACGCCGAAGAACTCATCGCTGATTGGCCCGGCAGGTGGGATACTTCGATGCATTCTTTTGTCATGCAGCCTAATTTTGTAAACAGGTGGCAGATCAGCGGGGGGCTGTACGAAGGAAAACTCGGAAAGGACAGGGCATTAACTCTGAACCCTTTCAGCCTTGTGAAAGATGCCGGTTTCTCACTGGGTTTCGGCAGTGATGGCATGCCATTCGGCCCGCTTAAGGGGCTTGGAGGTGCAACCGATCATCCAGTTGATAAGTTCGGTATCGATATCGCGCAAGCCCTTAACGCATATACAATCGAAGCAGCAGCAATCTGTGGTTTCCATGATCTTACCGGAAATCTAAAAGCCGGAAGAGTGGCAGATATGACTATACTGTCAACCAACCCCTTCCATACACCCTGGGATGAGATCGAAGTGGTTGCGACGATCAGTCGCGGTGAAACTGTATACGGTCTTGAATCACTTCTGGAGGAGATCTGATGAAAAAAATAGACTGGTCAGATCCAGTATCGGTTGGAAGATTTATTATATGTAACGCTCTAGTCGAAGACAGAGTGTGGGATGACGTTGCAACCTCATCACTTGGAGTACCTGTTGACGATAAAAGTACCTGTGCTGCGAAGGCCAGGGAAGAACTGATCACAGCGGGATGGTTTCTGGTTGAACAGGTTTTTTTCGAACTTTCCAGTTCAATGGAGAGGAATGTTCCCCGGATTCAAAATACCATCCCTGATGGTTCCAGAGCCTTTCCAGGAGACAGGATCGGCTGTCTGTACGGTTCCGCTGATCTGCTTCTGAGAGGGGAGAGAGTAGCTCTGAACCTTCTCTGCCGTCTCTCCGGGATTGCGACGCTCACGGCTGAATACGTCGAGGCTGTTAAAGGAACGGGAGTAGAAATCCTGGACACAAGAAAAACAACTCCCTGTCTGCGTGCCCTTGAAAAATACGCTGTGAGGGCAGGAGGAGGAGTGAATCACCGTTTCAATCTGGCAGAGCTTGCCATGGTGAAGGACAATCATACGGCAGTTGCCGGAGGTGCTGGTAATCTGCACAGCATGATACTTTATATAAGGGAGAAGGGCATTCCGGTTGAAATTGAGGTGGATTCCATTGATCAGCTGAAAAAAGCGCTCGATGAGAAACCCGACAGAATCCTGCTCGACAATATGAAACCTGATACACTGGTAGAGGCCGTACAGGCGGCATCCGGCAGTGGTATTTACATTGAAGCTTCAGGAGGGATAACACTGGAGAACCTGAGGGAAGTGGCGGGTACCGGAGTTGATGGGATATCCTCAGGTGCTCTCACGCATTCGGCTCCATCCGCGGATATAGGATTTGACTGGGGGATAAAATGAGAAGGCTGGTACTTGATATAGGCAATACAAGAACATCAGTGGGAATTTTCATAGATGGAAGCCTTGATGTTCAATGGAGAATTACCACCCGGCACTGGACTGCTGATGACCTCTGGGTAATCCTTCGGTCGCTTCTGAAGATCGACGATTCTGATCTCCCCGAAGGGATTTCCTTTGCCTGCGTTGTTCCCCAGGTCCGTCATGCTGTTCTGAATCTCTCCAGAAGGTATATCAAAATGGATCCGATTGAAGTAACTGTGGAAACAGCAGGGATCTCAATCGATTACAGATATCCCCACGAACTGGGTGCCGATAGACTGGCAAACACAGCAGGAGTTCTCAGTCTTGGATCACCTCCAGCTATTGTTGTTGATTTTGGGACGGCAACAACCTTTGATGTTATCAGCGGCAAAGGGGTTTACCTTGGTGGCGCAATAACTCCAGGCGTGGGAACTGCTGCGGGAGAACTGTTCAAAAAGGCGGAGAAGCTCAATCCGGTGGATCTTGAGTTTCCAGCTTCCCCCCTTGGAAAGAGTACTGCTGAAGCTGTCTGTTCAGGAGTGCTTCTCGGGGCTGTTGGAGCGGCTGACAACATAATTGACGAGCTTGCAGCAGTAATCGATGGTGTTCCCGAGATCTGGGCAACTGGAGGCTGGGCACCCGGTATTGCCAGAAGGTGCAGGAACGTGATGAAAATATGCCCTGAACTTACGCTTGTAGGAATAGATTGCATCGGCGAAAGGTGTTCAAATGCGAACTAAACGAATACTGCTTGGGATCACCGGCAGCGCGGCAGCCTTCAAAGGCGTAATGCTTGCTTCCCTGTTAAGAAAAGAAGGCTTCGAAATTGACGGTGTTCTTACTCCGGCCGCCCTTCAGTTCATTTCTGAAACTCAGCTTGCCTGTGTGACCGGAAGGCCTGTTTACAGTACTCTTTTTACCATGCAGCCCGGTGATCCCGTTCCCCATATCTCGTTGACCAGCAGTATTGATCTCTTTACCGTTGTCCCGGCCACGGCAGATTTCATTGGCAAGTCCGCCCATGGACTGGCTGATGACCTGTTATCTTCTGCTTTTCTAGCATGTGAAGCTCCGGTTATTATGGCTCCTTCAATGAATACAAGGATGTGGAACAACAGTGCTACGGCTGCCAATTTAGAGATACTTGAGAGTCGCGGGGTCATATTTGCAGGACCCGTTATGGGACCGCTTGCCTGTGGCACGGAAGGTATGGGCAGGCTGATGGAACCCTCGAGTATTCTCAAAGTGTGTCTGGACGTTCTTTCAGGCAGATGCTGATATGCTTCCTCTGCCGACCATGCAATGGATGGATGGTTTCCTGCGGCTGCTTGACCAGAGAAAACTTCCCTCAGAGGAAACCTATATCGACTGCAGAGATATCGATTCCCTTGCGGAAGCCATTAAGACCCTTGCAGTCAGAGGAGCGCCTGCAATTGGAATCGCAGCTGCTTTCGGTGCTGTAATTGCCGCTAAAACAATCGATCCGGGTGAAGAATTTGATTCTGCATTTCATTCAAAGATCGACATACTCGAAGGAACAAGACCAACAGCGGTCAATCTGTTTCACTGTCTTGAGATTCAGAGAGATACCTTCCGCAGAAATCCGGGCAGAGAGAACGCTGCACGCGCTCTTCTGGAATCCGCAATTGACATGATGCAATCCGACCTCGAAGCCAGCAGACAGATGGGGCGTTTCGGTGCCGATCTACTGAAAAGTGGTTCAGTCGTACTGACACATTGCAATGCAGGCGGACTGGCAACCGCAGGTTTAGGGACAGCCCTTGCGGTGATATACGAAGCATGGGACCGCAACCTTCTGAGAAAAGTGTATGCGAACGAGACCCGCCCACTCCTTCAGGGTGCCAGGCTGACATCATGGGAGCTTTCAAGGGCAGGTATTCCGGTTTATGTGCTTCCGGATTCCGCGGCTGCTTCGCTTCTGAGAAATGGAGAAGTTGATGCTGTTATAGTCGGCAGCGACAGGATAGCCGCCAACGGAGACGCCGCTAACAAGATAGGAACCTACCCACTTGCGCTTGCGGCAAAAGAGCATGGAGTCCCATTCTACGTTGTCGCACCTCTTTCTACATTCGATGTTTCCACTTCCTGTGGAAGCGAAATTGAAATAGAACAGAGGGGCAGGGATGAACTTGCAGAACTTGGAGACAGGAAGCTGCTTCCAGAAGCCGCAGGAGTTTGGAATCCTGCATTTGACGTAACACCGGCCCCGCTCATTACTGCGATTATCTGCGAGAATGGTGTACTGTTTTCTCCCGATACTGAATCAGTACTGTCGGCCTGTGAGTAAATTTGAATATTGAGTTCAATTATAACTTGCTGATACTCCTGAAGAGTTGACAATATATTCATCATAATGTACAGTTGCTCAGGTGCATTTTCAGAGGTTGTAGTTTATAATGACTTCCATTATTCTACACTGTAGTAGGTTCTCCTGTTCAGGTAATACTTACTATTAATGCAGGATATTAGATATTGGAATAAAGTGCATTTGAAGGAGGAATTTTGGGCTGTACAATTGGTATTGACCTGGGAACTACAAACTATTGCATGTCAATAAGCGAAGGCGGAAACGCCATCGTCATACAGACCGGAGAAGGCCCAAGAGTCATGCCTTCAGTAGTTGCTTTCACACCTGCGGGAGACAGACTTGTAGGTATTGTTGCCAAGAGGCAGGCGATAACTAATCCCAAAGAGACCATATCAAGCATAAAAAGGCTAATGGGAAGAAAGTACGATGAACTTACCAAGGGCATATTCAACGTTTCCTACGATATAATTCCCAATGAAAATGGCGATGCTGTTGTAAGAATTGGAGACGGCAGAACCTTCACTCCACAGGAAATTTCTTCGATGATCCTCCAGAAAATGAAATACAGGGCAGAGGAATACCTCGGTGAGGAAGTCACCGATGTTGTTGTTACGGTACCCGCGCATTTCAACGAAGTTCAGAGAAAAGCTACAAAAGCTGCGTGCACTATCGCCGGCCTGAACGTGAAGCGCGTTCTTAATGAGCCTACAGCAGCCGCACTTGCCTTTACCGACGCGGTTGAACGGAGAAAGATAGCTGTATTCGATTTCGGAGGCGGTACCTTCGACATCAGCGTTCTACAGGTAGTGAATGGCATCTTCGAAGTTAAAGCTACAACTGGAAATACTCAGCTGGGCGGGGACGATTTCGACGCTCTTCTGGTTGAATGGATAATGAACGAATTCAAACGGGAAAAGGGCATCGATCTAAGTGAAGATCCCGTAGCCCCTCAGAGGGTTCGTGAAGCAGCAGAAAGAGCCAAATGTGAACTCTCTGCAGCCCTTGAAACTTCAATAAACCTTCCCTTTATTGCCTCGGGCGATCAGGGGCCGGTACACCTTGAAATGTCAATCAGCCGCGGTCTGTTCGAAGGGCTTATAAAGGAACTTGTTGAAAGTACACGGCCTCTCTGCCAACAGGTTCTTAAGGATGCCGGCCTTACTCATGCAGACCTTGAGACAGTCGTTCTTGTCGGCGGGTCCACCAGAATACCCATGGTCAGGGCACTGGTTGAGGAAGCCTTTCAACAGGAGCCGGTTCACAGCGTGAATCCCGATGAAGTAGTTGCAATGGGGGCCGCAATAGCCGGATCCGTAGTATCAGGTCAGAGGAAGGATCTTGTACTTCTGGATGTGATCTCACTTACATTGGGTGTTGAGACTCTTGGCGGTGTTATGGCGCCTATAATTACAAAGAACAGCCCTCTGCCGATAAAGAGAAGCAAGATGTTCACCACTGCTGTGGATAATCAGCAGATAGTGGGTATCCATGTTCTTCAGGGAGAGAGGGAACTCAGCGAGGATAACAGGAGTCTTGCCAGGTTCGAGCTTGTTGGCATAAGACCTTCACCCAGGGGTGTTCCCAGGATAGAGGTTACGTTCTCCATCGATGCCAATGGAATCCTGTTTGTCAACGCCAAGGATGCGGTTACCGGTAAACACCAGGAATTGAAGGTAAACCCGAGCGGCGGGCTTTCAGATGACGATATCCGGGAGCTTATTCAGGATGCAAGGCAGTATCGGGAAAAAGACCGTGACAGGATCAAGCTTATCGAGATGCGGAATAATGCCGATCAGTTAATATACGAGGCATCAAAGTTGCTTAAAACAAGCAAGGACAGGCTTGACAGGGAATCGATAATAGAACTTGAATCAGCCCTCAATGAATTGAGAACTGCCCGTGACGGTTCTGACATTCCTTCTATAGAGAGTACGCAGAAAGATCTTGCCATGGTGTTCCATACCACCCGGAACATACTGAAGATGGTAGATCCTATTGATGAAGAAGACGATTCCGGTGATATGAAAACGGAGGATCTGAAAGAAGGTATCGACTGATCCCTCTGCGTGTGATGCAGTGCATTCGCTATTGACGTTCATTTCCACAAAGAGCATTTCCTTACTATATTTCTGCTTCGGAAAATACAGCATGTGCATCCGATGGTTCATCAGAATCAGTCCATCGGCTTGCAGATGAAATATAAATTTTGAACCTTATTACGGATGTGGTTTGATGAGCAGTAATCCATACGAAGTTCTCGGTGTTGAAAGAGACAACGATCACTCAACGATCAAAAGCGCTTACAGAAAGCTTGCCCTGAAATACCATCCGGACAAAAATCCCGGAGACAGGGCTGCCGAGGAGAAATTCAAAGAAATCACCCAGGCTTACGAAATACTGAGTGATCCAAGTAAAAGACAGAGATTCGATAGAACGGGTTCGGCGGATGGAATGCCGGACATGTCTGATTTTTTCGGCGGATTTGGAATGGACGATGCCCTGAGAGCTTTTCAGGATATTTTCGGATTCGGCCAGTCAAGAGAGACTTCTGTCGGAGAGGATGCTGTGGTTGATATTGAGCTGAACCTTAATGAAGTTGCTCTGGGTTGTTCCCGGGAGGTTTCGGTTGAAAGAAATGAGCATTGCAGCGTTTGCGATGGAACGGGAGCAGATCCTCAAGAAGGAATGAAACAGTGCGACAGGTGCGGTGGACAGGGGAGGATAAGAACGGTCAGAAGAACTCTCCTTGGAGCGATGCAGTCAGTTTCAGTCTGTCCCACATGCCGAGGCAGAGGCAGCATCCCCGTGAAATTGTGTCCGGGCTGTCTGGGATCCATGCTTGAATCCAGAGAAAGAAAGATATCAGTAGATCTTCCTGCTGGTGTCTCCGAGGGACACTTCATAAGGCTAAGGGGGCAGGGGCATTCCCCGGGGAATAACGGCCATCCCGGAGACCTTATTCTAAGAATCAGGAATATCGATTATGGAAAATTTCAGCGTGAGGATTTCGATCTGATCTACAGGACAAGGATATCCTTTCCCGATGCGGCACTTGGCACCGAGATCACTATCCCCGATGTTGAGGAAGAAACAGTGAGTATTACTATTCCACCGGGTGTACAGCCGGGGGAGAGGCTTGTTCTGAAAAAAAAAGGGATCAGGAGACTGAAAGGGTTCGGCAGGGGTAACGTTGTTGTGATCGCCGATGTATACATCCCTGAAAGGCTTTCAAGGAAGGAGAAAAAAGTACTGAAGGAGCTAGGTGAATCAGACCATTTCATGCCCTCATCATAGTTACCGCAGGACTTTTTACCATGACCAGTTCCCTTATGCGTTTGGAATACCGGAAAGTACTTGAGGATGTAGCCGGCCGAACCTCAAGTCGGATGGGATGCGCGAAGGTCATGTCTCTTACTCCGGGCTGGATAAGGGAAAAGGCTTCTGAGCTTCAGCGTGAGACAGAGGCCGCAGCGGCACTTCTTGATATCGGAATAAGGATTCCAGCAGGCGGTATCGACAGCCTCGAAGATGTATGTGAGCTCCTCATTGCCGGTGTAATCGTGCTTGATCCACTGCAGCTCCGAACAGTAGGCTCAGTGCTTTCCGATATGGATCGATTCCTCGAATCCGTGGACTGCTCCAGGAATGAAACAGCCGATCATTCAGCTCTGGAGAAACATCTCGAACGGATCCCCAGGCTGAAGAAAATGTCAGATAAGCTTTTGTCAATTACTACTCCGGAT
>JAUWMQ010000039.1 GCA_030613065.1 Candidatus Aegiribacteria sp. | reverse complement strand
GCCCAGGAAGCTGCCCTTTCAATATCTCCGTTTTTTGAACAGGCTGCCGAAAATGCGTAGAACAGCTGGGGTGACGGGCCGCTCAGCTCCAACGCCCTCTGCAGAAATAATGTATCGGTATTCCTGGTCGCTCTGGCTACTATTATTCCGGTGACATCTATCTGTTCAAGGAGTTCGGCGTTCGACAGCAAATCCGCTATAAGATCTTCGAATTCCTCCGTCATACCCTGGGAAAACGCCAGATTAAGTCCGGTCCTGTAAGCATCAGGCGAATCAAAGCCCTCAATTACGGCCATCTCATAAGACCACCTGGCTCTGATCAAGTCCCCATCATCCAGTTCCGCTTTCGCGAGGTTAAGCATATCACCGCCGCTGGCTGCTGCAGCGGTTGCGATGGGGAGAGAAAAATCCAGTCTTCCGTTTCTGTTCAGAGCATCACCCAGGAATGTGTAGTACTCTTGCTGCGATGTGGTTCTATCCGGTGAAAAAAAGATTACTGAGATCACTGCCAGCACCCCGGCAATGGTTCCAGGAATTGTTTTCCTTACCAGCAATGAAAGCATGCAGAGAACCAGCACAGGAATCACCTGGATTCCCCACGAGAAGCCCATGGGACTGGACGCCAGAAGGAATAGAACTGGTGCTGAAATGATTCTTGATATCCAGGAGGTCCCCGGAAGCAGCATGACTGAAATCGCGAGCAGAGCAATGGCAGCTGTAGGCCAACCGACCGCAAATGAAGCTGAAACTGCGATTATCCACATAACCTTCCTGACTCTGCCTTCGCACCACCGCGAGAGAAGAATGAGAAGTGCAGCAAGAAGGGCACCGGTAACTGATACTGCATCAGCAAAAGTCATCACTCCTGCTGCGGCAATAAACACACTGAGAGCTCCGGACAGGGGAACTGCAGCTTCCCAGAAGTAGTGCTTTACTGAAACTGAAAACTTCTTCCAGGCATTATTGCTCAGGGTACTGAAGAACCAGGCCAGGATAAGTGTAACCGGTACAAGATCAATAAGAAAAGTAGTATAGTGAAGTGAGCCTGTGAGATGCGGGGCTGTAACTGCATGCCACTGGAAGTATTCCTGAAGAGTTGAGGCGTATGGAAAATGATTGACAGTAAGCAGGTAGACAAGACTCGGCCATGTGAAGAAAATCAGAAATACCGGTGCGAAAACAGCCGTAGTGGCAATACCCCTGAGAATTCTTCTATCCGTTACTACAGCCCACGTGAATACTCCGGCGAGAAGGCATCCCATAGCGGCTTCGATCCTAATACCGATGGTAGTCCCTGGCAGTTCAATAGCGGGGTTAAAGAAATTGACAAGGAAAAATCCGGCGTTATCTCTGTTCAGTGAAAAGTAGCCGATTGAGGAAGATGATCCCAGAAGGAAATCCAGAATGGGCGGAAGCAGTGTCAGTGTCCAGGCGAATATCATGAGACGCAGGAGCTTCCTGAGAGGATATCCCGAGAAGAGGTGCATCAATCCAGTCAGCCCCAGCATAGGGAAGATGTACGCTATTGGAAAGTGAAAGAGAAATGCGGATGCTGGGAAAAGCAGTCCGGATGAAACCGATTCAAGAAGATTTCTCGATATGACAGTCGTGGCAAACAACGCAATGAGTTGTGCGTCGGTTGCTTTGATTTCAGAAACTCTATCAACTCTGGCGATTAGATTTCTTCTCAATGATGGTTCCAGATACCATGAGTGTCTTCAAGTATGGATAGGGCGGGAACATTGTCCGGCAGGTCATCCCCCCATCTCAGCCCCGCAAGCAGCCGGATAGTGGAAAAGAGACCATATCTGGTCAATCCGTATGGGGTACTTCCATTTATCCTTTTTCCCGCAAAGACGCACCATCCCCTCGAACCAGGGTTTTCAGGAAAGGAGAACAGCACAACCGTGTAATGAGAGAGAATATCCGGTGCTATCCAGTATTCAGCTATCTGCAGTACTGAAGAGGCATCTGGAATTCTGAAGTCCATGATGATAAAATCAGGTTTGTACATCCAGAATAATTGCAGGAGAATATCCTGACGGCCGGTATTATTCAACGATTTGGATCCGGATATTACATCAAGAAGTTCCTCCGGGAGTGTTCGAACGCTGCCGCTGCTGTCCATCCATATCTGGATGTGATCCATGCTTATCCGATAGTTGAGACAGCTGTCGCTGACGAGAGCCAGAAGCATTTCGCTCTCAATAGCTTCTTGAACAAGGCTGCTGCTTTCAGGATTGACCGGATCATCGTCCGGAAGAAACACTGCAGCAGAGACATTATCCCGGTCCGCTGAAATATCCCATGGCAGACTTGAGGATATTTCGGTATTTCTGAACTGAATGATGACAATGGGAGAATAATCCGAATCGCCGTTATCATACGGTTCAACATCTCTCCCGCATCCTGCGGTAATGAGAAGAAGTATCAGCGCTGCATTCAGGATCAAGATTACCTCCGGAGCTTTTATTCGCCTGCACCCCTGAATATAACCAAAGTTTTCTCGAGGTTAAGTATTCGATAAAAAGCAGGGATCCTGAAATGGCCCCCTGCTTTAACACCAGGTTACTGTTTATCTGGTGAGAACGACTTTCTCCCCGGAGATCTGATCGTTTGCGAAGAGCATTATAATAATATGTTCCTTATGGACAATTCCGATCCTTCGAACTGCACCCCTGGTGTTACTCAGAGGTTGCTCCGGGGCAGCTTCATTATCATAGTCGAACTTTGGAGGTTAATTAAGTGAAAATTACTTTTTGCGGGGCGGCACAGTCGGTTACCGGTTCGAAACATCTGCTGGAATTTAACGGAAAACAAATTCTTCTTGATTGTGGCATGCATCAGGGGCACAGAAAAGAATCCGAGAAATTGAACAGGGAGTTTCCTTTCAATCCAGGAGAGCTTGATGCCATAATCCTTTCCCATGCTCATATAGACCATTCGGGAAACCTTCCCGGAGCTGTGAAACACGGTTTCAGCGGTATGATAACAAGCACGTTCGCTACTCGGGATCTTGCGGCGATACTGCTTCCCGACAGTGCGCACATTCAGAAGTACGATACAATGTATCTGAATAAGAAAAGGAAACGGAATGGTCTTGAGCCCCTTAAACCCCTTTACAATGCTGAAGATGTAACCGAAACCCTCAAGCACTTCATGTCCATACCTTACGACAGGGCATTTCCGCTGTTTCCAGACGTCTCACTCAGGTTTATCGAAGCAGGCCATATACTTGGTTCCGCCCAGGTGGAGCTCACTATCCAGGAGAATGGAACTCAGAAAGTTGTGCTTTTTTCGGGAGACCTTGGCAGGCCCGGAAGACCTATTCTGAAAGACCCTGATACGGGTGCAGACGCAGATATACTGATTATGGAGAGCACCTACGGTGGCAGGAACCACGGAAAGCGGGAGGAGGCTCTGCGAAAATTCAGTGAGATCATCAACGGCACCTTCGAATCCGGCGGTAAGCTTATTATCCCGTCCTTCAGCGTTGGCCGAACCCAGGAAGTTCTGTTCTATATCCATGAACTGGTGACCCGTAACGAGATGCCACCTATGAAAGTCTACGTGGATTCTCCTTTATCCTTTGACGCTACTGAGGTTTATAAAATTCATCAAGAGTGTTTCGACAGCCAGATGCGTGATCACCTTTACAGCCACAGAAGCCCCTTCCAGTTTGAGGGTCTGCATTTCATCCAGGGCGTTTCCGAGTCCAAGGCACTTAACCATGACGAAAGTCCAATGATTATCATTTCAGCATCGGGAATGTGCGAGAACGGAAGAATCCTTCATCACCTCAAGAACAATATCTCGGATGCGAGGAACTCCGTCCTTGTAGTAGGATTCATGGCTCAGCATACTCTGGGCAGGAGACTCGTTGAGGGGGAGAAACTGGTTAAGATATTTGGCGAGGAATATTCAGTGGAAGCAAGTATTGATGTCATAAACGGATTTTCGGCTCACGCTGATTCCGATGCCCTTGTGAACTACGCGGAAGAGGTTGGCAGTACCGCAAAGAGTATATTCCTCGTGCATGGCGAGCCCGATCAGTGTAAAATACTCGCGGACAGGATTGCGGACAGGATTAATAAAACGTCGATCATTCCCGCACTGGGTGAATCATTTGAACTGTAGTGTTCTGTCAGGACACTTGGATATAGGGAACATTATTCGCTCTGCGGGATATACCGGCTGATCGAAAATAAAACATGAAACGCAGGAGACCGTATGACTATTATTACCTGTATTTTGCTTGCTCTTTCGGGGATTTATTCTGTTGCTTACCTGCCTCCACCTGATGGTATCGGTTCGGAAATTCTTCCCCTGAATACAAGATCCTTCGGTATGGGCGGAGTCTGCGTTGGCATACCGGACAATACAGGTTTTTCCTTGCTGAACCCCGCTGCTTCCGCCTGGAGGCTTGATGGAGGAATAAGTTTCGGAGGAAGATACAGTGAAGGTGACGTGAAATCCTGGGATAGACAGCTTGGCTTCTCGACTGTATCTGCTTTTGTACCTCTCCCCGGAGGCATTGTCCTGACCGGTACTATAGATAGCAGAAGCAGGGTTGATACTCTGCTTCATCAAACTGTCAGTGATGAGCTTATGGGGGACTTTTCCTGGTCAGGCGGTCTTGTGGAAACCTATACAGGCCTTTCCGTCAGGACCAGCGACTGGCTGGCCTTTTCGATTGGGGGGCGATGTTCCTTCGGGAATATTCTTTCGGACATAACATTGACATCAATTGACAGTATTCCTCCGATACCTGTCAATTCGGTTTACCGTGACGATGCCCTTTTCAGAATGGCATGGGGTGGTGTATTCGGGATATTAATCAACACTGAGAGGTTCGGACTTGGATTCTCTATATCAACCGATAGACAGGGAACCCTTGACGTAAACAGGGATTTTCAATCAACTGGACAGGTTGACAGCTCAAACAGTTTATACTCACTTCCAGGTGAGATATCCGTCGGAATCTCCTTCAGACCGATCGAAAGACTTCTTATAGGTGTTGATATTTTCAGTAGAAAAGTCATGAACATTCTCGACACCCAGACAGATCCAGGAAGCGTTTATTCAGTTGGGGCCGAAGTGAATGCAGGAAACGGTATTTCAGCCCGTTCAGGATTCAGCTATATGGACGGCTTATGGAGGGATGGGGCTTCTACCTTCACAGCAGGTGCCGGATACAGTTTCGGCGAGGGAAAGGCGGGAATAGATTTTGCCGCCGGTTATCAGTACTGGCGTGATGTTCAGGATCATTTCCAGGAGGAAACAGTATTATTCGTTTCGCTATGGGTTACTGAGAAATGGCTGGGACACTAATACCTCCAGCAGGAATCGTTGCAATAGTTCCGGCCAGATTCGCGTCCACAAGACTGCCGGGAAAACCTCTGGCTGATATAGCCGGAGTACCCATGATAATCAGAGTGTTGCAGGGGATACACGATTCCGTTGACAGAGCCGTTGCGACGACCGATGATAAACGCATTATGGATGCCGTTGAAAACGCCGGTTATGAGGTTGTTTATACAGGAGAAGCTTCATCAGGTACACAGAGGGTTTTCAAGGCCTGGACTCTGCTGGGTTCCCCGGGAGAAACTATCATCAACGTGCAGGGTGATGAACCTCTTGTGAATAAAGACTGGATCAGTTCTCTTACTGCTGTGTCATCGGAAGATGATCAGGTAGTGACCCTGGCCAGGAAAATTCCCGCATATCTTGCAGGATCACCGGATTCGGTGAAAGTTGTTATTAATGAGCACCAGGAAGCTCTCTATTTTTCCAGGTATCCTGTTCCCTATGGCGCTGATACTCTGCTGGAACACATCGGTATTTATTCTTTCAGCCCGGAATCGCTAAGAATGTGCGCTGCGGCTGGAAGTACTGTCCTTTCTGAAACTGAAGGTCTTGAGCAGCTCGCGTGGCTTGATCGGGGTGTTAGAATCCGGGTTATAACCGGCGAATTCCGGGGAATAGGCGTGGATACTGAAGAAGATCTTGAAAGGGCGGTGGCATATTTCAGTACATGAAAGAGTACCTCTGTTCATAATCGGTCCTTGCAGCCTCGAATCCAGGGATATATCCATGAGAGTCGCAGAGCACACTGCTTTTCTCCTGGAATCACTGGATCATCCATCCGAATGGGTTTTCAAGGGATCGTTTCTGAAGGACAACAGAACAAGCCACGATTCCTACGGAGGTCCTGGAATGGATGAGGGATTGAGGATACTTGAAGATATTTCGAAGAAGTTCGGCGTAAGAACCCTTACCGATATTCATGATACGAAGCAGGCAATCCCTGTGGCTCAGGTGGTTGATGTTATTCAGATCCCTGCATTTCTATGCCGGCAGACTTCGATTCTGCAGGCGGCAGGCGCCACCGGGAAACCTGTGAATATTAAGAAGGGTCAGTTCATGAACCCTTTGAACATGAGAGGCGCAGTTGCGAAAGCTGCCGCTGCTGGATGTCCTGAAACATGGCTCACCGAGAGAGGCACCTTTTTCGGGTACGGTGATCTCGTTGTTGATTTTAGATCACTTTCAGTAATGAGCGAATTTTCGCAAAAGGTTATCCTGGATGTAACCCATTCTCTCCAGCGTCCCGGATCAGCCGACGGGGTAACCGGCGGCTGCAGGGAATTTGCCCCTGCGCTTGCCCGTGCCGGTGCTGCCTGGGGTGTTGACGGACTCTTTATTGAGGCACATCCTGATCCCGCATCGGCGCTGAGCGATGCTGCTACAATGGTGGATTTCGATACACTGGACGGAATGGTAAGAAATGCTGTTATCCATTGGGAAGGCCGATGAATCACCTTCACGGAATAAGGCTGCTGGCCCTGGACGTTGATGGAGTTCTTACCGATGGTGGATTGTACTACGGTTCCGAGGGTGTTGTACAGAAGTACAATTCAGCAGATGGAGCTGGGATAATTGAACTCAGGAGAAAAGGCTTCCCGATTGCCCTTGTTTCCCTCAGAGATTTTCCCGCGACAAGGAGACGAGCAGCGGATCTGGGGATAGAAATACTCTGCCTGGGCAGTGACGAGAAGGCTGCAGCCCTCAGAAATATCTGTAGAAATCTGTCAATTGACTGCGAAGCGGCCATATTTATGGGTGATGGTCTTCTGGATCTGCCCGCAATACGAACGGCCGGAATTGGTGCCTGTCCTTCCAGCGCTCACCCTCTGGTAAAAGCTGAATGTGATATTATTACGAAAAGGGCTGGAGGAGAGGGTGCGGTCGGAGAGATCGCGGATATGCTTCTGGAGAGTATCAAAAATGGCTGATCTTTACGAAGAGGCTTTGAGGGTTCTCAGGATAGAATCAGAATGGCTCGAAGCCACCGCCAGGCTCGCTGAAGGAACTTTCACCATGGCGGTGGAGACCCTGGCCCGAACCGATGGCAAAATAATAATCTGCGGTATGGGCAAATCCGGCCATGTTGGCAGGAAAATAGCCGCCACCATGACAAGTACAGGAAGTCCAGCGTATTTCCTTCACCCTTCTGATGGTATCCATGGAGATCTGGGGATACTGCAGAAGAATGATGTAGCTCTTGTCCTCTCTAAAAGCGGGGAAACGGAGGAGATTGCTCTGTTGCTTCCCTGTTTCATGAGACTGAAAATTCCAATTGTTGCCATTACCTCTTCATTGGATTCTCTTCTTTCACGGGCAGCTGATGTAGTTCTTCCTCTTCCTGATATGAAGGAAGCCTGCCCCTATGACCTCGCACCCACTGCAAGTACTACTTCAATGATGGCACTGGGTGATGCCCTTGCGATGGCACTGCTTCAAGTCAGGAACTTTTCCTCAGAGGATTTTGCCCAGGTTCATCCCGGGGGAACACTTGGCAGAAAGCTTCTTACAAGAGTCAGGGATCTGATGGTTTCCGATTCCCTCCCCGAGATCAGTGAATTGGTACCTCTTTCAGAAGCCATCGCAGTAATGACCGGTCACCGGGGCGTATGCTTCGCAACGGACGCAGAGAGAAGACTGCGCGGGATTTTTGTTTACGGAGACCTTGGCAGGCTCATGAACAATCGCGCGAATGTGCTTAACCTGTCACTTGGGGATGTACTTATCAGAGATCCTGCAGTCTGTTACGAAGAGGAGCTTGCCACAATTGCAGTTTCCAGGATGGAAGAACTCGGAATAACCTCCCTGGTGGTTGTCGACCATGATCGAGTACCTGTTGGTATTCTCTATCTTCACGATGCCCTCCAGGCAGGTATGAAATAAACCGATAATGGCATCCCGTATTCCATTCCGTCGATTCAGACACTGGCTGCTTCTTCCTCTGGTGAAGTTTTTTGTTTTTCTTGGCAGGGTATCGCCCAGGAAATTTATCTGGATGACAGCCTGTCTTTTCGGCTCGGTAGCTTCCCTGATTCCGGGCAGATCCCGGAGCATATTCAGAATTAATGAGAAACACATAATTCGTCCCTCTGGTTTGAATGTCCGGCTGAGCCGTGTTTACAGGTATTTAATCTCGGGGATGATTGATTTTATCAATCTTAATTACAGATCCGACGATGACTTTCTTCGGACAGTTGAAATTCGAGGTATGGAACAGATGGAAACTGCGCTCTCCCTCGGAAGAGGTGTTATTGCCATAACTGCGCATTACTCCGCATGGGAACTGATACCAAGAGCCATTAAACTCAAGGGGCATAAGGTAGGTATAATTACCAGAAACCTTGCACACAAAGGAACATCCGAGTATTTCAACAGCCTGAGAGCGCGGCACGGAACGGAGATCATTGACAGGGGAAGCGGTATTGCAAGACTGATGAGGGTATTGCGTGATAATACCGCTGTGGGTATTTTGATTGATCAGGACACCATGGGAGTGGAAAGTGATTTTGTCGATTTCATGGGGCTACCGGCCAGGACACCTGTTGGTCCGGCGCAGCTGGCCCTGAGGTTTGGAATTCCCGTCCTTACACTGCATATATCAAGAGGAAAATACGGGAAATATTTGCTTTTAATCGATGAACCTCTGGATCTGTCGAAGTACGAAGGGGACAAAGGTTATATTAGACTTACAGCCGATCTTACCGGAAGGATTGAGGAGTGGGTACGTGAAGATCCCGAACAATGGGTCTGGATTCATGAGCGCTGGGCTCGCCGTCCTGGCTTTGCTCCAGGCCTGCGGTAGTTCCGATCCTGATAATATGGATCCGGACCGTGAACCGATACAGATCGTTGAGGATTTCACCATGGTGCAGTCTCTGGAAGGTTATCGATCCTGGCGCCTTCTGAGTACGCTGGCTGTTTATACAGAAGGTGACAGTCTGCTTCTTCTCTACGATATCGATCTGACTTTCTTCGAAGAGGATATTCCGACAACAATTCTCAAAGGTGACTCAGGACTGGTTGAACTTAATTCGGGCATCATGAGAATCTGGGGCAATGTCAATGCTGAATCTGATGATGGCAGGTATCTGGAGACGCAGGAGATGATCTGGAATGATGAGATGGAGATCTTCCACAGTGACTGTCTGGTAGTTTTAACCATTCCGGATTCAGCAGGGGAAACAGTGCTTTCCGGCAGAGGTGTAGATCTTGATACAGGTCTTGGAGCGATTGAAGGCGTTGATATCGAGGAGGAGTTCACAGCCGTATACTCCGGGGAGCTGGAAATTGAATAGCATGTGCCTGCTGGTTGCGCTCTGCTGGGTACTGGTTGCAGATGCCGGGGTTTTCACAACATCAGCTGACAGGGCTGTAAGCAGGGATACTGATTCTGCAGAGCTAGTAATAGAGCTTATCGGTAATGTTGTTGTCACCGATGGAGAAGTAACCGTAACATCAGACAGCGGAACTGTCTGGCAGGGCTCCGGCAACGCGGTATTCTACAGCAATGTTACCGTTGAAACTGATTCCCTTACAGGAACATCCCATTACCTTGAATATCTCAAAGAAGCGGGAATGATAACCATGACCGGCAACGTCATACTTACAGATGGAGAAACGATTCTTGAGGCCGGAGAAGTGGTATATTTTCGGGAGTCGGGTAAGGCGACCGCAAAGGAGAACGTTATCATGACAGGCCCCCGGATAGGTAGGGTTGAGGGGCAGTATGCGCTGTATGACAGGGATAGAGGCAGTCTTTTCATAACCGTTGATCCCGTTCTGAGAAGGGTGGAGGGTGAAGACAGTCTGATTGTTATCGCTGACAGGCTTGAATTTTTCCCCGATGATAACATGGCGGAGGCTCAGGGCAACGCTTCGGTTTCCATGCCCGAAATGGATTTCTATTCCACGTCCGAATATCTGAGATACTTCGGCAATGAGGACCGATTCGAGCTTTTCGGTTCACCCGTGCTCGAGTCGGAGAGTAGCGAATTGTCCGGAGACTGGATGGAGATATTGCTGGAATCCTCGGGTGATCCCCGTTCAGTCAGAATAGAAGGCGGGGCTGCAGGTTATTTCCTTGATACAGGTGTTGACCCCCCCGCTGAAACATGGTTTTCATCGGAAAGGGCTTTCTTCGCATTTGAGAACAGTGATCCTGATTCCGTGATGCTCGCGGGTTCAGCCATACTCCGGATGAAATCAGGGGGAGAAGCCGCCTCAAGAAATGAAATGAACACCGTCAGGGGGAATAGTCTGCGCATAAGTTTTGAAAACGGAGAGGTCGTGGAAGTCATCGTGTCGGGCAACGTAACCGGAACGTACAGCTATCTCGGAGGTAATCCATGATCACTGGTAAAAAGAAAAAAATAGATCCTGAGATTCTGAGAACTGAGAGCCTGGTTAAAAAGTACCGGAAACGGGCTGTTGTCGATGGGGTTTCTCTCTCGGTATCGAGGGGTGAGATAGTCGGGCTGCTCGGACCGAACGGTGCTGGAAAAACTACAACTTTCAATCAGATTGTTGGGTTTATCAGCCCGGATTCAGGCTATGTATTCATGGATGATATCAATTTGACCCATCTGCCCATGTATAGAAGATGCAGGCTGGGAATAGGTTACCTTCCCCAGGAATCAAGCGTATTCAGAAGAATGACAGTTGCTGATAATCTCATGAGTATCCTGGAAACAACCGGACTAAGAAAGAAGGAAAGGAAAAATAGACAGGCACGGCTTCTTGCTGATCTGGGAATTGAAAGGGTTGCGGATCAGAAGGCCTACACCCTTTCCGGTGGAGAGAGAAGAAGGGGTGAGATAGCGAGAGCACTCGTAACAGATCCCGCATTCCTGCTGCTTGATGAGCCGTTTGCGGGTATTGATCCCATCGCTGTTGATGATATCCAGGGCATCGTAACGGAACTTAAAGCAAGAGGTCTGGGCATTCTCATCACCGACCATAACGTAAGGGAAACCCTTGAGATCACTGACCGGGCATACATCATGTACGATGGAAAAATACTGATATCCGGATCGGCCCTGGAACTTGCCGAAAATCCCGAAGCCCGCGCGATCTACCTTGGTGAAAGGTTCAAGCTGTAGAATGTCGAATTTAAGGCTTACTCAGAATCTCAGAATGGTCCAGACCCAGAAACTTGCACTTACTCAGAAGATAAGGCAGGCACTTGAGATTCTTCAAGTTCCTTCTATGGATCTCGAGAACCTTATCAGACAGGAACTTCAGGATAATCCTCTTCTGGAACAACAGGGGTCTGAAAACAGGGGAGAGGACGAGAAAAGCGATGGTGATGAAACCCCTGAAAGTGAAAATTCGTGGGATGAGGAACCCTCTAGAAGCGACAGTACCGAAGTTGATACCCTGGACATACTGAGAAAGCTGGATGAGCACTCAGGGGATAGCTATACGGGATCCTATCACGGAGATGAAGATGCCTGGATGCCTGAACCTCCCAGCGAGCCAACACTGTACGAGTATCTTCTTGCTCAGGTCTGGTCGATGATGCTTCCAGATGACCTGGAGAAAGCTGTGGTTTATGTGGTCTATTCCCTCAACAGACACGGGCTGCTTTCCCTGCCTGTCCATGAACTGCAATCTGTCTGGGAAGGTGATACCGACCTCCTTCTTGAGGCTCTCGCGATTGTACGGACACTTGAACCTACAGGTATAGGTGCTCTGAGTGCCGGTGGCGCAATTGAAATGCAGCTCGAAAAGCTGGGATACGGACATGACAGCCTTGAATACAGGATTGTAAGTGAGCATTTCACTGAACTAGCAGAAAGAAAGATCAAGGTTATTGCAGCTGCCGAAAAAGTATCACTGCACAAGGTTCAGGAAGCAATTGACAGGATATCAGTTCTTAAACCGTGGCCGGGAAATGAATTTTCATCTTCGACAAATGCTGCTGTAATACCTGACATTATTATCTTCAAGATAGATGATCGCTTCGAGGCGATTCTTAATGATAACAGGTTCCCACACCTCATGATTTCAACACGGAACAGACGTATCCTTGAATCCCCCGGCACTTCACCGAAAGAGAAAGAATACGTTAAGAACAAGTTTCAAAAGGCTTCATGGTTTATTAAAGCAATCAGGCAGCGTCAGGAAACCGTTACAAGAATTGGTGAGTTCATCGCAGAGTATCAGAGGGACTATTTTGAACACGGAATTGAGGGACTCAGGCCTCTTACTCTGCAAATGGTGGCAGATGCGCTTGGATACAACCAGTCCACGATCAGCAGGGCTATCAATGGCAAGTACCTTCAATCCCCTGGTGGAATTCATGAGGTGAGGTTCTTTTTCAGCAGGTCTCTCCCGGGTGATGGTGGTGAAATATCCAGCAGAACGGTCAAGGATGAACTGAGAAAACTCATACAATCGGAGGAGAAGACCAGACCTCTGTCGGATGCGAAGCTTGTTCAGGCGCTGGAATCAGCAGGAATGGAAGTGAAAAGGCGGACTGTGGCGAATTACCGGACGGAAATGAATCTACCTTCAGCAAGTAAACGGAAAAGATACTAAGGTGGTACAGATGGACAAACCAGAAATTGAACTGATAAAGCTTGATTTTCCCGAAGGCTGTAACATCATCCTCGGGCAATCCCATTTCATTAAAACCGTTGAAGATTTATATGAAGCTTTATCCGGTACTGTTCCAGGAGCACTGTTCGGACTTGCATTCTCCGAGGCATCTGGTCCAAGGCTTGTCAGAAGCGATGGTACAGATCTTGAACTTAGATCAATTGCCGAGAAGAATCTTCTGAAACTCAAATGCGGTCACGTATTCATGATAGTACTCAGCGGAGTGTTCCCTGTACAGGTCCTGAATCAGGTGAAAACCGTACCTGAAGTGTGCAGAATCTTCTGCGCCACCGCGAATCCCGTTCAGGTTATCGTGGGACGTTCGGATCAGGGAGGCGGCATCATGGGCGTAATCGATGGAGAACCACCGCTTGCCGTTGAAATCGAAGAAGATATCGAAAATCGTATTGAACTTCTGAAAAGAATAGGTTA
Organism: Candidatus Aegiribacteria sp.; assembly: GCA_030613065.1. Lineage (GTDB taxonomy): Bacteria > Fermentibacterota > Fermentibacteria > Fermentibacterales > JCC-6 > Aegiribacteria. Next base: position 9,125 of record JAUWMQ010000039.1, on the reverse strand, counting down.
CAAAAGATAGGAATCTTCAGTAGAAAACTTCTTCTTGCAGCGGTAATTCTGCCACCACTTTCAGCTATGCTGCTCCCGCTGATTTTCCAGGTTGACGTTCCGGTTCACGATCAGTGGGACCTGGTACCGGCAATGTCTTCATGGTGCGATGGCAGATTGCCTGTAAATGAAATATGGCATCCCTACGGTGAGCACAGGATGTTCCTGCCCAGGCTGCTGATGCTTCTGATGGGCAGGGCTTCCGGATGGCGTATTCAACTTGAGTCGCTGCTTTCCTCACTGCTTCTCATATCAGTTGCTGCCCTTATCGCGATCAGTGTCGTTCGTGAATCCCGTAAATGGAAGCGGAATATTTGGATACCCCTTGCCATTATCTCGCTGATGACCCTTGCTCCAAATCGCGCTGAAGCCTACATGTGGGGATGGCAGCTGCAGGTTTCCCTTGCCCTGTTCCTGACCATATCTGCATTGATCCTGTTTGAAAAATCACAGAATCGCCTGATACTGCTGATTCCTGCTCTGATCTGCGGTTTTGCTGCATCCATTTCATTTGGTGCTGGTCTTGCGGTCTGGCCATCTGGTCTGCTGATATTGCTGCCACTTCGGTCAAAACGCTCCTGGATCAGAGCCGCTGTCTGGTTTGCCACAGCCGCAGGGGTTGCTTCCGTTTATCTGGGGTCCATGCACGAAACCTCCGGGCCGATCACACTGGAAGACCTTCCCGGGATTGCATTCTATGCAACGGTTTTCCTTGGTGCGCCCCTTCTTACTTACGCCCACCGACTGACTGTGGCTGGCATCTATCTTACCGGAGTTATTGGTTCTGCAGGAACAGTTCTGCTTGCGTTCCTTGTATCCGGAATTCGGAGATCCGGGGGTGGTAACTGGAGATTCTGGGGTGCTCTCGGGTGTATTTCCATCTTTGCGGGGTTGCTTGCAGGAGCAGGAAGATCGGGTCTTGGTGCCGAGCAGGCACTGGCTCTCCGCTACATACCATTTTCTTCCCTGCTGTGGATCTCAATTGTTGCTCTGATGACTACGGTGAAAAATCCGCCTTTCACAGTCCGCTTGAGGAAAACAGTTTTGTGGATTCTTGTTCTTATGGTTCTGTTCTCCTCTGTTCATGGTATATACTACTGCCGCAGAAGGATGGAGTGGCTGGAGCCAGTACCGCAGATGCTCCTTGATGGAAGGTATGATCTTGCTGCTCCGAGGGTTCTTATTGAACAGCGAAAACTCCAGCATCTCTGTGAATTGCTTAGATATAACAGGCTTTCTGTCTACAGATAACTCCAGGGATGATGGATTCGGGTTGACTGGTCTGTGGTCGAGTTCAGTTTTCTTCGCGGATACTCTGGAACGTTTTTTTCATGGCTTCCTCAACCGGGACAGCTGGTTCCCATCCTGTGAGATCGCGCGACAGCCCATTCTCTACAGGCCATTCCCTTGCCAGCAGTTCTCTGCATTTATCCCTGCAGAAGAAAGGTGTTCTTCCGGAAATGGATGCCAGAGCTTCCGACATGAATCCGGCAGCATGCACAAGGATCGGTGGAATCCTGAGATGCAGTATCTTTCTTCCGGCGGCCTTTTCAAGTATTTCATGAAAATCCTTCCAGGAGAAAAGTCTCCCGTAGGATGGTTCGAGCGTTTTGCAGGCAGCATCCGGAAAATCGGGAAGTTCTGTTATCAGCCTGGCCAGATCCTCTACATAAACGAGACCGAACCCCCTGTTGTTTATCCATGGGGACACGAAAATTCCTCTCAGAGCCAGTTTTAATACGGGCGCAGAGGCAGGATCCCTGGAGCCGAATATGGCGGGAGGGCGAACGATGATCCAGTTTCCGGTATCTCTGACCGCGAATTCACCAAGAAGCTTGCTTCTGCCGTAGTCGGTTACCGGTCCGCATCCGGAAGGTCCCGATGCAGCCTGGCTTGATATATAGATGAAGAGAGCATTCGGTGCGTACTTTCCTCTTGCTGTAAGGAGGTTTTTTGTTACAAGAGCGTTAGCTCTGTCAAACTCCTCAAGGCTTGCGGCGCTGGTTGCGCCGGCCGCATGGATTATTGCATCAGCGTCGGAAAAGTCATAAGCCATCGAATCAGGGTTCATGAAATCAACTCTGGATATCCTGCATTCAGAGGGCAGATTCTTCAGCGAAGAGGATTCCCGCAACAGGGCATGGATGTTTTTCCGCCGAGCCAGCAGTCTTTCAGCAATGTGGCTTCCAAGGAATCCGGAAGCGCCGGTGAGGATTGTTCTATTCATATTCACCGGAATCCGTTGACTTTCGAGGTTATCCTGATTAACTTCCTTCGCAATGCTACATGTTGATTCATTTAATGACAAGGTGCAAGATGGACAAACCACCCAATGATGTATTTCAGAAGTGCTACGAGTACGAAAGACTTGAAAATGTAAAGAAATCGGGGCTATACCCCTATTTTATTCCCCTCGGCGGGCATGTCGGAGCTGAGATGGAGATCAATGGGCACAGCATAATCATGCTGGGCTCAAACAACTACCTGGGGCTTACGGATCATCCCAGGATCATGGAGAAGGCGAAGGAAGCCATAGACAAGTACGGTACCGGATGTACCGGCAGCAGATTTCTCAACGGAACCCTCGACCTTCATATCGAGCTTGAGGAAAGACTGGCTAGTTTTCTTGGCAAGGAAATGGCTATTACTTTCAGTACAGGATTTCAGGCAAACCTTGGTGTCATATCAACTATCGCCGGTCGAAACGATATCATTTATCTGGACAGATTGAATCATGCCTCAATAATCGACGGATCCAGAATGAGTTACGCCAGGAATCTCAAATACAGGCACAACGATCATGATCATCTCAGATATTTGCTTGAAAACAACAGAGATAATCCGGGTGTGATAGTCACTGACGGCGTTTTCAGCATGGAGGGAGACCTTGCCGATATTCCAGGATTGGTTGAGATAAGCAGGGAATTCGGAATTCGACTGATAGTTGATGATGCCCACGGCGTAGGTGCTATGGGGCCTCGGGGCAGGGGAACAGCCGAGCATTTCGGGTGCCATGATGAAGTTGATATACTGGTAGGCACTTTCAGCAAATCGTTTGCCTGTATTGGCGGTTTCGCGGCGGGACCTGCTAAGGTAATGGATTACATAAAGCATACCGCAAGGACCATGATATTCTCAGCCAGTCTTCCGCCTGCTGCTGTGGCAACAGTGATAGCCGCACTGGATATACTGGAGAATGAACCGGAACTTATCGAGAAGTCCCACAGAGCTGCCGAGAGAGCCAGGCAGGGGCTGGCAACCATGGGATTCAATGTCGGCAAATCCGAAGCCCCGATAATCCCGATCATTGTGGGAGATGAAGTCCAGACGCTTCTATTCTGGAAGAGACTGTTTCAGGAGGGGGTCTTTGCCAATCCAGTTATCAGTCCAGCTGTTGCAAGCGGTGGTGAAATGGTGCGAACAAGCTATATGGCTACACATACTGATGACATGATAGACCGGGCACTGAACATTTTCGAGAAGTGCGGCAGGGAACTCGGTATTATTTAACCACGGAGGTTCAATGTCCTTTTCAATAGAGAAGGTAGACAGCAGGGGTCAGCTGAGCGAATTCATTGACCTTCCATTCAGGCTGTACAGAAATGACTCCAACTGGGTACCTCCTGTGAAGTTCTTCCAGAAAGAGCTTTTTGACCGAGAGAAGCATCCCTTCCATGAGCACAGTGATGTAACTGTTTTCCTTGCAAGGGACGCGGCAGGCAGGGCGGCAGGCCGAATAGTATCCATTGTCAATCATACCCACAACGATTTCCATGATGAAAAAACAGGATTCTTCGGATTTCTTGAGGGAGAAAATGACGAAGAGCTTTTCAGACTTCTTCTGCTTGCTGCTGAAGAAAAACTGCTGGCAGCCGGGATGAATAAAGTAATGGGGCCGATGAATTTCTCCACCAATGAGGAGTGCGGGATGCTGATCAAGGGGTTCGACTCCCCTCCGCTTATTATGATGACATACAATTCGCCCTGGTATGCTGACATGCTTGAAGGAGCAGGATATACGAAGGCGAAGGATCTCTTCGCGTACTACCTTGATTCTGATATTATGGATTACTCACGGATGTCCAGGGTAGCCGATCTTGTTTTGAGGAGAACCAATGCTGTCATCAGGGATATATCCGTCAAACACATTCACAGTGAAGTCCCCATAATCATGGATATTTACAATGAATGCTGGGAGGATAACTGGGGATTCGTTCCTATGTCCAAGAGGGAAATGGACGTGATGGCGGATGAACTCAAGATGATCATGATCCCCCAGCTGGCCCCTGTGGTTGAGATTAATGGAGAGCCTGTTGCATTCGCTATTTCCATCCCTGATGCCAATCAGGCTTTCAAGAGAGCTGGAGGAAGTCTAATAAAGGCTGTGCTGGCCCTGAAAGTGCCCCTGTTCCGAGTGCGTATTAACCAGGTGAGAGTGCTTCTGCTGGGGGTTAGAAAGGCATTCCGCGGGCGTGGTCTCGAAGCCCTTATGATCGACAGAGTAATCAAGTCAAGTATTGAAAAAGGAATGGGAAGAGGAGAACTCTCATGGGTGCTGGAAGATAACGCATCTATGAGAAGGATACTCGAAAAAGACCTTCATGCTGATCAATACCGAACCTACAGGATATATCAGAAGAATATCTGATTTAGAAAGACAGCAATGACTGCGGAAGAACTCAGACAACTCTATTTTGAATTTTTTATCGAGAGAGGCCATACACTTATCCAGGGGGCCTCACTTATTCCCTCAGAAGATTCCACCATTCTCTACACTCCGGCGGGAATGCAGCCTCTTGTGCCCTATCTGCTTGGAGAGAAACACCCTGCGGGGAGAAGACTCGTAAATGTGCAGAAATGTATCCGCACGGGTGACATTGAAGAAGTGGGAGACTCTTCCCACCTGACCTTCTTCGAGATGCTTGGAAACTGGTCACTCGGTGATTATTTCAAACGGGACTCCATCACCTGGAGTTTCGAATTTCTAACATCCGGCAAATGGCTGGGTTTCAACCCTCAACAGCTTCACGTAACTGTTTTTGCAGGGGACGAACAGGTTCCCCCTGATGAAGAGGCTGCATCGATCTGGGAAGAGATGGGTATTCCCGAAGACCGGATATATTTCTTTGGCAGGGATGATAACTGGTGGGGACCCACAGGAATTACAGGCCCATGCGGCCCTGATACGGAGATATTCATCGATACCGGTAAACCACCCTGCAGCCCTGATTGCAGACCCGGTTGCGGCTGCGGGAAGTACTTCGAGATATGGAACAATGTATTCATGGAATACAGCCGAACTGCTGACGGAAAGTACGTTCCCCTTGAACAGAAGAACGTCGATACTGGTATGGGAGTAGCCAGGACCGTTGCAATGATGAACGGTTGCGAGTCCATTTATGAGATTCCCCTGTTCCAGCCACTGTTCGGATTCCTGAAGAAACTGTCGGGACTGGGACAGGAGCCTGACGGTCAGGCGCTCCGGTCCCTGCGGATAGTATCCGACCATATAAGAACAGCTACCCATATTCTGGGGGATGATCAGGGCATTCCACCCTCAAATCTCGACAGGGGCTACGTTCTAAGAAGGCTTATACGCCTTGCAATAAGGCATGCCAGAATACTTGGCATTGATGGTCACTTCACCCGGAGTCTTGCAGAGATTGTCATTAATGAGGAATCCTCCGTTCACGAGGAACTGGCAAAGAACCGGGAGTTCATTCTTGATGAGCTTTCCTCAGAGGAAATACGATTCGAGAAGACACTTCAGTCCGGCCTCCGCGAATTCGAGAAGCTTCTTCCAAACCTGACTCGAAATCCTGCGAAAACCATACCCGGAAGAATCGCTTTCAGGCTGTACGATACGTACGGCTTCCCTGTTGAATTCACAGCCGAACTGGCCTTGGAACAGGGTATGACAATTGACATGGAAGGTTACAGAAAAGCCTTCGACTTGCATAGAGAGCTATCCAGGCAGGGCGGAGATCAGAAGTTCAAGGGCGGCCTTGCCGACAACAGTGAAATGGTGACCATGCTTCACACCGCAACTCACCTTTTGCATCAGGCACTGAGGGATGTATTGGGTGATCATGTGGAGCAGAAGGGAAGCAACATCACAGAGAAGAGGCTCCGCTTCGATTTCAGCCATCCTGAAAAATTGACTGATGAAGAGATTTCTATGGTGGAAAAGAGAGTTAACGAGGTCATCCAGGCCGACATGCCAGTCATATGTGAGGAGACCCAGCTGGAAAATGCGCTGAAAGAAGGCGCCACAGGCCTGTTCCGGAATAAATATGGCGATAGAGTGAAAATTTACCGAATAGGGGAATTCTCCATTGAGATCTGCGGGGGACCCCATGTCGGCAGGACCGGAGAGCTTGGGAGATTCAAGATTATGAAGGAAATGAGTTCCTCCAGTGGCGTTAGAAGAATAAGGGCGATACTTGAATGAGAACAGCTCTATCAACTCTGATTGCACTGTTTGTATCTGCGGCGATCCTTGAAGCTGTGGATTTTTCGGGAACCTGGGATACAACCTATGGAATCATGTTTCTCCAGCAGGAGAACTCGCACGTGAACGGATACTATACATACGAAGCTTACTCCACCGTTGATGGTGAAGTAGGACCGGACGGAAGGCTCGTTTTTACCTACAGAGAGCCGAACGCCTCCGGTGAAGGCTGGTTTGACCTGTCCCCGGATTCCATGAGCATCAGCGGCATGTGGCGCCCTGACGGGGGAGGAGAGTGGTACGAATGGGAGGGGTACAGGGCTGGTGCGGGGATCACGCCATCCAACTGGCTTGTAATTCTCGAATCCGAATGGCAAACCTCCCTTTCGGAGAATGAGTACTCTTTCGGTGAAATGCTGATAGCATGGTTTGCCAGAGTACCAGGTGTGAATGTCAGACACAGGTTCATACATGATGTGGATGATCTTGCCGCCTTCTGTCTTGAATCATCAGGTCTTCCAGGGGACCTTTATCTTGTAATTGCTTCACACGGATCGTCTTCTGGTATCGAACTGGCATCAGGAACTGTCTCTTCAAGGGAGTTCGTCGATGCCATAAGACCATGCAGTAATCTCGCCATGATACATTTCAGCTGCTGCGAGATCATGTCGGGTCGATTGCCTCAGGCGATCATATCATCCAGAAGCAGCTGGCCTGCGGATTTTATAGTCTCGGGATATTCGCGCACTGTGGACTGGGGAGCCAGCGGCCTTATTGAGATATTCTATTTCAATCAGATGCTGGAGAACGGATTTTCACCCTCAGATGCTGCAAACAGCGTTATAGAAGATATTGATTTTGCCGGACAGTCATCCACCAGATTGATGGATGCGGCTGGATTCACCTGGATCAAGGCTGAATAAACTGATTACAGATAATACTGCTGGAAAACAATCGAAAGGATGTTGATCTAATGGATCTTCTCAGGAAACTCTGTGAAGCTGATGGTGTATCGGGTCATGAGGAGAGTATTGTAACGATATTCAGAGATGCGCTTGAGGATTGTGCTGACAGTTTCACTACCGACGCAATGAAGAATATTATCGCATTCAAGTCGGGAACCCTTGGAGATTCAAGGCTAAGGGTCATGCTGGCCGGACATATTGATGAGATCGGTTTTCTGGTTCACAATCTTGATGATCAGGGATTCGCTTCAGTTGTTCCTGTAGGAGGATGGGATCCCGCCAACATTCTGGGTCATACCGTCAGGGTGCATACACGTAACAGCGGTATCATGCGGGCTGTCATGCACAGAAGGTATGAGCTGACGCAGAAATTGCGTGAAACATCTCCCGAGTATGACAAGCTCTACCTTGATTTCGGGCTGCCCTGCGATGACATAAAAAAGAGGATCAGCCGAGGTGACTGGGTATCAATGGATACTGATTTCAACGAACTGGGTAACTGCTTCGTCGCGAAAGCATTCGATGACAGAGTCGGGGTATTCATCATCATCGAAGCGATGAAAAGGTACAACAATCCATCAATCGATGTATACGCTGTTGGTACAGCCCAGGAAGAAGTGGGGCTCCGCGGTTCTACCGTCGCCGCCCAGACGATAAAACCCGATATAGGTATTGCTGTGGATATAACAGGTTCAGGAGATACGCCGGGATTTCCCGCCAGAATGAAGATATCTGAGCTGGGAAAAGGAGTAACCATCAAACAGATGGATTCCAGTGTGATCTGCTCGACATCCCTGGTGGAGTACATTAGAGAGCTGGCCGAAAAGAACGGGATAGACTATCAGATGGAGATTCTTGTCAGGGGAGGCACAGATACATCCAGTATGCAGAAATTCAGTCCTGGTGCCCATTCCACATGTCTGTCGATTCCAACGAGGTATGGCCACAGCCCTGTAGCGGTTATCAGCAGGCATGATGTGGAGTGCGCAATTGATCTTCTGGTCGCATTTCTTAACGAAATAGGTCCTGATACCCGCCTCTAATAAATAGGGACGGAGGAATAAATAGGGACCCCCAGACCCATCGACAATCTGTCCGGGGCTTCCTGGTGATGGTAATGGTGAATTTCCGTGACATTTGAGGAATCCTGATTATTCTTCCAGCCCGGATCGAATTCACTTGCATGGAATGTTGATCTGCAATATTTGCATGTATAGGTTTCACTATCAAAATTTCCTATTTGCGCTCCGCAGTTGGGGCATTTCATGAATGGCTCCTTTCGAATTACCGTAATCTATTCCAGCTGGAATAAAGTGTCCATCCGGAAAATGAAAGGATTCGTTTCAAGCCTTCACTGTTCTTGATGAGCTTGCCCGAGATGCCGGCATCTTCTTCCACACACAAGAGATATTCATCTAGAGTGTTTCCCTCCTTGATAATACAGGTGAGACAATTCCCTTACCGGTAATTAGTGCAGGGGGCGGAGAGAACGTCACTTCCTCACCAGAGTAAACTCCCTTTGCATGATATCATCACCTGCAACCATTATCACGTAGTACGATCCTGACGGTAAACCTGAAACTTCGACCTCATGAATGCCGGGATTCATCTCCGCATCAACGGGCACCGTTCTCAGTCTTCCTGCAAGGTCGTAAACGGAAATGGTAACA
>JAUWMQ010000117.1 GCA_030613065.1 Candidatus Aegiribacteria sp. | reverse complement strand
ACCCCTTCCTGCGCCGCCGTACATAGCTGTCAGGCTCTCAATGATCCCGGCGGGTACTGTACTCTCACGTGCTATTGATGAGCGGAACGGCCTGTTGGGACTTGAAGGGGGGGAATATTCCTTCAGTTCCGGAGATGATTTTGATCGAAATCTTACCGTTGCCGAATACCCTGGAGGTACGGTTACTGCCGGAGAGGTCATAAAAATAGCCGGTCTCGTCACGGATGAGAATTTCTTCGGAGATGTTCCCGCTGACTTCATTCCCTATGTAATGAACAGGCCCATGCTTGACCCTGAGATAGACCTCTGGATTTATGTTAAAGGCATTGCAGAGATAAAGAGAGAAGCGGAACTTGCAAGGGAAGAAGGTATTACCTACCCCGATACAGAGGTTGAACTTACCGCTACGGAGCACCTTCTCAGAAAGAACGTCCTTGAGGCTTCGGCCGGTGTTGACACGATGGAAGTTCTGGAGTTCTACAATGATAATCGGGCATTGTACAGAATTCCTGAGCTGAGATCAATTCTGATAGCATACGTACCCTTCGAGTTGATGCCTGCTTACGAAATAGAATCCTTTAATGATCTTGAGAGGTTCTATTTCCATGCTGATTCAGCCGCTGACCCGCTCCCCACCAGTCCCTGTCCGGTTGAACTGTTCGAAGGTTTTGGCAGAGAGGTGTTCGAGGCGGATTCGGGGGTATTCACAGGTCCTGTTGCATGCGCTTGGGATGACGTTTACGTATTTTTCGAGGTGGTAGAGATAATCCCCGAGGGTGAGGAGGATCCCATGCTGATACTGCCTCTTATAATGGAGGACTACAGGATAACCATGGTCACCCGTCGACTCGAAAGCTATCTTCTGGAACTCTGGGACAGTTACAGAATAGAGGTTGACAGTTCAGCGGTGAAGAATGTGGATCCATGGGGTTCCAGTTATTAGCAGAAGTATTTATCATTTATTAGAACTACTTGAATCAAGGAGGATGAAATGAGATTCATTGCGTACATTGTATTAATACTGCTTATTCCTGCAGCAGCCTCTGCTGAAGTTATTGCCAGTGTCGGCGATGTGACTTTAACATGGGAAGATATCATAAGTATGATCGGGGGGGAGCAGAACGTTCAGTATCTCGGGATAACCACCGAAGCCAACGCTTTAGAAGTTCTTGAGTCCTGGGTCAGAGAGGAAGTAATGGTTAAGGCAGCTGAAAGCGGCGGTCTAGAATCGGATCCGGAAGTCAGAGATGCAATCGAGCAGTCCAGAAGGCAGATACTTCTTGAGGCATTTATGGCCAATATTGTCAAGGACCTGCAGCCGTCACAGCTGGAGATCGATAACTACACAGATGTATGGCTCAATACATACAAAAAAAGTGCACATATAAGACATATTATTGTAGAGGATGAGAATCTTGCGAATTCACTTCTTGCAAGAATTAACGCCGGTTCGGATTTTGCCGCTCTCGCACAGGAATACTCCATAGGCCCAAGCGCTTCGGATGGCGGAGACCTGGGATGGATCACTAGAGGACAATCCGGTTACATGTCTTTTGATGAGGCTACCTTCAGACTTGGAGAGGGAGAAGTTAGTAATGTGGTTGAGACCGCTGCAGGATTCCATATCATTAAAGTCATAGAAACTCAGCTTCTCTCCCCCGAACCTGCAGTTGATGAGATCAAGCAGATGATTACAATGGAGCTTGTGCAGGAAATGCAGGAGGAAGCCATAATGGCTGAGATCGAAATTCTTGAGGTGAACCACGATATAGTACTCTATCCGGAAAGGTTATTAGAGCATTTTTAACTCAAAAAAGCATCTGATCCTGGCGGTATGGATACTTACCGCTATTGCCGTTGCGGCTACAGTTTCTATTTTAATCGTCATCAACAGAAGAGTTGCTTCGGTTTATTCCGCTCCACTGTCGGCAATCAGCAGCAGGATAGAGGATCACGCAATTGCAGCGAGTGTGGACAACTCTATAATCTACAGGGAAGACATGGCGATTATAGGGATTGACCCCTCGGTACTTGAAGAATGGATCGAGGATGAACTTCTGGCTTCACTCGCTGCAGAACGAGGTCTGGAGAATACCCGGAAAAGCAGACTTCTGCAGGACAGGGCTAGACAGCTGTATCTGAGGGATGAACTGCTTTCGAGCGTATACAGAGGGATTACCTTTCCCGACAGCTCAGATGTATTCCGGTATATGAGATCAGACAGCCTTGCCTACCTTGTTGAAAGGCATTACTACCAGATACTGCTATCCAATGAATCCTCGGCCGATTCCATCCATGAAAGGCTGTCATCGGGTGAGAATTTTCAGATAACTGCCGAACGGCTTTCATTAGGACAGAAAGCCGGCATCGGAGGTGATCTTGGATTTCTGACAGCAGGCGAACTTATTATGTATGGAGTACCATGGGAAAACGCGGTTATTGAAGGTCTTGGAGATGTCGCAGTTACTTCATACGGATGGCACATATTTCTTGTAGATGAGGTCAGACCCCTTGAAGACACATTAAGGGTAGTGAGAAGCCTTGCAGACGATATCTACAGAGAGAGAATGGATGCAGCCAGAGACAGCGTTCTTGAAATTGCCGCGTTGAGCAGGGATGTTTACGTTGATCCCGCGCTTTTTCAAAGCACCGGACAATTGCCTGATGATATTGACAGTGTAGACGGAAGAGAGGCAGAATGACTGCATTGCTTGTTTCGATCTTTCTGACATTCTTCGTTCCTCTGGAGAAGGTAGTGGCTGTTGTCGGCAGCAGCCCCATCCTGCATTCGGAGGTTGAACAACTACTTGTTCAGATGGGGCAGTATCCCGACGGCAGCTACGATGTTGATTCGGAAACCCCTGAGTATCATGATGCGCTGGAGGAACTTATTGAGAGCCGCATGATCGTGAATGCTGCGGTGGATGCCGGATTCTATCCTACCGATGATGAGATCCAGGTTCTTGTAGAACAAGAGCTTACAGACACCCCACCCGGGCTTGACACGGATATTGATTATCTTTCCGGGGTAGTGGCTGATAATCAAGCTGCTCAGATATTTATCTTCAGGAAGGTTCAGGCTGCCATGCAGGATATGCCATTTGATCCGGAGGCATATCTGATTGCAAACGCCGGACATGTTGAGGAAATAATAATGCCCAGGCATATAGGATGGATATACCTTCCCGTCCTCCCTTCCGGTCCGGAATTTGAGGAATCCCTGGATGAAATGAGCCAGATAAGGGAGCGAATACTCTCAGGCGAATCTTTCGAAGAGCTTGCAATGGAGTATTCGGATGATGGTTCCGCTGTGAACGGAGGGTATCTGGGAACATTCGGCCCTGGAGAGATGACATATGCTTTTGAGGATGCCGCGTATTCCCTTGAAACAGGCGAAATTAGCGAACCGGTTGTGACTCCCTTCGGCATACATATAATCAGACTTGATGGCAGAAACGAAGACGGCACTATTGAAGCCAGTCATATTCTAAGGATTGTTCCCATAGACCAGGATGATATCGACCACACAATTGCGAAAGCAGACAGTATACTCTCTGATATCCGCAATTCACGACTATCATTCGAAGATGCAGCCAGAGTGTACAGCCGGGACAGATCAAGTGCTGAAAGCGGCGGTGACCTGGGGATGGTACCGTTAAAACTATGGCTGCATGAAGTGGCTGAAGCGGTAGGAGAGCTTGAGATCGATTCCTGCTCCGAACCGGTAGTTCTGGAGGACTCAGGAGCAGTTGTTCTTATTAGGTTCTACGAAAATACAGGTGAAATCGATTGGAACTCCTATGAGGCGGAGCTGAGCGGAATTGTACAGCAGGTCATATACCAGGATACGTACGATTCTGTTGTTGATTCCCTGCGCAGTGCAATGCCGGTAGTCTACTTCCTGGAAAATGATGCTTCAAGTGCGGATTGATGTTTACCTTAAACTGATGGGCATATTCAACACGCGGTCCGTTGCCGGTAAAGCCTGTAAAGCCGGTTATATATCCATTGGTGGCCTTGCAGTGAAATCATCATATTCCGTTCAGAATGGTGATTTGCTTGAAATCGTAAAACCTGACGGATCGAGGCTATCGGTTGAAGTGCTTGAGATCCCCTCGGGGAAGCAGGTTTCCAGAAAGGATCGACAGGCTTACTGCAGAATAATCGGAATGGAGGGTTAATGCTGATCACCTTCCGGAATGTCAGCAGGTACTACAACGACTGGCCAGCTCTCGAGAATATAAACCTTCAAGTCGAACAGGGGGAATTCCTTGTTGTGTCAGGACCCAGTGGTGCTGGTAAAACCAGCCTTTTCAGACATATCTGGATGGGGGACCTGCCAAGCAAAGGCTTAGTTGAAGTTGCGGGTTACAGTTCGGACAGGATAAGAAAAAACGATCTGCCCTTTCTCAGGCGTAAGCTGGGCATTGTATTCCAGGATTTCCGGCTTCTTCCGGAAAGGACAGTTTTCGATAACGTTGCCCTCCCCCTGCAGGTTACCGGAACTTCGACAAAAGCAATAAGAAGGAGGGTATTCTCACTCCTTGCGGAAATGGAACTCAACCATCGGAGGAGTTCCTATCCCCACGAGCTATCAGGAGGAGACCAGCAGAGGGTGGCCATTGCAAGGGCTATGGTTTCCCATCCTGTCATACTCCTTGCTGATGAACCCACAGGTAACCTTGATCCTGAGGTCTCACGAATAGTGATTGATCTCCTTATCGATATCAACAGATCAGGAACCGCAGTTATTCTTGCTACGCATGATCCCCGGCAGGTTCCGGCTGGGACTGCAAAGTTCATCTATCTGGACAGGGGACATCTGGTTAATCCTAACTTCTGGGACGGATACAGACAGTTATGATTCATCTTCTAAAGAATGCAATTAACGAAGGCCTGCTGAACATCCGGGGAAAGCTGGGTTCGTTTCTGATAACAATCCTGATGGTCAGCCTTTCTTTCATGGTATTCGATATCTTTCTGATCATATCATGGAACCTGGGAACAGTTCTTAAGAATGAGCAGGAGAATGTAGGTATTGAAGTATTCCTGAGCGATAACATCACTGAAATTGAATCGGTCAATCTTGCGGATATTATTTCCGGGATGGAGGGTGTCAGGTCGGTTTATTTCGTTTCACCTGAGGAGGCAGAAGCCGTTTTCAGAGCGGACCTGCCTGAACAGGCCGATCTTCTTACTCTCCTGGGGCCTCAGTTTCATCTTCCGCCCTCTATTCAGATATCCCTTCAGCCAGATTACAGAACTTCGGAGAAAGTCGGGGGTCTGGCCAGAAGCGTATCGGGAATGGATGGTGTTGAGGACATAGTTTACGGCAAAGAGTACCTGCCGGGTCTGACAAGGGCGGTAGATATTCTTGAGAAGCTGGTAGTACTCGCTGGCCTTGTTCTTGCGCTGAGTCTTTCGCTGGTAGTAGCCAATACTGTCAGGCTTGCAGTTACAAGAAGGGCACTTGCAGTTCAGATAATGAGTATAGTAGGGGCACCGGGGTGGTTCGTAAGAGTACCGTTCCTCGGTGAGGGGCTGCTTACTGGTACGGCCGGGTCCGCGGGCAGTCTGCTTTTAACAGTGGCTGTATCATGGATGCTTTCGCCCAGTGTACCCCATGAATTCTTACCCGGAAAATGGATAATGCTGGTTCTGATTCTAGGAGCTTCCTCCGGTGCTGCGGGAAGCTGGATAGGTATGAAGTCCGGTATTCCAAAACCTCGATCCTGACAGGGAGATAAAATGAAAAAAATGTTGATAGTTATGATGTTTCTGACCTGTATTGTGTTCGCGCAGAGTGAATCCAGAACGGGCACTGCGCCTGCAGTCGAAGGCACCGCTGTCACTGAAACAGGTGCTCCCGCAGAGGAAGCGGCTTCTCAGACATGTATGGGCGGCGGCGGGATAATGAGCTTCCTCCCGATGATAGCCATCATAGCGATATTCTATTTTCTGATGATCCGCCCTCAGCAGAAGCAGGCCAAATTGCTGAAGAAAATGCGGAGTGATCTCAAGAAAGATGATAAAGTAGTAACAGGCGGCGGAATACACGGTGTAATAACGAATCTCAAAAGTGATGACGTGGTTACGGTGAAAATCGCGGACGGAGTCAAGATAGATGTTGACAGGAATTCTCTGCAGGTCGATAACAGTTCCGGAGATACCTGCAAATAGCCGCATAAGGGTCTTATGCGAAGGTGAGCTATGTCATCAAGAAAACTTGAGTATTACGGTTCGAGTATACTGAGAAACAGGTCGAGGAAAATTGATATCTCTTCAGAGCGTGATTTCATTCATTCCCTTCTTCTGGATATGCTCGAGGTCCTGAAACTTCAAAAGGGACTTGGCCTCGCAGCCCCGCAGGCTGGGGAGAATGTAAGAGTATTCATACTCAACCCCGAGGAACTCAACCTGAAAGGTCATTCAGTGTTCATCAATCCATCGGTGACAACATCGGGACCTCTGGATAAGGATGAGGAAGGGTGCCTGAGCATCCCGGGAATATTCGAGTATGTCAGAAGACCATTCAGTGCAGCCGTTACTGCTTACGACCTCTCAGGTGAACAATTTACCCTTGAGCTCGATGATTATGCCGCCAGGGCAGTCCAGCATGAGAATGACCATCTGGATGGTATTCTATTTGTGGACCGGCTCACCCCGATAAGAAAACGGCTTATTAAAAAGCAGCTTTCCGAGATTAAGAGGGAGTACGGTCCTGACAGCAGGATTCTCTGATGAGAATCATCTTTCTGGGCACTTCGGGTTTTGCCATCCCATGCCTGAAATCACTCATCGAATCGGAACATGATATTCTCTGTATCGTTACAAGACCACCCAGCCCCGCAGGCCGCGGTAAGAAACTGCGCCAGCCTCCCGTTGCTGAATATGCTCAAAAGAGCCGGCTGGAAATTCGTCAGCCGGAAAAGCTTACCGGGGATTTCGTTAATGCCCTCAAATTGATGGAACCGGAACTGATGGTATCTGCGGCGTACGGTGCCTGGCTTCCGAAAAAGCTTCTGAAGGCATCACCGCTTGGCGTTGTCAATATTCATCCATCCCTTCTCCCTGACTACAGGGGTGCCGCTCCGGTTGCCAGAGCAATACTTGATGGCAGGGAGGAGACAGGGGTCTCATTCATGCTTACGGACAGCGGATGGGATACGGGACCTGTCATTGCTGTATATCATGAAAGAATACTCACATCTGACACCACCGGTTCCCTGAAAAACAGACTCTCAGCGAAAGCTGCGGAAAACCTTATCGATGTTATTGAAGGATATTTCAGCGGGAGGCTGCTTCCTGAAGATCAAACCGGAGAAGCTGTTTACGCAGAGAAGTTAACAACAGATGAGACCTGGCTGAACTGGAACAGCCCTGCTGCATACCTGGAGAGGAAGGTACGGGCTTTTCAACCTTCTCCTGGGGCAAGAACGATGTACTCGGGAAAACTCCTGAAAATATCTGACTCATGTGTATCTGAATTCGACGTGGATCCCGGCGAGATAGTACTCAGGGAAGGCTGCCTTCATGTGGGATGCAGGGGAGAGGAGTCACTGGAGATACTTATGCTCCAGCCGGCCTCCAGAAGCCTAATGAGCGCAGCTGAATTCCTCCGGGGAGCCAGGATGAAAACCGGTGATAAGCTTGGAAGATCTTAACCCCCCCCGACTGTTGTTTCACACCGGAATTCTGCTCTTCTCGATCGCACCTGCACTGATTTTACTTCTTATGCTTCTGGTCGCAGGCATCGGATTTCCACTTTCACTCGTGGCAGGATTGCTTACAATCACTTCGTTCCAGGTATACGGGTTACTGTATGAAAAGGGTGTTACAGACAACCCGTTACCACTCAGGTTTTCATTCCGGACACTGAAGGCACTGCAGTCAATTCACAATCTTTCCCGGTATACTCCGGAGAAGATGGTCGTGGCCATGAATAACCGGAAGGTACTCTCTGCAGGGAAATACGACTCGGATGAAACCCTGATACTGGTACCTCACTGTCTTCAGAATCATGAATGCCTTCGAAGGCTTACCTTTGATCCCGATTCCTGTGAAAGATGCGGAAAGTGTCCTATAGGGAAGCTTCTTGATATTAGGGACAGGTTCGGCACTCATTTTGCCATTGCCTCGGGGGGAACCTCAGCCAAAAGGATAGTGGAGAAAATCGGACCGTCACTTATTGTTGCGGTTGCTTGCCCCGTCGACCTTTCACTGGGTATTCTGGATGTGCATCCCATAACGACAGTGGGCGTTCTGAACGAGTGGCGGAACGGCCCCTGTTTCGACACCTGGGTCAATACTGAAGAACTGGAAGCCGCTCTGGAGCTGTTCCTTCAATAATTATCGTTAACTGAATCTTGAGTAAAAGGGCCGGTAGAACCAACACGCTTCTGTCTACTGTCCTGCTTACTGCAGTATCTTTTCCAGATCCTTAAGCGTATTCTCCATTTTAAGAAGGGCTGAATTCACAGGTTTTGGGGTTGTAAGGTCCACACCTGCTCCCTTGAGGAGTTCAAGTGGCGGTTTTGATGATCCACCCTTGAGGAACGTAATGAAATTCTCAATTGCGCCCGATTCACCGGCTAGAATTCTTGAAGAAATATCAACAGCTGCTGAAAGCCCGGTTGCGTATTTGTATACGTAGAAGTTGTAGTAGAAGTGAGGAATTCTGGACCATTCAGCAGCAACATGTTCATCATCATCGTCCCATGCAAAACAGTCTCCGTGATAGAGCTTTACAAGATCGAAGTATGAACTGTTGAGGTAATCCGGTGTAAGTGAATTGCCCGATTCAACATGTTCGTGGATCAGTTTCTCGAATTCGGCGAACATGGTCTGCCTCACAAGGGTGGACTTGAATGAACCGAGAAGGTGATCAAGGAGGTAGGCTTTCTCCTGTTTGTCATTCATTCTCTTGAGCAGCAGATCAATAAGGAGCATTTCATTTGTTGTTGAAGCGACTTCGGCTACGATGATCTTGTAGTCAGACATGTGGTAGGGCTGCGATATCCTGGAGAGAAGGCTGTGCATTGAATGCCCGGCTTCGTGAGCCAGGGTAAAAACACTTTCAAGCGTACCGTTGAAGTTGTGGAGTATGTATGGATAGGAATCGTAACATCCACCAGAGTATGCACCTGACCTTTTCCCAATGTTCTCGTATCTATCAACCCATCTGTTCTTAAAACCCTGTGTCAGGGCATCAACATACTCCCTGCCGAGGGGCGCTACAGCTTCAAGCGTCAGGTTCACTGCCTCATCCCAGCTGTAATCCATCTTGGATTCAGTCACAATGGGGACGTGAATGTCATACATGTGTGCTGAATCAAGTTGCAGCGCATTCTTGCGATACTGGAAGTACCTGTGGAGCACCGGAAGGTTATTATGAACGGATT
>JAUWMQ010000135.1 GCA_030613065.1 Candidatus Aegiribacteria sp. | reverse complement strand
GGTCAGGTTTGAATCAATCTTCAGATAAAGCATTCAGGCCCTTACTGTATGCACGTTGAAATAACCCGAGATACTGAATGCGGAAAGACCGGGCAACACTCTCAAATTTATGATCACCCGGTAGTGTTCTGAGGTTTATTTGCTTAGATCTGATTCTGATAGAGCACACGGTCGAGCCAGTTGAATGTCCGCTCATTTGAAACAGTGATAGCTCCCATCTGGCAGTGCTCGTCAGCACCGTCCTCCTCGGTGAAGAGGATGTACTCCTTACTGCTCCGGAGAGAATCGTAGAGCATTACCGCCTGTCCGTGGATGTTCTGGTCGTGTTCGGAATCCAGTACGAGCATCTCGCAGTTGATGTCGGTGACGCGACCCCTGAGCGTGTAGGCCCTCATCATTCTGACCAGCTCGCTTGGGGAGTCCGCATCGAAGGTCCACATGCCGTTGCTGTAATACCATTGGACATAGAGATTCTCCTCCATCATACCATAAATGGTACTGTCGTACTCCAATGAAGCCTCCTCGTCATCGAGAATCGCATCAAGACCGGGGGGATTGTTGCTGAGGATGCTCTCGTATGCGCTGTAAAGCCCGCCGTTGGCAACACATGCCGCGATCCTGTGTTCACGGGTGACTGCACGGGGAGCGAAGTACCCCCCCATGCTGTAACCGATCAGAACGATCCGCTCTTTGTCAACGAAAGGGAGCTCGACGGCGTAATCAATTACGGGGGTGACTACAGACTCCCAGTCCGGCCGGAACGGGATGTGCTGCAGGCGGATGACCTCGCCCTGCCCGGGACCTTCGAACAGAAGGCAGTTGTAGCCTCTCTCAACGCCTGGCAGTCCGATGCTGAAGTAGAGTTCCTCTTTGGTCCCGTCAAACCCGCTGTGCGCCACGATGAGTGGTCTTTGCTCTCCGGAATTATCTACAAGGCAGAGGTAGCCCGGAAGACAGGTACCCTCGAACGGGATCTCAATCGGGATTATTGGACTACTTGAGAGACCCGCAGCAGAAAGGAAGGTATCCCTGCTTTTCACCCAGGTCTCAACGATCCTCGAATCGTCGGGGTCTGTGTGCAGGAAGAACTCCGCGGTTCTGTAGTACCCTGATGCTCTGAAGTAGCACTCCTTTGCGCTGACGGTGTATTCCTCTGCCAGAAAGCTGTCCGCTTTTGCCTCCAGCCGCTCTGCTGTGGCCAGCCACTCCGAGTACCAGCTCTCCGTGTCCCCATCCACGATCCTGCTGCAGGTGCTCAGACATTCACCGATATCAGCACCGCCGCTTACCGCATATCCTATGGTTCTGAGGGCCTGGAAAGAGAATTGCCCGGTCTCGAATATCAGCCCGGTAGCACGGGCACTGAGCGGAAGGAGAAACATACAGGCCAGGACAGGAAGAAATATCGATAGACGCTTCAACTCGTTCACCTCGGTCAATTCTTACTTTGATGCAAGCATATCCGGGTTTACAACTGTGGCTCTTTCACAGTATCTGCATCTGTAGGTAACTGTATTTTTATTCTCAAGCAGGAAGTGCTTCCTGGCTCCCAGTTGATTGGTTGCACAGTTGGGATTGGGGCAGGAGAGTATGTCTCTGACTTCCGAGGGCAGTGTGATCTGACGCTTTTCTACAACTTCTCCGTTCTTGATAATATTGATGGTCGCGTCGGGAGCTATCAGGGCGATCTTGTCTGTTTCTTCATATGAGAGTTCGCGGTTCTCAATTTTCAGAATATCCTTGCCGCAGGGATGCTTCTCAGAATTGAAACCGATCCCGATTGTCATTATTCCCTCATTCTCCAGCCCGAGTATACGGATTACCTTGAGAGCGAGGGGCGTTGGAATATGATCGATCACTGTTCCGTTCTCTATGGAATAAACCTTGTAAGCTCTCGCCATCAGTCCAGCCCTCCAGTCATCAGTCCGAGCAGCGCCTGCCGTGTCGGGATACCATTGTGTGCCTGCGTGAAGTATATCGCGTTTGGCATTGAGTCAACCTCTTCCGCAATCTCATCTACTCTCGGCAGAGGATGCATTACACGTATGTCTTTCCCAAGCAGTTTTATTGTTTCCTGTGTGATCCTGTAAACACCGGCGACTTTTTTGTATTCCAGCGGATCACCAAAGCGTTCCTTCTGGATTCTTGTAACGTAAAGGATGTCAAGGTCACGGTTTCCAGCTTCTTCAAGGTCAGAAATACTCAAGTACCTGATCTTCCTGTCATCCAGCTCCTTTAGAATGTGTCCCGGCATCTGTAGCGAGGGTGGCGAGATGAATGTCAACTCATTGTCGAACAGCTCGAGGGCATTTGCAAGGGAGTGAACAGTTCTTCCGTACTTGAGATCACCCATCATCCCGATTTTAAGATTGTCAAGGCGTCCAAAACTCTCTTTGATCGTGAACAGATCAAGAAAAGTCTGGGTGGGATGCTGGTTGGCTCCATCCCTGCGTTGATAACAGGTATACTGGTGAGCTCGGAAGCCATTCGCGCCGCTCCTTCCACAGGATGGCGAATCACCAGTACATCGCAGTAACCGGAAACAGTCCTGATCGAATCGGCGAATGACTCACCTTTGCTCTGGGAGGAAGCATTGGGGTTTGCGATACCAAAAACGGAGCCTCCGCTTTTCAATACAGCGGATTCAAATGAAAGGCGTGTTCTTGTTGAAGGCTCAAAAAAAAGTGTTGCGACTGTTTTTCCTTCTAGAAAGCCGGATAAACCTTCGTGTTTCACAAGTTCAGTTGTTTCAACTACCTTTATCAGATCATCATGTGACATGTCTCTAATAGATACTATGCTTCTACCCCTGAACGATACCACTCATTTACCTTCTTTCCGATTACGGAATGCTGACTAATAATCTGAGACTGTTTCATATTCACGCCAGGGTATATATACAATAAATAGTCCATGTTTGAAAAGGAGAAACAATGTCAGAGCTTACCGATAGATTCCTCAGGTATGCCCGAATGGACACCGCTTCCGATTCATCATCTTCGACATCCCCTTCCTCAGCCAGGCAGGTTGAATTTCTGCGAATGCTTGAAAATGAGCTCAGAGAACTGGGATTGGACGATATTGAACTGGATGAAAAGGGTACCCTTTACGCTTCTCTTCCCGGAGGAGGGAGCGGTGATACGGTGATAGGCCTTCTTGCCCATGTGGATACTTCACCGGAAGCACCCGGTGAGAACGTTAATCCAGTTGTTCATCGCAGCTGGGACGGCAATCCTGTTGAATTGTGTGAAGGAGTGGTAATCAGGCCGTCAGAAACCGTTGATATGCTCAGATATGTCGGTGATACAATTATTACTTCCGATGGCAGAACTCTTCTCGGTGCGGATGATAAAGCTGGTGTTGCCATCATTATGGAAATTCTTGATACTCTTATACATAACAGGAATATACAAGTACCGCCGCTGAGGATCGCCTTCACGACCGATGAGGAGGTGGGCAGGGGTATGGATAATTTCGACCCTGAGAGATTTGGAGCTGACTTTGCCTATACGGTCGACGGCGGTTCCGTTGGAAAAGTGGATACACAGACTTTCAATGCCTGGTCAGCAAACTGGAAAGTTAAGGGTAGAGAAGTTCATCCCGGGAGCGCAAAAGGAATAATGGTGAACGCCGTACGGGTACTGGCTGATATCGTGTCATCGATACTTCCGGAGGAAATGCCGGAGAACAGTTCCGGAGATGAGGGATACTACTACCCCCTTTCCATTTCGTCCGTTACTTCTGAAGGAAATCTGAAAATGATTCTGCGGGATTTTACTTCTGAAGGGATGAAATCGAGGATTGAAACGATGAGGAGCCTTGAAAAGTGGATTCAGGCAAGGTATCCCGGAGCGGAAATATCTCTTGAAATGTTGGAACAGTACAGTAATCCCGGTGAGATTCTTGAACAGGACAGAAGGGCTGTGGAATTCGCTTTGCAGGCAACCGGAAAAGTCGGGCTTGAACCTGAGGAAAGCTCTATTCGAGGAGGTACTGATGGGTCCAGATTGTCTTTCATGGGAATCCCTACAGTGAATCTTCCTACTGGTGGAGAGCTTTTTCACTCCAGAAATGAGTGGATAGCTGAAAAGGGACTTGAACTGTCATACAGGATTGTACTTGAAACGCTCAGAATATGGGGTACGCAGTGAAGCTGCCCTGCAGCTCTCCTTCAGTGTCGATATGGTTGTCTGATACCATTGTTATGTTTGGACTTACGCATTCGGTAACACGTAATACAAACGACAGGTTTCAGGCATACTGAGCGGGGGGTTTGCTCTCCTTGCTTTTATTCGCTATTTTGTATTAGAAAGTTTTGAATATTCTAGGAGGGTACTCTTGAAACAAATAGCATTTCTTGTGATAATTCTGATGATGTTTGCTGCAAGTGTTTATGCTCAACCTGATGAGGATGTTACTCCGACCCCGGATTCACTTCAGATTACGGAAGAAACTGAAATACTGGAGACTGTAGTACCGGAGACTGTAGTACTGGAGACTGTAGTACCGGAGACTGAAGTATCTGAGGTTGACTTACCAGCTGAGGATGAAACTGCTCCAACTGTGCCCAATGACCCATCATCTGTCCTGCAGGTGTTTTTTCAATCTCTCAAAACCGGTGACAGCTTTATGATCTCCCAGCTTATTTCCAGCGATGCGCTTGATGAAATAGACTTGATGTTGGAAGTTCTAAAGGAGAATCTTGATGATAATGAAGAAACTACATTGTCAAGATTAACAACTGCCGGGTATACTGCAACTGCGGATGAAATAGATGACTGGTCACCGATGGAATATCTGAACAGCACCATAGTGCTTCCCGTAATGAAAGCCCGTTACGCAGTTTACGATATGCAGATCGGCGATTATTCAAACCATGGTAACGAGCTTATCATTCCATTGTTGTTCAGTACTGCTTCTGGTCTGGAATTGCCTTACCAGGCTACTCTGGGCAAGGAAGATGGCCAGTGGAAAGTAACGAATTTCATGGGACTGAGCAGCTTCCCCTGATCTATTCCTTTTATCGATTGCAAGCATTTATCCAAAATTGAGCCGTTGCAGTGGGTCTTGGTAATACTCTTACTTTTATTATGATATTGCAAATCGGGTACAATTTTATTAATCGGAACGGAGTGAACCATGCCCGAAAGTACAGCTGTCTGGCAGGGAGGGCTTGAATTCTCTATCAGCCAGGACGATCATGAATTCACAATCGATGGATCAGCTGAATTCGGGGGCCGGGATCGGGGAGTCAGACCCAAGAGTCTTATTCTTACCGCTCTTATCGGATGTACAGGTATGGACGTGGTTTCCATTCTTGAGAAAATGAAAATCAGAATTTACGGGTTGACCGTGACTGCCAGAGGTGAATACACTGAAGAGCATCCTAAGGTGTTCAGATACATAAAGATCGAATACAAGTTCACAGGTGATGATCTGCCATTGAGTAAAATCGAAAGGGCTGTGAATCTCTCCCAGGAGAAGTACTGCGGCGTCAGTGAAATGCTCCGGGGAAAAATGGAGCTGAGCTACGACATCATCCTGGAAAAACCCTGAGGAGATCATGAACCCGCTAAATGTACTGATACTCGATTATTCAGTGGATCGTTCGGAGGCATCTCTGTTCAGAAGTTGGTTCCCGGATAACTGCGCCTCCACAGCTGTGTATATCTATTCTGGTGACGATTTCCCCGATCCCCTTGATTATTCTCACGTGATGCATACCGGATCCAGCTTATCCATATGTTCTGACGCTGAATTCCTTGAAGATGCGGAGGATATTGTAAGAAAATGTGTCTCTTCAGGCATTCCTCAAATGGGTGTATGTTACGGGCATCAGCTTATCTGCCGAGCCCTGCTGGGTTTATCAGTCATTGGCAGATGTCCCAATGGTCTGGAGGCCGGTTGGGTGGACGTTGAGATGATCGGGAGCGGACTCGAGATACCGGGAGCGGCATCCGTTATCAGAGTTTTGCAATCGCATTTTGACAGAGTTGTGGAAATTCCTGATACATCTGAGGTAATCGCCAGGAACGATCATACTGAAATCCAGGGTTTTGTAGACAAAAGAAAGAACCTTTTCAGCTTGCAGTTCCATCCGGAATTCAACCGCGTTGAAGGTAATAGATTATTTCTTAAGGAAGCCAGGCTCCTGCAGGATAATGGTATTGATCCTGAGTCTGTACTTGATGACGGACCATCAATTATCGCGGGAAAAGTTTTCTTCGAGTATTTTCTCAACACCTTCCGGAAGTGATTCGTACACTGAATATAAAAGATGAAAGGGATAGTAGATGAGAGTATTAGAGAACATTGAGCCTAAAAAAGTCTGGTACTGGTTTGAGGAAATATCCAAGATTCCCAGACCATCAGGCGAAGAAAAGAAAATCGCGGATTTCCTTGTTGATTTCGCGATGGCAAGAGACCTGGAATACAGCCGGGATGATGTTGATAACGTTCTTATCCGTGCAGCAGGTTCAGGTAAGGCGGCAGGTTATCCCGGACTTATCCTGCAGGCTCATGTTGACATAGTTGCTGAAAAAACGGATGAAAGCAGCCATGATCATTCAAAGGACCCCATCGTTCCGATCATCCGGGATGACTGGGTAATTTCTCCTGACACTACTCTGGGTGCGGATAACGGAATAGGCGTAGCGCTTATGCTTGCAGTGCTGGATTCTCAGGACATCTCCCATCCGCCTCTTGAGTGCCTCTTCACAACTGATGAGGAGAGGGGGCTTACGGGAGCCGGTAATCTTGCCCCGGAATGGATAAAGTACAGGCGTCTTGTGAATCTCGATTCCGAGGACGAGGGAGTGTTCACGATAGGATGTGCCGGGGGGATGGATATTCATCTGAAAATGCCCCTGAAGCGTTCAGAACCGGTTGACTGTTATCGCTTTGAAATCTCCGGATTGAAAGGCGGCCATTCGGGGATCGAGATTGATAAGAACCGTGGAAATGCGATACGTTTTCTCGGAAGAATTCTCGGAAGCCTTTGCAATGTTCACAACTGCCGCATCGCGGGAATTTCGGGTGGTACGAGAAGAAACGCGATTCCTCGAAACGCGTCCGCATTAGTTCATTTTCCCAAGAGTGATCCCGATGCTGCAAGGGAACACCTTAGTCAGGTTTCAGAGGAAATAGCACTTGAATACAGTGGAATCGAAGATGATATTAAAGTCCGGATGGAGCATGCTCCTGTCATGGTCGGACCTGTGGATTCTGAAACCAGCTTGAGGATTACCGATCTGCTTCTTGCTCTTCCTCATGGAGTGGAGAAGAAAAGCGGTGTCATTGATGGACTGGTAGAGACTTCAGTCAACATGGCTATAGTCTCCATGAGTAGCGATGAATTCAGAGTAGAGCTTACAGTACGAAGCCCGCTGGAAAGCGCTAAGAAGGCTCTTGGTGATAGAATTGCCGCTGTCGCACGACTGTCAGGATGCGTATTCAGCACCGGAGGCTCGTATCCCGGATGGATGCCTGATTCGAATTCCATATTACTTGGTAAGCTGATTGAGATCTACGCAGAGCTTTTTGGGCGTAAGCCTCAAGTTGAATCTATCCATGCCGGGCTTGAATGCGGCATAATAGGTGACAGGATAGGTGGGATGGATATGATCTCCATGGGGCCTGATATCAGGGATGTTCACATACCGGGAGAAAGAGCCAGCATTTCTTCACTTCAGCGTTTCTGGAAGTTCTTCTTATCCGTACTTGAAACTCTGGATTAAGGGGCTCGGGGATGCAGGAGAGCATGAATTTACAGCAGAGGTTCAGTGAAATATTCCAGCTGGCTTCAGATGAGATGTTAACGGTCAGCGATATTCCGGAAGACTGGATACCCCTGACCAATTCTCAGATCAGGCTGCTCGAAGATAACTGTAACTCATCCGAAGATTGGTCCGGTGTAAAGGTATGGAAAGATTGCGCACTTGACTCTGTTCGGAATTGCGTTTTTGCAGGCGAAGTTCGTATGGCAATAACTCCGATCGAAATCGAAGGTAGAAGGCATAATCCCGTTCTCCGGAGCTGCTGCCTTGAGAACGTGG
>JAUWMQ010000030.1 GCA_030613065.1 Candidatus Aegiribacteria sp. | reverse complement strand
AAATCCTGTACGAAAGGAATATCCGCTTCATGCTCGAAAATCCCGTAATGACACTGAAGCTTATTTCGCTCCGATTTGTGGAATTCTTCAAACCGTTCCCTCTGAAATCGTTCTCTCCGCTCTATACGGTTGCGGGCCTGCTGGCGCTTTTCTGGGTTCTATTCTTCCTATGGGGGGGCGCAGTCAGATGTTCCATTGAAAAAGGTACGGAAGGGTTATTCCTTGCCACGCTTGTAGCAGGATATTCACTTATGCACCTTCTTACTGCTTCGGGTACTCCCCATAGAACAGCGATTGATTTCCCCATGGCCATCATAGCTCTCTGTGGTATAAGATACTCCACACGAAGGTATATGGCCTGGAAAGAACTGAAAAATGGAAGCTAACTCTCCCGTTCTTATCGTTAAGACACATGCATTCGGTGATGCACTGCTCTGCACTCCCGCTGTCCGGGACCTTGTAAGGGGGAGAGAAGCTGAATACTGGGTTCTTACCGGTTATGCAGCAGCTGCAGTGTGGGAGAGGTTCCCGGGAATATCTAGAGTATTTGTTGCTCCCGTACCTCCTCAATCAGGTGCAGGGGGCTCACTGAACCTGATGCGATGGAGCATCAGGAACAGAAAAATTCTGAAGAATGTGAAGGAATCTTTCGTATTTCAGGGCTCACCCTCCGTTAGAAGGTGGGTAAGGTTTCTTACAGGCTCATCCGTAAGGTCCTCCGGGGGGGAGCAACTGGGTAAATGGGAGAAAGTATTTCCGATGATTGAAACCGACTTCGCAGGATACTCTTACTCAAAAACAGCCGGAGTATCCCCTCAGGACTGGCGGCCTGTCTTTCCGGTAAGAGAAACGGAAAGTGAGTGGGCTGAAAACCTGCATCTATCCCGCCCTCTGTTTGCTATAGCTCCCGGTGGAGGAAAAAACCCAAGGGATACCGTCCTTGAGAAAAGGTGGTTCCCGGACAGATACGCTGTAATTGCTGACAGGCTTTCGACTGCTGGATTCAATATTGTTCTAATAGGAGGGAGTGATGATTCAGAGGCTGCGCAAGAGATGAAAAAGCTGTGCAGAGCTGCTGTTGTTGATATGACGGGGAAAACAACCTGGGGGCAGACAGCTGCCATTCTTGACAGATGTTACGGGTTTCTTGGTGCTGACAGTGGAACCGCACATCTTGCGACTGCAAGAGGAATCCCTTCAGTAGTGCTGTTCGGTCCGTCATCTCCTGAAACACTCTATGCAGGTGGACTTGTAAATCCCCTGCAGGGAATCACGGATTGCTCACCATGCTACTCGAACAGCCTTTTTCCCGGCTGCGTTCGCGAAAGGGCAACATGTATGGATGCTATCGAGACAGAAGACGTCTGGTTCACTCTGCAGAAGGTAATAAATGAGAATTACAGCAGTTAACCCGCCTTTCATAAAGGGCTACAGCCGGGGTCAGAGAAGTCCCGCTGTTACAAAGAGTGGTACGCTCTATTACCCGATATGGCTTGCGTATGCTGTCGGAGCCCTCGAAAAGGCCGGTCATGAAGTTGATCTTGTTGATGCTCCCGCAGACGGCCTGGATATTGAGCAGACAACTGGCAGGATCAGTAGTTTCGACCCCGGCCTGGTGATAGTGGAGACGTCCACTCCTTCCATTGAATCCGACGTACGGTTCGCGGACACCATTGCGATCACAGGACGATTTGTCGTAATGGTAGGAACACACCCGTCCGCGCTTCCCTATGAAACACTGAAAATGGGGGAGAGGTTCGCAGGTTTAGTTGCGGGTGAATACGAGAACCCTCTAACAGGACTTGCGGAGGCGATTGAAAACAGAAAAGACCCGGCCGACGTTAAAGGGCTCTATCTGAGACAGACGCACGGTGAGGTTCTGTTTACAGGTGATGGGGAAAGAGTGAGCAACCTTGATTCTCTGCCGTATGTCAGCAGCATCTATTCAGAACACCTTGATATATACAGCTATAATAACCCCAATGCCCTGTATCCTCAGGTAATGATAATGGGGGGCAGAGGCTGTCCCCATGACTGTACTTTCTGTGTGTTCCCTCAGACGATGCAGGGAAGAAAATTCAGGAAAAGATCGATTGAGAACATAACGGGTGAAATGCTCTGGATTCAGAATAACATGCCGGAAGTACGGGCGGTATTTTTCGAGGATGACACCATATCAGTTGACAGAGGTCGTCTAAGAGAACTTGCCGGATCGTTTATCAGGAACGGTGTAAATGTCTCATGGACATCTAATATGAGGGCAGATGTTGACCTCGAGACACTCAGTATCTGCAAGAGGGCCGGCCTGCGGACGGTATGCGTAGGTTTTGAAAGCGGCAGCAACAGGATGCTCACTAATATGCGCAAGGGTATCACGGTTGAGATGTCTCTGAAATTCGCTGAAAACGCCAGGAAAGCGGGAATACTGGTTCATGGATGTTTCATGGTAGGCACTCAGGGCGAGAACAGGGAGACCATGCGGGAAACACTTGAATTCGCGCTGAAAATCAATCCTGATACAGCTCAGTTCTATCCAATGATGGTATACCCGGGCACTGAAGCGTATATGCAGGCCTGCGAATCGAATAATCTGGTTGCAGAAAACTGGAGAGACTGGCTGACAGAAGAGGGACTGCACAGCTGCGTAATAAAAACTGATGATCTGTCTTCAGAAGATCTTGTGGACTTCTGTGATTTCGCCAGACGCAGGTTTTACCTGAGACCTCTATACATTATCAGGAAACTCTGGATAAGCCTTTTTGACGGAGATGAACGGAGAAGAACATTCAGGGCATTCTCGACTTTCAGGAAATACCTGTTCAGGGATTCAAGGCGGAGGTTATGACCATTCCTTCGAAAATTGTCAGTGTAGTAGTACCGTCGTACAATGATTCAGGCGATCTTGAACGATGCCTTGAAGCTCTGAACGTACAGACAGTACGGGACAGCCTGGAAATAGTGGTCTCCATTGATGGGGGTGATCACCCTCCGGAGAGAGTCGCTGCGATGGCTGACAGAGTAGTTGAAGGCAGGCACCGCGGTCCTGCCGCGGCAAGAAACAGTGGATGGAAAGCATCTATCGGGGACCTGGTGCTTTTCACCGATTCCGACTGTATTCCACATCCGGACTGGGCTGAGCAGATGATCATTGTTCTTAACAGTGGGGCTGACGCTGTTAAGGGAGTCTATTCAGCAGGAGGCGCACGAATCATCCAGAGGCTGGCACAGATAGAGTTCGATGAACGGTACAAGGTGCTTTCAAAGTACGAAACCATAGATATGATAGATACGTATTCAGCAGGATACAGACGCTCTGTACTGGAGAGAACGGGAGGATTCGATGAATCCTTTCCTTTTCCTGATCATGAAGATGTGGATCTTTCGTACAGAATGGCGGAAGAAGGATACGTACTTCGATTTGCACTCGAAGCGAAAGTGTCCCACAGACACAGGGAGAGCTGGAGGGCATACTTCCGAATGAAGTTCTCAAGGGGCAGATGGAGGATGAAAATCCTCAGAAAGTATCCACGTAAAGCCGGGGCCGATACCTATACACCATTAAGTATGAAAATTCAGATAATCCTGTGCCCTCTTCTTCTTCTACTGCTGCTATTTGCTGACCCGCTGTACATTGCTTTGTGGGGATGCCTCTTCATTATGTCCACTGTCCCGCTTATTCTGATTGCGTTCAGCAGGGACTGGTCACTTGTTCCGATAGTTCCACTATTTGCTTTCTGGAGAGGCTGCGCTCTGTTCTCAGGTCTGTGCAGGGGTATATTTATCTCTGAAGAGGTGAATGAATGAAGCTGGCGCCAGTAAGACGAGTAGACCGCGTATTGATGATTCTGCTCATCGCTGCAGACATAATTACAATACCGTTTGTATTCATGCTTACATGGGTTCTAAGAACTGAGATATTCGCAGGCATGCTTCCGGAATTTCATCAGCAGCTGGTCTTGTATCTACCAATCCTGCCTGTGGTTGCCGTTATCTGGATATTTTCCTTCGCCAGATCAGACCTTTACCTGCCAAAAAGACATCTTGGAAGCATGGGAGAGCTGCAGCAGCTTCTGAAAGCTTTTGTATTTCTTCTAGTCGCTCTTATGGCTGTAAGCTATATGGTGAGGATGGAATACTCACGAGTGATGCTCTTCATGTTCATAGGGATCTCCATACCGGTGACTGCAGTCTCAAGGTATCTGGCAAGGAAGATCGCGCATGCAATAGCTCCGGTGAGGGAAACCCCGAAGATTCTTGTAGTTGGTACCGGAGAGGTTGCTTCAAGGGTTATCACCGCTCTTCGGAGACTTCCCGGAAAAGCTCCCGAATTAGTGGGAGTAGTCTCTTCATCCTCGACTGAAAAGGAATTGTTAGAAGGCGTAGAAATTGTATCTTCGCTTGACGGTATAATTGAGACGATAAGCAGGCTGAATGTGGATGAGGTATTCTTCGCGGCGCCCGAACTTGACAGATCCAGAATACTGGAGATCATTTCTCTGGTGAAGGATAGAGAGGTTCATTTCAGGCTGGTAACTGATCTGTTCGAAATAGCGCTGGGAGTCACCGACGTCGATGATCTGGCTAAGCTGCCCATTGTAGAAATAGGGTACGGGGAACCAGGTGTAATGCACAGAATAACTAAAAGATCAATGGATGTATCAATATCTTTTGTGCTTTTTCTCATTTTTTTTCCTTTGATGTCAGTTATATTTCTTTTTCAGCTTGTGCGGAAGAACGGTTCGCCGATTTTCAGTCAGAAAAGAGTGGGACTAAGGGGAAAAGAATTTACGCTTTACAAGTTCCGAACAATGAAACCTGATTCCGATGAGTATGAGGTGGCTCCCATCTCGATGAATGATTCAAGGATTACTGGCATTGGAAGACTTCTCAGAAGAACAAGCCTGGACGAGTTGCCTCAACTTATTAACATTCTCCGTGGCGATATGAGCCTGGTGGGTCCAAGACCTGAAATGCCTTTCATAGTGGACAAGTATACGAGCTGGCAGAGACACAGGCTTGATGTTAAACCCGGGTTGACAGGCATGTGGCAGATCATGGGCAGAAAGGAGCTTCCTCTTCATGACAATCTGGGATATGATTACTACTATATAAGGAACCAGTCTCTGATGCTTGATTTCACTATTCTGCTCAGAACAATCGCGATTATATTCAAGGGAAGGGGTGCATACTGATCAGCTGCCTGCTTCTGTTTCTGATTTCCTTTATGTCTTTTCCGGATGGCCCGGGGCCGGTCGGATGTGCATGTGGTCCCTATGCATGGTCATACAATGCATCCTCATGCGTGACAGCTCCAGCAGGGCTCGTAAGAATTACGGAAACTCAGTTTTCAGTATACTCAAACGCCAGTGATATCGATAATAACAACATTTTTGCAGCCGCGGTCTTTGAGTTAGACTCACACCAGTATGGAGCGGCTGCCGGATGGACCCGATCCGAATCAGAACCGGATACTCTACAGGCTGTTTTAACCACCGCCAGGACAATCAAAGGCGATCCTGTGGGTTTCATGGAAGGAGTATTCGGACCCAGTATCTCAATCGGTGGTTCACTGGGATTTGCAATAACAGATAACGATTCAGGGCATTCCTCCAGTGAAATGCTATCTGCAGGTCTGGGTTTTCAGTTCTCAGTCTTTCCGACTATTGCCATAGGCCTGAACGTTTCTAATCTGCGGCTTTATGGAGAAAAGCTCAATGAAAGAGTCATTGGCTACGGCATTTCAACGGTATTTGACAGGAGATTTCGCGGCCATTTCTCAGTTACGAATGGAAAGAGCGCTCTCGGTTTCGATCTTGGTGTTAATGACTGGCTTACGGTAAGAACAGGATCCGATGGCTCGTCCTGGAATACCGGGTTATCCATCGAGCATGAATGGCTTACGCTGGACTGGGCAGTGATTCTGAACGACCATGACTGCAGACAGGTTCTGGGGATATCCGTATCTCCTGGAGGTTATCTGTGAGTATCTCATTTATAACCATGATCATTCTTCTCGCTGGAGGTCCTGATTCCATCGATGTTTCCATCATTCCAGAAAACTGGGTATTCGGATACGAGTGCCTGATTGATGCATCCGCCTCAGGGAGCTGGAAGAGCAACCATCCGGTAATTGACAGCACTTTAATTGATGCTGCCGTTTCAGTAATAGTGGAATCACCTGAGGTTGACTTTCTGGCGACCGGTGCGATGCGTAGTGATTCTACATCACCTGCCCATTTAAGAAGAGCCAGGGGTGTTGTTAAGTGGCCGGGCACTCCATGGATAGCGGCGGGAATATACATGAACGACCAACAGCCGTTCATTGCGGGTTTGTCTAATCCGGTTATTGAGTGGGATTTGGTGAACATTGATTCCATTCAGGGTTTCGGAGTATCTTCTGGCGGCATTCTTGGTTTCAGAGGAGATTATTTCATACAGCTTACAAGGGGTGATACACTTACTCATTTTAATGTGCATTCACCCTGGATGGGATTCGCCGGAGTGGATTATGCAAGGGCACAGATACATACTGCGGATTCAATTTCTGATGAAAATTTCACTGTGAACGTATTGTCCGTAAGGGGAGATTTCCGCTATTTCAAGCCATGGATTGTCGTTGCCGGAGCTGACGGAGAAGAGGGGAGATGGGCTGTATCTGCAGAAATTCGGGATTTCCGCCCTATCAATACACGATGGGGAACGATAGAAGTAGTTCCAGAAATTCATTTTGCAGGAGATGAAATTGAATTTCCCGGCAGTGCATTCACAGCAGGACAGAGGATAATTGTACTCGGAGCTATCCTTGAATCAAGAAGGTATTTAGTTTCTGCAGGGATAAATGGTATGCTTGATCTTTCGAGTGACAGCCTCAGCTGCGTGTCGGCAACAGCTGGTATGATATCCGAGGAAGGGGTATCGTGGGATATTGTCTGTGATTATTACGCCGATGGTGATTACAGGGCTTACATATCATCAGTGACTTCTGATACTTACGCATCTGCCGGAGTAACGGTAGAGATAATCAATGACAGCACAAGGGTTACCGGGAGCGCATCCGTTGCTCCAAGGGATGA
Organism: Candidatus Aegiribacteria sp.; assembly: GCA_030613065.1. Lineage (GTDB taxonomy): Bacteria > Fermentibacterota > Fermentibacteria > Fermentibacterales > JCC-6 > Aegiribacteria. The sequence goes on along the minus strand of JAUWMQ010000030.1, from coordinate 18,535 downwards.
TGTTTGCGCTGAAGTATCGGTTTCAGGCGATATTGATGATAGCCTTCAACCCGCATGCTGCCTTGCTCTTTCAGCTGCGCTGGGTCCCCTGCGGGGTCTTGTGGGAATAGAGTGGGATTACGACAGTTCTCCTTTACTGCGGATAAACCTGACAGGACTGCTGAAATGACAAGAAAAATCAACCTGACGATTATCCTTCTGTTCCTGTCTACTGCAGGATGTTCGCTTTTCATTCCAATGGAGAGACCTCTCGAACATGGTAACAGACTGGTTCTATGGTTCCCGGGAGCATCTTCAGTTCAAGTACTGTCTGACTGGAATGACTGGGGAGGAAGTGTTGCCGCAGGCGGTATCATAAATCCTGTAAACGGCAGGATGGAAAAAGATGCCAGCGGTTTCTGGTCGATGGATATTTCCGACCTGGCAGGCGGTGTCTACAGGTACGCATTCTATGTAAATGGATACAAATGGATAAGGGATCCGGTCAACGCGGAGACCGCTTCATACGAAGGCCACACCGTTTCTGTTATAATGGTTCAGAACTGATTGAAAGGACGTGATTCTTGGCTTCTGTAAGATTTCAGGGAGTTAGTAAAATCTTCCAGAAAGACATACTTGCTCTTGCGAAATTCGATCTTGAAGTGCGGGACGGTGAATTTCTGGTTCTCGTGGGTCCCAGCGGATGCGGCAAATCCACAACTCTGCGCATTCTTGCAGGACTCGAGGAACCGAGCACTGGAGATGTCTTCATCGATGAGCGGAATGTAACTGATATCAAGCCACAGGACAGAGACATTGCAATGGTTTTCCAGAATTACGCTCTTTATCCTCATATGACGGTTTACGATAATATGGCTTTTTCACTTAAAATGAAAAAAATGTCCGTAGATAAGATAGATAGGAACGTGAAGGAAACTGCGGAAATACTTGGAATGTCCGATTATCTCCAGCGAAAACCTAAAGAGCTGTCAGGAGGACAGCGACAGAGAGTAGCACTGGGAAGAGCGATCGTCAGGCATCCTGCCGTTTTCCTATTTGATGAACCCCTTTCGAACCTTGACGCAAAACTCAGGGTACAGATGCGTAATGAGCTGAGCCAGCTGCATACAAAACTTAAGTCTACCATGATATACGTGACACATGATCAGGCTGAAGCGATGACGCTTGGTGACAGGATAGTGGTACTTAAGGATGGATATATTCAGCAGATAGCCACACCTCTGGATCTGTACGATAATCCTGATAACAGTTTTGTTGCCGGATTCATCGGCAGTCCATCAATGAATTTCCTGAACATTGAGCTGGAAAAGGGTGTTATCCATGCGGGTGATACTGTCCTTCAGAATACTCCATATGAAGGCATACCGGATGGGGAATATCTGTTTGGAATAAGACCTGAGGATATTCGTCCATCTGAGGGAAGCCTGCTCTCAGGTGAAGTTGAGGTTGTTGAAACTCTGGGTAATGAGAATATCATCTATCTGAAATTCAACGGCAGGCAGTTCGCTGCAAGATGCGGTCCACGAGTTAAAGCGGTTCCCGGAAAAACATTCGGGTTCTCTATGGATTTTGGGAGAAGTCATCTCTTTACAAGTGATGGTATTAAAATGAGAGTTAATAAGAACTAAGAGTTGGATGAATTATATCCGGATGTACAGTAACAATATATGAATACTAAAGAAATCGGCTTTGCTTTCTTCGCAGCTTTGAGCGCAAGCGTGCTTTTGACACCTCTTGCAAGACGGGTTGCTCTCAAGTGCAGGCTTGTTGATAAGCCGGATCGAAGAAAGAGACATCTGATGGCTACACCTCTTCTTGGTGGGATGGCGATCTACCTCTCCTTCGCTATAACTGTTATTGCAGGCATGCTTCTCCTTAATGGCGTCGAAAGAATGACCTCAATCGGGTGGAAACCTCTGTGCGTTATGGTTATCACCGGAGCGGGATTGATGTCGATCGTAGGACTCGTGGACGATACTCTGGGCCTTTCTCCAGTCATCAAACTTTCACTTCATACCGTTGCCGCGGTTCTTGCAGGTTTTATTTTCGTTACAAAGGGAGCTTTGCTGAGCGTATTCCTTACAGGAAGCAGTCTTGCCTGGCTTGCCGCTCCTCTAACCGTGATCTGGCTCGTTGGAATAACCAATTCAGTAAACCTGCTTGATCACGCAGACGGCCTGTCTGCAGGAGCATGCGCCATAGCTGCCGTATTTTTCACAATAGTTAATCTTATTACCGGCAATTACTCTGTTGCGTTTATCAGCGCTTCCCTCGCAGGGGCGACAAGTGGATTTCTTTTCTACAACTACAATCCTGCTTCTATCTTCATGGGTGACTGCGGCAGCAACATGCTTGGTTTCATGCTGGGGATAATAGCTGTTCTTGGAGTTTATACTCCAGAGGGGTCTATCAGGGAAATTGCCATCTTTACTCCGATACTGATCCTTGCACTTCCCATGATAGATACAGCATTCGTACTGAGATACCGATGGAAGAATGGAAAACATCTGTTCGCCGCGGATAGAAACCATCTTGCCCATCGGCTGATGCGGCTTGGATTATCTCATAGTCAGGCTGTCAGGGTTCTGCTGGTGGTGGCGGCTCTAATGGGCACACTGGCTCTGCTGCTGCCTACGCTTAAACCTTATCAGGCAGTTCTGCTGTTTGTTCACGCTCTTGGCCTGATCGGTCTCTTTTCATTTTTCATGAGTCGAGCTGAAACAAGGGTGATAAAAAAGTGAGAAGTCTTCCACAAGCGGCAATTCAGATCATTGTAATTTTATTGATACTTGGATCAATGTTCCTCGTTCAAACGAACAGCAGAAGCAGCATACTGATAAAGGAAGCTATCTATGTTTGCGGCGCAGCACTTGCTCTGCTGGCAGCATCTCTGGGCATCGTAATGGACGGCAGGATAGCCCTGGCAAGGGTCAGCAGATGGCTGGCAATTTCGTTCATTCTTATTATCCTCTGGATGATCTTCCGCCATTATGACGGGGTTCAATCCGTCAATGCCCCTAAATACATATACAGCATAATTGCACTTGGTGGCCTCGTTTTTATAATGGCGACCACGTTCAAAGAGAAAATCAGAGATACTGTTCTATGGGTTATGGTAGTATCCACTTCTATTCTCTCAGTTTACGCTATCCTTCAGTCCCTTGGCATAATCATATTCCCCTGGGATGCGGGGCTTACACAGATGGCGAGAAGTTCCAGCACAATGGGGAATGCAAACCTTCTCGGGAGTTTTTCAATGGCCATGCTGCCCGCAGGTGCCGGGTTTCTTCTCAGCAGGCTGAGTCTTTCAAAATTCAGGTTAGTATCAGCCTTCTGTTTTGCTCTGCTCTGCACAGCTGCGATACTTGTAAGCAAAACCAGAGGGAGTCTGATCGGTCTGGTCGCTATAGTAGTATTCATACTCTTCATACCGTTCATCAGAAAAAGCAGAAGAATACTTGTTTCACTGCTTCTGATCTTTCTGATTCTGATAGGAAGCTCAGTTATCCTCCTGGGAAGTCGAATGGAAGAACTCAGTTTTACGGAAACGGGTACTTTACAGGTCAGGAAGCTAATATGGTCAGGTTCAATATCGATGATACAGACAAATCCAATTCTGGGATACGGTCCAGGATCATTCCAGATAGTATTTCCACAGTTCAGAAATCCGGATTACTCCCTTCTCGGTGTCAGTCATAATACCCTTCATGCACATTGTGAGTATCTTGAGATACTTGGTGATACCGGGATCATAGGGTTACTATTGTGGGCGGTTGCAGCTTACACAATCTTCAGGTTAGTGTACAGAAAAAGGGAATCCATTTTCCCGCAAAGCATCAGCAGGGAGACAGCGGGAAAATGGCTGGTTCCCGGAATTGTTGGCGGTATAGTCGCGCTGCTGGCTGAAGCTTCGGTATCGGTGGCACTCAGATGGCCTTCATCTGCTTTACTTCTGGCTCTGTTCACTGGTCTGCTTTTAGCATCCATTCCATGCAAATTTACTCTTCTTAAAGGTGTCAGGAGATATGGTTTGGCATATGTTCTTTTTGTAGTTGCGATAATTCTTGGAGCTGTTGCTCTCCCCGATTACCTCAGAGCCATGAAATCCGGGAGGGAACTGTTCATAGGAAAGGACATGTACCTTTCCCATATACAGCCTGCAATTGAAACTGCAGTGAGTGCCGCTCAGGAATGGCGGAACACCGGGAATCCTGAGGCAGCGCAGAGGGCACTCTACTACTACGATAACGCCAGGCTTTCGGCGGACAGCTCAATAGCATGGTGCAAAAAATGTGTTGAGACAAATCCTCTTGAGCTTGGAGGATGGTACGCTCTCGGCAGTGCCTATATATCAACTGCAAGGCTTTATCAGCAGCTTTCACCCCCGTTGATTTCAATCCTTCTGATGAACGGAATGGTTGCAGAGGATTGCGAAGAGGCTGACAGTTACATTAGACTTGGCCAGGCGGCTTACGATTCGCTTACAAGGATGGCTCCGAATTATGCCGAAGTTCATAATAACCTTGCGCTTGTATGGATAAATCTTGGTAATCCCGACAGCGCTCTTTCTTCGCTGCGGAACGCATGGGATCTCCATGCTCAGAATAGAAACGGTTACGCAGAGAAAATCATGATCCTGACCCCACTTACAGAGTCGTTTGATGGTGTATATCTGAAGTGGCAAATAGCAATGGGGATGGTTGATAAACTGCTAATTGATGGCGACGGAGTAAACACACAAAGCCCTCTGTTCAGAAACTTGATGTTTGATTACGGTACCACATTCCTCAGATATATGAACTCAGCTGACAGCCTTAACCATGAACTCAACAATATCATAAGTTGCACACATCCCGAGATTGCTTCCGTAATAACAGACTATACGGATATTCAGATCCAGAGGATGCAGGAAGGCCTGGATCTCCTTCAGCGGTTGGAGGCGGGAGATACAACTGGTGTGCTGAACGAGCTTAACGATCTCAGTCAGATTGAGCTTGCAATACTTCCCGTTCATAGTGCTATAAGAGGATACATACTCGCTTCAGAGGGTGATCTTGAGGGAATGCAGAGAATCAAGGAGATCCTGGTATACTTCAGCTACGGTAATTTTGATAATTTAACAATCTGGCCTATGGAAATATCGCAAATGCTTGATGTGTTGAATCAAGCACTCCTGAGAACCGGACTGGATGATTTCGATGAGAGACGAATATATATTTCGAATGAAATTAATATGCTCAGATTCGACAGGCGCATATTTGAACTGATGGTTTTCATCGAATCCTCACCCACTCTTCAGGAAGCAGCTTTCAGCGTCAAGGATGAATTGGGAATTCTATGGGAACGTATTGGAGGTCCACTGTACTGCTTCATTAATTTAAGGGATGATCAGACTGGAGCCCCGGTTATGCGGGAAACATCATTACTATATAACTCATACTACGGAATACTTGCTCTGGAGGAGCAGGATTCACTTAACATAGAGATGCTCAAACTTGAAATTCAGTGGCTTTACATATTCTTCTGCTCGTCTTACGGCGGTATACCGCACTACAGTACTCTTCAGGGGGCAAGGACAGTTATGCTTCTTTCTGATGCCCGCGGGAGACTGGTCCAAATTATAGGAGAGAATGAAACTCAGTACCAGATTGGCAGCATACTCAACGATCTTTCCCTTCAGAGAGATTTTCAGGAAAATGCTGAATTCTGTAATTATACTGAAGCTCTCAAGAGCGATTTAATATTAGGCAGAATCACCCAGCCTGACTTGCCATAAATACGGGAAAGAACTAGATTTCAGTTAATGGTTGCGCTGAAGGAACGTTTGATTCAAAAGGCGGTATCTATCCGCCTTTATTTCATATTGTTTGATTAAGGATATATGGAATCATCTGAGCTGTTTGAATTGATAGAAGATATTGTTGACAAAACCGGTCTTCTTCTGATTGATCTCACTGAAAAGAATATCGGCACGAGTCTAATGATTAGACTCCTTGTTGACAGGCCAGGACGAGTTAATATTTCAGAATGCGCCAACCTGACCAGGATGATAAGGGATTCTATTGACGGAAATATGCTTTTAAGGGATTACAGGTTAGAAGTCAGTTCACCGGGCATAGGACGCATTCTCAGCACAGAGGTTGACTGGAAAAGATCCGTAGGCAGAAAGCTGTCAGTAAAGATGGAGAATGACAATTTCATTGATTTGCTTGAGGAATACAGTAATGGATACCTTAAGTTCATGAAAGGCAGGACAGTAAACTCTGACGAAATAGAGAGTGCAGTGGAAGTACTGGACTGATTACAGCTGTTTCAAGTTATGCGAGGAGATAGAAGTGTCGGAAAATTATCAGAGAATAGAAGCCCTGGCCGCAGTGATCAGAGAAAGCAAAGGCGCAAATCAGGAACTTCTTATTGAGTGGCTTAGAAGCGGACTTATAGAAGCAACTGAGATTGAATATGGTACTCCTCAGAACATTAAAATCACATGGGATCAGAAGACGAATGATGTTAATATCATTGCTCTTATGGAAGTGGTCAAGGAAATTGAAACTGAGAGAGCTCATCTTCAGATCACGAGAAGAAAAGCTAAAAAATACGACCCCGAAGCTGACTATGGTGATGAGGTAGGAGTACCTATCGATTTTGACGATTTCGGCCGTGCTGCGATAAACGTATTCAGGAGAGAGTTCCATACACTCGAAAGATCTGCAGAGAGAGAGAAGGTTTACGAGGAGTACTCAGGCAGGATCGGCCAGCTCATTCCACGATGTGTTGTACAGCAGGTTTACAGAAACAGGGTCAACGTTCGTATTGCCGGTCAGATAGAGGCTCTAATCCCACCTGAAGAGAGGGCCAGAGGTGAAAGGTTCGAACACGGAGATACTGTTCTTCCAGTCCTTGTTGAGGTTCTCAGTCCGGAGAGCACAGAACCCCAGCTTGTTCTTTCAAGAGCCACTCCGATTCTTGTGAAAAGACTCTTCGAGAGAGAGGCTCCCGAAATCGATGAGGGAGTTGTGCAGATAAAAGCAATTGCCCGTGAACCAGGTGTTAGAACAAAGATCGCGGTGGCAAGCAACGATATAAGAGTTGACGCAGTGGGTACGTTTGTCGGAATGAAGGGTATGCGGGTGCAGTCAGTCATGCGTGAATTGAACGGTGAGAGAATCGATATAATCCCGTGGACTATAGATAGAATACTGCTTGTAACCAGCGCTCTGCTCCCCGCAACTGTCCTCAAAGTTGATATTGAGAAACGGATCAACCACGAGACCGGAGACGAAGAAACCATAATGATCGCTACAGTTCCGGATGATGAAATAGGAAGAGCAAAGGGTAAGGGTGGTCATAACGTAAGACTGGCAGGTAAGCTGGTTGGATACAGGATTGAAGTTGAGGAAAAATCTCTCTGGGACAAAAGAAAAATCTGGGAGGATATGCTCAGGATTGATATATCCGAGTTAGACTGTGTTAACGAAAAACTGGCGGAGAGGCTTACACGTGCAGGATTTGATTCTGCGGATACACTTATCGGCTGCCCCGAGAAAAATATTCTTGAGGTTCCAGGTGTAGGTCCGGTCAAACTGAAAAGCATACTGAAGGAAGCCAGAGCCCTGATAAAGAATAGAAAGAAAACTGTTGAACTGAAAAAAGAGGAAGCAAAAAACGCTGTACTGGAAGATGGTGCTGATGAGGTCTTCGATACTGAAACCGCACTGGATTAAAGGCCTTCCCTGTAGCAGGATTACGAAGAACAATTTCGAATTGCTTGAATTGCTGAATTGGATGAATGAAAGAAGAAGGTGATTCCCTTGGCTGATAAAATCGATGGGAAGAAGCTGAGAGTATACGAACTTGCCAAGGAGCTTAATCTGTCAAGTGAGGCGCTGCTCAAGGTTCTTTTGGAAATGAAAGTATCTGTGAAGAGTCATATGAGTTCACTTGCTCCGGAAGAAGTAGTGAATTTAAGGAACAGATTCGACCGTGAGAAAGAAGCTGCAAGGACCAAGACGGTTCAAAAGAAAAAGAAGAAGAAAAAGCGCCGACTAAAACCTAAAGTAACCGCAGAAGCAGTGAAAACCGTTCGAGATACACTGGCCAAAATTGATTCAGGCACTGGTAAATCAAGACAGAAGAAGCGAAAGAAACATAGAGAAGATAAAATAGAAAAACTACAGGACAACATTATAGATGGAAAATCGCAAATAATTCGAATCACCGATTTTACGAGTCCCTCGGAATTATCGGAATTAATGGGTGTATCCCTCAGTAAAGTCATTGGTAAGTTCATGGAACTTGGTGTCATGGCTACAGCGAACCAGAGGCTTGATGTTGAAACTGTATCTCTGGTGGCGCATGAGTATAATTTTGAAGTAGAGGTGGTTGAAAGCTACGGAGCCAAGGAACTGGAGAAAAAGCGTGTCAGCACCGGTGGTTCCGAATCTAGAAGGTTCCCGATAATCACCGTGATGGGGCATGTTGATCATGGCAAAACCGCACTGCTTGACAGAATCAGGCAAACTAACATCATAGCTACTGAATCCGGTGGGATCACCCAGCATATCGGTGCGTACATATCAAATTTCGGAGACGGTAAAAAGATAACGTTTATAGATACACCAGGTCATGAAGCTTTCACAGCGATGAGAACTAGAGGAGCCAGAGTTACAGATATAGTTATCCTCGTCGTTGCTGCGGACAGCAGGGTTATGCCCCAGACGCAGGAAGCCATTGACCATGCCAGGGCTGCAGGAGTTCCCATAGTAGTAGCGATCACAAAGATTGATCTTCCAACTGCAAATCCCGATTTCGTAAAGAAGGATCTTGCATCCCACAATATTCTGATAGAAGAGTGGGGTGGGGAAGTACTTTGTTCGGAGGTTTCCTCCATAACAGGTGAAAATGTCAACGATCTTCTGGATAAGCTGTTGATGCAGGCTGAAATGCAGGAGTTAACAGCATATCCGGACAGACCTGCTAAAGGGACAGTTCTCGAAGGTGAAATTGATCCAAGACGTGGAACAGTTGTCAACGTGATCATACAGGATGGAACGTTGAGGGTTGAGGATGATTTTGTTGCCGGAAGATGCCATGGAAGAGTTCGGGCGATGTACGATGAAAATGATAACGAGATTCAAGAAGCCGGCCCCGGAACCCCCGTACAGATATTAGGCTGTACCGATGTTCCGGATGCTGGAGACCCGATAGTAGCTGTAAGCTGCGAACACGAGGCTAAACGTATAACCAGAAGACGACAGATTGTGCAGAGGGAAAGAGAGTTGCGAGCTGGCAGTATGATATCCCTTGAAGATTTCTGGCAGAAATCCGCTGAAAACGAGGGTATAATGAACCTTATCATCAAGGCGGATGTTCAGGGTACTGCGGAAGCCATTGTAGATACACTTACTAAACTTGGCAATGAAGAAGTTTCCGTTAACATCATTAGAAGCGGTGCGGGGGGCATTTCGAGTAACGATGTCAACCTTGCTGCCGCCTCAAATGCCGTGATTGTCGGTTTCAGGGTTCGACCCGATGTCAGAGCACGTGAAGAGGCATCAGCCAGAGATGTTGAAATTGCTTTCTTCAGTGTTATACACCAGGTTGAAGAAACCATAACAAGAGCGCTTTCAGGGCTTCTAAAACCAGAAGAGAAAGAAAAATTCCTTGGATCAGCTGAAGTCAGGGAACTTTTCAAAGTTCCTAAGATCGGAACCGTAGCAGGATCGTATGTTATCAGCGGTTTGATAAAGAGAAATGCTAAGATACGTCTGGTACGGAATGGTGCTGATGTCTGGTCCGGAACCATCAGTTCCCTTAAGCGTTTCAAGGAAGACAAGAAAGATGTCAAATCCGGTTTCGAATGCGGTATAGGTCTTTCTGGCTTTAATGACATCAAACTGGGTGACGTGATTGAAAGCTTCGAGATCGTCTCCATAGCCAGAGAACTCTAACCGCTTTCTGAATGGATTCCAATGGATAGCAGAAGAAGGCAGAGGTTGTCGGGAGATATACGTCAGATTATCGGAGAAATACTCTCCAGGAGTGTATCTGACGAAAGACTGCGTAATGTGCATATAACGAGGGTTAAGCTCTCCCGCGATGGTTCGCATGCAACATTGTTCTTTGAAGCCATGGGAACTGAAACCGAGAAGCAAGATGCGAACGAAGCGATGGAATCAGCAAAAGGTTATCTTAGATCTCAGCTGGCATCACGCATAAGGTTGCGTACTGTTCCTGTTCTGTCACTGGTAAAAGATGAATCCGGTGAAAAGGGGGACAGCATTCTGAATATCATGAGGGAGCTGAGTAACGATTGACATCCCCCAGGATGACAGGTGCGGCATATCTTCTTGATAAATCAGCCGGCATTTACTCACGCAGGGCAGCTTCAAGGGTTGCAAAGCAATGGGGTTACAGGAAATACGGACACGCCGGAACCCTGGATCCCGATGCGACAGGCCTTCTAATTGTTCTTCTGGGAAGGGCAACCAGACTGTCCAGGTTTGTCACATCTTCCAGAAAGACTTACAGTTTCGGGATTAAACTAGGTATAAGAACTGATACTGACGATACGGGTGGTACAGTTCTGGAAACAAGACCCATTCCTGCGATCACTGAGGAGGATATTCTCAAGGTAATATGTAACTATACCGGAGCCATCAATCAGAAGGTCCCGGATTATTCAGCTGTAAGGGTTGATGGTGTACGGGCATATTCACTGGCAAGAAAAGGATTAAAGCCCTCAACACCTTCAAGAGATGTGTTTACCGAGAAGTGGAAGCTTGAGGAACTTATGGGATCGGAGATTCATCTCTCGGTCACTGTGAGTTCGGGAACTTATATCAGAGCCCTTGCACGCGATATCGGGAACGAACTTGGCACTGGCGGAGCAGCCTTCGATATCAGAAGAACATCGATTGGGGCATTCAGTATTGAGGAAGCTTCGAAGGAGACTCGCAACAGCAGGTCTCTATTGAGTATGTCAGATATCCTCCGGGATTACAAAAGTGCAGTGCTTGACGAGGAACAGCGCATGATCGTGTCACACGGAGGAACAGTGAAAGGTTTACAGGTCGGTATAGTAACCCTTCTGGATAGGGACGATAATCTGCTTGCGGTAGCGGAGGGGGATGGAAATACTCTGAAACCGCTGTGCGTTCTCGTCGGAAGCTGAAACCATGGATACGATTACATTAGGAAATTTTGACGGCATACATTCGGGACATTTGAAAGTAATAGAGAAAGCCACATCCTTCAGTGGCGAAACATGCCTTGTCTGCTTCGAACCTGTGGCTCGTCAGTACTTTACGGAGAATTCATGGAGCAGGAGACTTACTACGGTATACGAAAGGGCAGAGATTCTAAGCAGATTAGGAATGAAAAAGATCATGATCATTCCTTTCAACAGAGAAACAGTTGAAAAGTCGCCTGATGAATTTCTGTCGGAACTACTTGAACGTGAGAAATTCAGCAGAATCGTAGTGGGATATGATTTTCATTTTGGCAGAAACAGGTCAGGTACAGTGGAATACCTGCTGCAGTGGTGTACTTCGAGGGGGATTGATACTATTATTGTACCTCCGTTGGAATGTGGGGATGAACCTGTTAAGAGCGAAAGAATCCGGCTGCTGCTTGAAAAAGGAGAGCTTCAGAATGCTGAAAAGCTTCTTGGCAGGCATTATTCGGTTACTGGAGTGGTTTCCAGGGGCAAGGGGCTTGGCAGACAGATCGGATTTCCCACATTGAATGTCAGGGCGCCGGGATGCAAGCTGCTTCCAGAATCAGGCAGTTACGCAGGTTACGTTGATTCTGGTGAGGGAAGCAGATCTATACCTGCAGCTGTATTCGTTCCCGGTAGAGCTACTGGGCCGGTGGAAGCACATCTGCTCGATCACCGGGGCCGGGATGTCTACGGTAGTATAGTAAGTGTTAGTTTTAGAAAGAGATTGAGAAGTATAGCATCTTCATTGAGTATTGAAGAGCTGAAAAAGCTTATTGCTGCTGATGTACAGAATGTCAGGCAGTACGCTTTGCAGGAAGAAAGAATGGAGGATCTGAAAAGATGAGCATAACAGCCGATAAAAAGGCAGAGCTAATTGGGAAGTTCGGAGATGACGAAAACGATACCGGAAAATCGGAAGTGCAGATAGCCATCATCACGGAGAGGATAAGAAACCTTACTGAACACTTCAAACTTCACAAGAAGGACCACAACAGCAACAGGGGACTTCTTCAACTTGTGGGTCAGAGGAGGAAACTGCTCAATTACCTTACCAATACGGATATTGAACGTTACAGAAAGATAGTTAAGGACCTCGGTCTGAGGAGATAGAATGTACCTCAGCGGAATTAAGCACGTTACTGTAACTCGATGATTTCAATTGAGTTGGTGCTTGTAGTTAATTGTTCCGGCAGAGTGCCGGGGCGGTCGAGTTTAAAAGGAAGAAATTAGAAAAATGATAAAAGTTGTTGAAAGAGAAATTGCGGGCAGAACACTTACAATTGAAACCGGAAGAATGGCGAAACAGGCCGACGGTGCCGTTTACGTTACTTATGGTGGCTCTTCAGTACTTGTTGCTGCAACATCAGCCGGACTGAGAGATCTTCCCTTCTTTCCCCTGACAATAGAATACCGTGAAAGAACGTATGCTGCGGGTAAGATCCCTGGTGGATTTTTTAAGAGGGAAGGAAGACCCCAGGAAGTTGCAACACTTACTGCAAGGCTTATAGACAGGCCACTCAGGCCTCTGTTTCCTTCAGATTATATGGAAGAAACCCAGGTTTATATCCTTGTCCTTAGTTCCGATGGTCAGAACGATCCCAGTCTGCTTGGAATGACGGGGGCATCGGCAGCCCTGATGATATCGGACATTCCATGGGACGGTCCCGTATCCTCGGTGAAAGTAGGCAGGGTGAACGGTGAGTACATAATCAATCCCACCGTTGATCAGTTGATTGAAAGCGACCTTGATCTTACAGTTGCTGTTAAGGGAAGTGACGTGGTAATGCTGGAAGGTTCGACCGCACAGCTGTCAGAAGCCGAAGTTATGGAAGCAATCCGGATAGCCGCCGATGCGGCTGCCTTGATCAACGAGCTTCAGATGGAACTGAGGGTAGCCGTCGGAAGGGAAAAACGTCAAATTGAGAAGGGTATTGAGGTACCGGATGGCTTCCAGGAAGCAGTACAATCCATCGCTTTCCCCGAATTTGAAAAAGTATATGGAAACGGTATTAAGAACGCCCTTTCAGAAGCGGGGGAGACAGCGAAGAAAACTGCCCTTGAAGAATTATCAGGCAGATATCCTGATCTTGAGGATGATAGACTGAAGAAATTTATCTCAAAGGCAGTAAACGAAACTGAAAAGCTTATCACCAGAAAAAAACTTCTTGTTGACCACAAGCGTCCCGATGGACGTGGAGAGAGTGATGTAAGGAAGATAACCTGCGAAGTTGGGGTATTACCCCGCCCTCACGGTTCAGCTCTATTTACAAGGGGTGAAACCCAGGCCCTCGTAGCAGTCACACTCGGAGGAGCCAGAGATGAGCAGAGGATAGACGCTCTTCTGGGAGAATACACGAAGGATTTCATGCTTCATTACAATTTCCCCTCCTTCAGTGTTGGAGAGGTCAGACCTGACCGTGGACCCGGCAGAAGGGAGATCGGGCATGGACATCTTGCCGAGATGGCCCTTTCCCAGGTAATGCCAAAAGATAAGCTCGCTTTCAACTATACGGTAAGGATAGTATCGGATATACTCGAATCGAACGGATCATCCAGTCAGGCGACGATATGTGGTGGCTCCCTCAGTCTGATGGACGCTGGAGTCCCAATAACCGATGCTGTTGCAGGTGTTGCTCTTGGACTTGTAACCGATGGTAAAGAATACGTTATTCTGTCGGATATTGCCGGAGTAGAAGATCATCTGGGTGATATGGACCTTAAAATCGCCGGAACTACCAATGGTATAACCGCAATACAGATGGATCTGAAAGTTGAAGGAATTTCCCTTGATATCCTCAGTGAAGCTATAAACAGAGCGAAAGAGAACAGAGAATATATACTTGGCGAGATGAATTCCGTCATAAGCACTCACCGAGCGGAACTCAGTGAATACGCTCCAAGGGTTTATACTGTTCAGATAGACAAGGAGATGATCGGCAAACTGATAGGTCCTGGAGGCAAGAACATCAGGGCCATTACTGAAGAAACTGGTGCTGACATCAATATCGATGATGATGGTACAGTAGTTGTACTCTCCGATGACGCTGAAGCAGCGAACAGAACCCTTGAGCTGATAGAGCTTTCCACGGGCAAACCCAAAGTTGGACAGATATACGACGGAGTTGTAGCCAATATTATGAATTTCGGAGCCTTTGTTGAAATAATGCCCGGAACAGATGGCCTGGTACATATAAGCCAGATAAGCATGGAACGTGTGGAAAAGGTGGAAGATGTTCTCAAACGCGGGCAGCATGTGCGGGTTAAAGTTACGGAGGTCAAGAGCAACGGCAAAATTGACCTGACGATGAAGGGCATCGATCAGAACGTAGAAAAATAAACATCTAAACAGGGATGGGATGAGATGGAACTTGATGTATTGCTTGAAATCCTTGAGCACGCATTGGACCTTCCCCTTCCATCCCGAGCCACATCCGGTTCAAGCGGCGTAGATCTTACAGCTGCGGTGGAATCGGATGTCGTGGTCAGATCTGGAACCAGAGCTCTGATTCCAACCGGACTGAAGGTATCTATACCATCAGGATACGAATGGCAGATCCGCCCCAGAAGCGGCAACGCCCTGAAACACGGTATCACTGTGCTTAACAGTCCTGGGACAATTGATTCGGACTACAGGGGAGAAGTTAAGGTCATCCTGGCCAATCTCAGTGAGAAGCCTTTCAGGATACGACGGGGTGACAGGATTGCCCAGGCGGTTCTTGCTCCTGTAGTTTACCCCAGATTCAAGCTGGTGGAGAGTGTGCCCGAAACGCAGAGAGGTGAAGGGGGGTTCGGTCATTCCGGCGTATAAGTCTTTCCAAACAGGTCTGCTGGGCCTTCTCATTTATCTTGCAGTTGGCATGTCATGCAGCTACGGATTCCGCGGGAGCCTTCCGGAACATATCCAGTCTGTCAAGATTATTCCCTTCCGCAGCAGGGTCTCTCAATACGGTCTTGAGCAGGATATAACCTCACGGGTTATTGAAATGATGGTAAGGGATGGAAGGCTTGCAGTTGCGGTTGAGAACCAGGATTCAGAGATTGAGGGCGTTGTTGTTTCGTACAACAAAACTCCTTATTCATATACATCAGCGGAAGTGGTTGAGGAGTATAAACTGGAAATAAGGGTTGAGATCTCGTTTATGGATCTTCTTCAGGAAAAGGATATCATCGCTACAGAGAGCGTGAGTACATGGCTGGTTTTCGACCCCGGTTCCGAATCCGAAATTGAAGCCCGTGACAGACTATTGGAAGAATCCGCAGAGGATATTGTCAGAAGATGCCTTTCAGGATGGTAGGTTAATATGTCAGATCTGTTTTCAGGTAAAAGTGGTTTGTATACTTTCCTTCTAGTGCTTCTCGTAATGATTGTCAGCGTAGTGATCAAGTATTTTAACGTGGTTTCACTTAAACCGGCTGCAGTGCACGCAGAACTAGAGGAGATCTTCATCAGTGTGGAAAATGTGAGACCCATGAGCCTTATGAAAGCCGAATTCCTCATGGCGTGGGGTAAATACCGCAATTCGGATGAGTGTTCCGGGGCCGTTTCAGTATCGCGATTATCTTCAGGTTTTGAAGGAGATGTATACGTAGTATCCTACGCCGATTCCATTGAATTTCCCGGATTACCTACTTTCCATTGCCAGTTCAGTCTGGAGCAACCAATGGGGCGTAGAAATTAATGGCGATAATAGATTACTGGCAGGAGAAACACACTAGAAAATCCGGTAATGGACGGCTGATTCTATACATTCTTCTGCTTATTATGATACTATTCATGATTCTGAAAGCTGGTGTTTTCGTCCAGGGTTTCACAAGCATATTCTTCTCTCCTGACAGTGCTTCCATGGTAGAGGAGAGCAACCACTGATGAAATATCCGGTGTTTGATGCTCATGTTGATACCCTGATGAGAACAGCTTCTCCACAGGACTATCTGGAAGGCAATTCCACTACACAACTTGATATGCCCAGAGCTCTAAAAGGCTTCGTAACCCACCTTGTAACAGCTATATGCGCGGAAGCGGAAAAGAAACCTCATGAAGCCTTCAACCGTTGTATCTCAATGTACAGAGACATAGTTCACCTTTCGACTGTAGAGCTTTTCCTGATGATTGAGGGATGTCAGCCGCTTCTTGATCATCCTGAGATGAATGAAATCATTAAGATGTCATCGGTTGTCTCTCTCACCTGGAACGGACAGAACACTCTTGGCGGTGGAATAGGGACAGATACAGGTCTTACCGAAAAAGGAAAACAGCTGGCAGCTGAACTTGATAGAGCTGGAGTAATTCTGGATGTATCACACCTCTGTGACCGGTCAAGGCAGGATATTCTCTCGCTGGGGTTCAGAACTGTAGCCACACATTGCAACTGCAGGGCAGTTCATGATGTTCCAAGGAATCTTCCGGATGAGGACATACTGGAGATAGCTGCTTCCGGAGGAGTAGTGGGAATTACGTTTGTACCCTATTTTCTGGGTGATAATGCTTCGCTGGATACTATTGCTGACCATCTTGAACACCTGGTTGAACTGACCGATGTAAGCAATGCAGGCTTTGGCAGTGATTTCGATGGTGTTCCGAATCTTCCAGTCGGCATACAGGACTGTACCAGCTGGCCGGATGTATTTGAATTACTCGATAGAAGAGGCTGGAGCAGCAATGACATAGCTTCAGTTGCAGGAAATAACTGGAGAAGAGTATTTCTCAATAGTTGAAATGGGGATCGGATAAATGCGTTTCATTTTTGCGATATTGATAATTGTCTCTCTGGGTGTGGCTCAAACACCTTTCGAATTTGCTGTTGTACAGGAACTTGTTGGAGGTCAACCATTCATCAGCATTATCAGGATTAGTATCAGTTCTGGGGTACCTGAATCGGGATGTACATCACTTGAACTTACTACCAGAGCAGGCATGATGATGGAGGGTGTACATGCTGTATACCCTGATTCCTCTACTGCGGATCATGTAGTGTTCAAAGGGCTGGTTGAGTATAAGGCACAGATACCTGTTTACACGGTCGATCGAATATTTTCCGTCATCTCCGAATGCATGAACCGGTTTCCCGGTATGGGAATTACGGATCTTGCCCTTGATGTTGTTGATACCACTGATCTAAGCTGGATAGGCATAAGATGCAGTATAACAAGTATCGACAGTGTTTTGGACGGAACACTGAGCCATGAAGCTTTCTGGCAGAATGCAGAACTCAGAGAATTCGAAGTTGGAACTGCATGCTTCCCCACTGAAATGAGAAGACCACTAATCCCGGAGTGGAGCATTTCCGGGGACATTATTCCAGATGGTGCTGAAGATGTATTAACTGAATCATCAGCTCAGTCCTGGAAATCACTGCTTCTTCCCGGATGGGGACAGATATCAGCTGGCAGGGGGATAGGCTGGCTGAATATTCTCGTGGAGGCAGGGGGGATCGCTCTGATAGCAACCGGTGAAGATGAGACAGGCATCGCTGTACTGGGTGTTAACCATTTTATCAGTTTTATTGATCTGTTCTAGGGAAGGAAACAGTCAAATGAGAAGACTCAGGAAAATTCTTAAAGTGTGTCTTATTTCCAGTATGATTGTCTGGACTCTGGGATTTCTTTTTGGTAGAGGAATCTCTCTTACCTGGGGTTTTGCTGGGATAGCGGCATATCTGGTACCGATATCCGGTGTGGTCCTGATAATAATGCTGGCTACAGGGCTTGGCGCTACTCAAGAGGAAAAAAGACGGAAAGCAGGGGAAACTCTGAAATGCGTCGAATGCGGCAGACCTTCGATACCTGGATCCAAATACTGCCGATACCATCTTGATATCATCAAAGAGGAGGAGGAACGGGGAGCCAGGTGAAACCAGTCCGGAAAATTATTAATTCCGGCTTTCTTCTGGCACTTCTACTTGGAAGTTTAGCTTCTGCGGTACTGGTGCGAGTATTCATTACGGGCAGCGATAAACTTCTAGAGATGAAAAACAGAACTCCTGTGCTTGGCACCTTCGCCACATACATTGTAATAGCGGAAAGCGAAACCACCGGCTTGATTCTATCTTCTATGGATTCCCTTGCAAGATATCTTGACAACGAGCTTGGCGTTTATGGTAACGGGGAGTTATCTGACCTGAACATAGGGGGATATGCCCTGATATCTGAGTTATCCTCAGATCTGCAATACCTTCTGAATAAATCACTGTTTATCTCTTCTATCACCGATTCTCTCTTTGATCCCGCAATGGGTGTTCTGGTGAATGTATGGGGATTTCCGGGCGATCCTCACCTTCCCGACAGCGCGGAAATAGACAGCGCACTTGCCGTATC
>JAUWMQ010000016.1 GCA_030613065.1 Candidatus Aegiribacteria sp. | reverse complement strand
CCTGCAGTGATATGGCAGAAGGCTGCAAATATCTGCCTTGAATGCATAGGCATAGGTTAGTGTGCTGGTGATCAGGGAAAAAGCCCGGCGCCTGGTTCAGTTCTCAGCACTTATTCTTACGAATCTTTACTTTCAGGGGTTGATTCAAGGGGCGATTTTTACCGGTAAATCCAAGATGTTCTGCATACCAGGCCTGCACTGTTATTCGTGCCCCTCAAGTGTTCTCGCATGCCCGGTGGGAACGGTTCAGAATATATTGTCATCGGAGGGATTCCTGGGAGGCATCGCGACCGGAAGGCCGGACTCAATCATACTTCTCGGCGTTATTGGCTTCCTGCTTACTTTCGGTTTCATAGCCGGCCGATTCGCCTGCGGCTGGATATGTCCTTTCGGCCTTCTTCAAGGACTTCTCTATAAGATTCCATCGCCGAAATTCAGGATTCCAGCTAAATGGCGGGATGCCAAGTATGCGGTCCTTTTTATTTTTGTCTTTATTCTTCCTCTTACTCTCAGAACTGTACCTGGTGCAGGCGGTGACCCCTGGTTCTGCAAGGCAATCTGTCCATCAGGGACCCTTACAGCGGGAATACCTCTTGTGCTCCATGATTCCGGTGAAACCTTTCAGACGGGTTTTCTCTTCACATGGAAAATTGTCCTGCTCGCTCTTGTCCTTCTGTGGTCAATTACATCAAAACTTCCTTTCTGTCGTGTTCTATGTCCGCTGGGCGCTTTCTGGGGGCTGGCAGGCAAGGCGTCGATCTTCAGGATGAGGGTTGATCCTTCGTGTATCAGATGTGACAGGTGCAGATCTGTGTGCCCTGTGGATCTGGCTATCTACAAGGAACCGAACTCAGCAGAATGCATAAGGTGCGGCAGATGTATCGATGTCTGCCCTGTTGATGCAATACACCATGACCTGAGGAAGCAGGCCAGGAGCTGATGGTTGCGTACAGAAAGCTTACTGATTTCCTCTGGATTCCCATAGTTCTGATCTTTCTGTTCCCTGTTATCAGGTACAGCAGCAGCCATACCGCTATGGACGACTGTCAAGTTGTACAGGGCCCGCTTATGACAGGTAGAGAAGCTCTGGACAGCTTTCTTTCTGAGAATGTCGGGAAACCGATTATCGTGAATTTCTGGGCCACCTGGTGTACACCATGTGTTGGAGAGCTGCCGCATATTGATGAGGTATTCAGGTCAATGGATGGCAGTATCGCAGCTGTTGCGGTTGACCTTGGCGACCTGGAACTTGAGATCCTGCTCCAATTCCGGGAGGAGGTTAATCTCTCTATGCCTGTGATCTGGCTCAATGAAAACGACGCAACCAGGCTGAAGGATGACTGGGATCTTTCGGATGTACTGCCTGTCACTGTTGTATTCGACTCAAGAGGGAATGAGATCATCAGAGCGGCAGGCACCAGAGATGAGAGTTTTTTCAGGAATGCAGTTGCGGAAGGTTCACTTCCTGACATCGCTTCAGGGCATGAGTCTGTAGAACAGGTACTTCATATAAATGTTGTCGGCTTCGGAGCGGATAGCCTGACAGAGATGCTTATGGCTGTGGCTGTTGATCTGGCGGGAGAGGAGGGAGTGGATTTCTACGATCCCTCCATACCGGCAGACATCCTTTCAATGGAAGAGCTTTACCTTCCGAATCCCGGATATCCTTACGCTCAGCCGTGCGCAGGTGACGCATGCGGCCAGCTTGTCAGAACTCCTGAAGAACTGCATCAGGCTCTTCTGAACCTGACGAATTGATCAGCCCTGCTGTATCGGTACTGCTGCCATTCCGGAACGCTGAGCAGTACTTCAATGAAGCGCTTGTATCAATTGCGGGACAGACCTTCCGGGATATTGAAGCAGTACTGATAAATGACAACTCGGATGATTCGTCTGTCCTGATTGCGGAAGACTGGTGTTCTAAGGATTCCAGGTTCAAGCTTATCAATTCCACCGGTACAGGACTGGTAGACGCACTGAACACAGGACTGGAAAGATGCATCGGCAAATGGATTGCACGGATGGATGCAGACGATATCTCGCTGCCGCATAGAATAGAGAAACAGCACAGACTTGCTGAATCCATGGGCCCCATGACAGTGGTATCCTGCCAGGTCCGGAGTTTTCCCCGGGAATATATTACCCGTGGTTACAAGCTTTATGAACACTGGCTGAACTCTCTGACAGAACCTGAAGAGATAGAGAAGAACCTGTTTATTGAAAGCCCTGTACCTCATCCCAGTGCCTTTTTCCACAGGCAGAATATTCTTGATGAAGGCGGCTACACTGAAAGAGAACTGCCGGAGGACTACGATTTATGGCTGAGGCTCTGGAGCAGGGGTTACAGATTCAGCCGTGTACCTGAGGTTCTGCTCAGGTGGAGGGATCATGCAGACAGGCTTTCCAGAACCAGCAGTGCCTACTCACTCACAAGTTTCTATATGCTGAAGGCGAAGTACCTTGAACATGTGCCGTGCATGTCGGGAAAAACCGTTTACATGGCGGGTAGCGGCCAGACGGCGAGAAGACTGGGAAAATGTCTGCAGAATAATGGTTTTCATATTGAGGCTTTTATTGACCCCTCTGAGAACAGAGGCGGGGTGCTGCTTAGAGGAAGACCTGTGATGGGTCCTGGTGCATTATCAGGAGGATCTGACATACCCGTAGTAATAGCATCCAGGCTGCCCGGAGCGAGGAAATCCATTATGGAATTTCTTGACAGACTGGGATTTGTCGAGTGGGAGAATTATGTTGCCTGCTCATGAATACAGGCAGGGAATTTGTCAATAAGTATTTTAGGACTATATTAAACCTGAATTGGTTTTTGTTTCTGAAAAACTTACAATTATCGGGAGGAAAAAATTGAATATCAAGCAGGAAATGAAGGACGATGTTCTTGTTATTAGTCTGTCCGGCAAAATCATCGGTGGTCCCGAACTTATTGAAGTTAAGGATGTATTCAAGAAAGCCGTTGAGCAGGATAGATTGAAAGTACTTCTTGACCTCGGAAAGGTAAACTGGATGGATAGTTCCGGCCTTGGAGTAATTGTATCCGGTCATACCACTCTGTCGAGAGCCGGTGGAGCTCTGAGGATTCTCAATGCCACGAAGAAAATCCATGAATTGTTCATTATTACGAAGTTGATTACGATCTTTGAGACATATACTGATGAACAGAAAGCGTTGAATAGTTTCGGAGAATGATTGTGCAACCTATAGAAATACGCCTGCCAAGTGACTCTTCCGTACTCGAAACTCTTCAGCTGATCGTTGAAGCTATTGGAAGATCTGCAGAAGTCGAGGAAGATGATCTGTCGTTACTGTCGATTGCAGTTGTCGAACTTACGAAGAACGCGATTGAGCACGGAAACAAGAGTAACCCTGAAAAGCATGTTACTATCAGTTTCAGCATTCTTCCTAACAGAATACGTTTTCTGATAGATGACGAAGGGTCCTGGGAACCAGAGAAAGCCCTCGGTTTCAATCCGGGAGAGGGGAAAGAGCTCCTTTTAACAAGGGGCAGAGGAGTCCTTATCGCCCGTAATCTAGCCAAATGGGTTGAATTCGGTCTTACCCCGGAAGGAAAAACGAGGGTCACTCTTATCTGGCCTCTGACCTGAAAGTGGTTCTCATTCCGTGAACAGCTTCACTCTTTCGGTAGTATTTGAAAGCAGGGAACTGCCCGGGGGCATCCGGGATATTCTAAAAACAGACGCTGATATTCTTATACCTCCCCGCTGGGCTGATGAACTTCTGATTTCCCGATCGGATACTCCAACTCCAGATGCTCTCCTGCTTATAATCAACGGACCTCTTTCTCCCGAACTCAGAAACATTTACTACAATTGCTTCCGGCACGCTGTCCCGATCGCCGGGATATGCTTTATGAAGGAACCGGAGGATGATAATGCGGTTCAGTATCTTGTGGGAAAAGCTCTCTGCTGGACGTTCTCATCGGCCAACGAAGGCAGGGAACTCCTGCGTAACCAGGTTCAGGACTGGCTAAGAAGCCTGAACCGGGAATTCTTTCCCTATCCTGAAGGCAGCAGGCTGCTTCAATCCTATGGTGATATTGATCTGCTTTCCGTTGATCTGGATTCACTTGAGAAGGCCAGGGAAGTTTTTGCAAGGCGTGGATTCGTCTGCCTCAGCGGATCCCTGGGAGCTGGAAAAACCACCATTGCGAGAAAACTGCTGGTGGAAGCCTCGCAGGAAAATATGAACCCTATCGAGATAATTGCGCGAGATCTGAACTCCAGGGAAGTTGTGCAGCTTCTTACGGGTCCGGAGGATTGCGCTGTCTTCCTTGATCTTGATACTCTCAGGAGAATGGTGGATGTGTATCCCTCCCGGCTATGGTCAACGGTTATTGCACTTATGACAAGAGCTACAGAATCAAGGCACAGACTGATACTTGCAACATCCTCTACGGAGATCGCCCAAATTTTCGATTCATACAATGACGCCCATGTCAGACTCCCGGAACCCTCAAAAGACCGGAAATGGAGACTGGAACAGGGCAGGGAGGCTCTAAGGTGGTTCCGCAGGCTTTCCGCCCTCGAGAAAGCTGAACTACTTCTTCTGGCTGCCTTCGACCCTGTTGTTGCTGAGGCGGTGTTTAAACGAGTTCTCTTCAGATTTCTTGACAGGCTCATTGTACAGGAGAATAAGAGATTCCCATCCAATGAAGAACTGGAAGAACTCTACAGCAGATCTCTAGCAGCCAGGGGTGCTGATCCATTCAGAAGAATTTACGGAAGCGGCGAAGTTTATATCACTGTCAGTGATTACGTCAGGATGTGGGCTATCGACAGAGGTATCCGTGAGCTGCTTGAAAAGGATGCTCCGGTTATCAGGGCGTTTGCTGATACGCTGATCGGGAGTGAGGAACCCGGAGTAAGACGGGCCGGGTACTTCCTTGCCGGCTTCTATAAGAGCCTCTCCGATGAAGTAAAGGCAAAACTTCTTCTTCATATCGCCTCCGAAAGGTCCGGAGTGGTTCTTGTTGACGTTCTTAATATGCTTTTAAGCTCTGCTGACCATTCGGATGAGTCGATTGTAAGCATGTACAGGATCATGATGTCGAAAGGTGATGCAGAAGTTAGAATGGCGGTTGCCGGAACTCTCGGGCGGCAATGGGTACTTGCGTTGCCTGTGTTTAAGGATCTTGTGCATGAGGCGGTGACTGACTCTGAATCAAGAGTCAGGGGAGGGTTCATTCAGGGTCTGACCATGTGGGGAATGTCTGAGAAATGCGGAGAGATTTACAGTGATTTTCTTGAGGATCAATCTTTCGAAGTCCGCCGAGGTCTGATGCTGTACATAGGCAGCAAGTTCCCCGCGCTTGAACCCAGGGAATTCGATGTGCTGAACGAGGTTATGGAAGAGGGTAACTCCGAATTGATGACTAACCTGATAGTGGGGCTTCTGGACAGGAAGCTTGAGGAGTTCAACCACGAATTCAACGACCTGCTCTGGGTCCTGATGGACAGACTGCCTCCAGGAGGTAAGGGAAGGCTTGCATGGAGGATCGGTGCCAGACTCAGGTTCTTCAGCGATGATGTTAGAAAATCCATCAGGACCGATCTCGCAGAGGAGGACATTCTTCCGGTCTCGCGCTGCATGCTGATGAACTATTTCTCCCTGGATCATGAGGAAAAGGAGAACCTCTGGAAACTTATCCACGAACGAATCGCCTTGAGCAGGGAATTCGCAAGCATGGTGCTGCGATACTACACTATCATGGACACAGGAATAAGAAGAGACCTTCTGATTGAGGTGCTGGTATCGGATCACTATGGAGGAAGGGAGGCTCTCAGCCAGCTCATCTGCCTTGGCAGGACAGATCTTATTGAAGCATCTGTTGACCTGATTGCAGGTATTCTTAAGACCGGTGAATTCAAGGAAAGAGCCGCTCTCCCATTCTTTATACTCTGGAATAGGGGTGACCTCGGTGATTCTGTTTCCGATTTCATAGCTGAATTCAGACTGGATTCCTCTTCAGACGTTCGAAAATCGCTGGTGAAAGCGATCCGGAACCTTGGAGTAAGAACAAACGAAACGTTCGATGCACTCAGTACGCTGGTACATGACGAGAAACGGGCTGTAAGGGCTGCTGTCTCCATGGCGCTTGGAGAATTTGAAAATGATGAATCTGAATATCTTGATCCGACTCTGAAGGAGCTGTTTGAGGATGAAGATCCCTATGTACGTCTCAATGCTCTTTCCGGTCTGCTCGACAACGTTTCCATATCTACCGGAAAGCTACTTCCAGTAATAATCAGCGCTTTTGATGATTCTGCGTCAGATGTGAGGCTGGAGGCATTAAGCGGTCTCAGAAAGCACCCTGAACTCTATTCAATATCAGATATATATGTTAAACTTGCAGAATTATTCTCCGATCCTGATAGAAAAGTACGAATGGAAGTGATAAGACTGGTTACCGAAACTCCGGAGCTGCTGACCTCGGATATTATCAGGAACAGGATACCTGATATTTTTCTTAACAGGTTCTCTGCCGGACATGCCATATCGGAAGAACTGAACATGGCGCGGAAGATACAGCTTGATCTCCTTCCGGATAGCCCTCCCAATCCTGAGGGTTACGATATAGAGATTTTCTACAGGCCTGCCCGTGAAGTAGGGGGCGATTACTACGATTTTTTCAACCTGCCTGACCGTAACCTTGGACTGGCGGTGGCCGATGTTGCCGGGAAAGGTATCCCTGCGGCACTTACAATGGCGGGGCTTAAGGGCAATCTGGAAGCCTACGTGCAGAGTATATATTCCATCAGCGCGATCATTCAGAAGGTTAACGAATCCTCTATTCTGGGCGAGGGAGATCCTATATTGACCGGTCTCTTCTACGGCGTGCTTGACCTTGATTCGGGCAACCTTACTTACGTTAACGCAGGGCATAACCCTCCGATTCTTGTAAAGAGGGAGGGGGAACCCCACTGGCTTGACATAGGTGGGCTTATTCTGGGGCTTTCAACCGAGGCAATATATGAGCACGGAACAGTGGAACTTGAATCGGGAGATGTGCTTGTTCTCTACACAGATGGGATGACAGAGGCAATGGATTCGTCAGGCTTTGAATTCGGGACAGAGAGACTATACAAGGTTATCCTGAAAAACCGTGACCTTTCCGCGCACCAGATATCCAGCGGGATACTGGATGCTGTTAACTCATATTCAAAGGGTTCGCCGCAGGGTGATGATCAGACCCTTGTGGTTCTTAAATATAGATGAGTGTATTTCTGCTTTCAGATTTCGGAATATCTGACACCTATGTCGCTCAGATGAAGGCGGTGATACTGTCACTCTGCTCTGAAGGTACAGCAATTGTAGATCTGACGCATAATGTTAAGCCGGGATCAGTAAGTGAAGGCGCTTTCCATCTCTCCGTTTTCCATAAATATGTCTCTGCGGGTTCGGTAGTGGTTGCAGTGATCGATCCCGGAGTGGGAACTGCCCGTAGAGGAGTGATCTGCGAAGTTACTGGAGTTTTCTATTCAGGGCCTGATAATGGTCTTTTCGGACTTCTGCCCATAGGCAAAGCCTGGAAACTTCCTGATCCGCAGGCTGGATTCAGCAGCACATTCCACGGAAGGGATGTTTTCGCCCCGGCTGCAGCCAGACTCATAATCGACCCCGGGTGGGTGGATTCACTGGAACCGATTGAGAAAGAGAGTCTCGTTCCATCCGTAATTGAGAAGCCGATACGGGAGGCCGGCGGACTGAAAGTATCGGTTGCCCATGTAGATAAATTTGGTAATATTGTTCTCTGGTTACCCGTATCCAGCGCATATCATCCCGCCTTACTGCAGCTCCCCGGTGGGGAGGTTGAAATTGTTACAGAGGTTAAAACCTACGGAGATAATCCTGGTGTTCTATTTATTCAGGGCAGCCAGGACTTAATGGAAATTGCTGTCAGTGGCGGGAGTGCATCTGATCTTCTCGGGCTTCGCACCGGTGACAGAATTCTGCTTATCAATAAGGAACGGAATAAGGGACTATGAAGTACGTAAGTTTGCTGTTGCATATGTATCAGCCTCCAACTCAGGATATTGCTCTAGTGGAGAAAATAGATACAGAATGTTATACACCACTTGCCGGTTTGCTGGCCAGATCGGGAGCCAGAGTTGCGGTGAACATGAATTATTCCCTGACAGAGCAGTTGAAAAAACTGGGATCGGAATCCCTTGGTCATTTTGCTGCGGCTGCGAATCTTGAATTCACAGACTCGGGAGCTTACCACCCCATATTTCCTCTGATAAGCGAGGATGATATAAGAAAGCAGCTGAAAATTAACAGGGAAGGCAACCGTCTGATTTTTGGGGGAAACTACGATCCTTCGGGTGTTTTTCCTCCTGAAATGGCTTACTCACCTTTACTGCCATCGATCTTTGGCAGCATGGGCTATACCTGGACAGTAACCGACGATATTCCATGGGCATGGACTGGCAGAAACGTTCCCTTTAACACGATTCCCGAAGTTGACGGCGTTGCCGTACTGCTTAGAAGTAATTTCTGGAGTAACAGGATATCTTTTCACGGAGTGGACGGTTCCGGAACGGCTGAGGAGATAATTGCTGGCATGCACAGCTGGACAGGGGATGAAGATGCCTATATCCTCATCGCAATGGATGGTGAAACCTATGGGCATCATAGGAAGGGAACTATCGAGAAATTTCTCGCGCCTTTCCTAGAATCCTTTCAGAACAGGAAGGATGCCATGATGATAACTCCGGCGGATCTGCTTGAGAATTTTCCATCTGTCCCTGCAGTCGTTCCCCCGGGCAGCTGGTCAACAACTCCTGCCGATCTCGATGCCGGGAATCCGTGGCCTCTATGGGATGATCCTGATAACCTGATCCATGTTCAATTGAGAAAACTGCTTCGCGATGTCAGTGATTCTGCCAGAGACTGTAAAACGGACAGGGTTGCCTCTCTGGCTAATAAAATGTTATACTCGTGTCCGTTTTGGTGGGCATCTGCAGGCAGATTCAATGCTGTGCAGGTTCGCCGTGGTTTACTTATAATTCTGGAAACAGCTCAGGCGATTTATACAGAAAACGGTGATCGTGAAATGATGGACAGGATCATGACATCCGCCTGCAGTATCCCGGTGATAACCGGAGAGGATGCTACGAATGCCTAAGAAAGAAAGAACTTTTGCAGCAAAACTGGCTCACGAAGCCAGAACACTTCATAAGGATGATTGCCCGGTTTGCGGCAAGGAAAAAGTATCTGTTGTTCTTTATGCCGCCAGATACAATGACACCGGTCACTGGCGTCCACAGAGACGCAGGATCAAACTGTGTGACTGCAACAGAGAAAAGATTTACGGATAAACAGGTCCCACATGGAGATTGCGGGGGTTCTTTTCCTTGCAGCCGGTTACGGCAGGAGGGATGAACCCCTTACTCTTATCCGTCCGAAAGCTCTGCTGCCATTCGGAGATACATCGGTTCTGGGAATGCTTGCACGACAGATACATTCTGTATGTCCCCGGAGAATCAGAATAAACGCTTCAAGATGTCCTGAAGCACTGTTGAACGAGATTACAGTGATCTGGCAGGAAGAAATGTGTGAAGTATATTTTGAGGAAAGACCTCTGGGTGCCTCAGCAACCCTGGCCAGACATGCGGATCTAATGGATACCGGGACCTGGATGATAGTAAACACGGATATGATAATAGAGGATTTTAATGCACTCGGGCTGCTTGAACATCACAGGAAAACAGGATCAACCTGGACGGCTCTTACAGGAAACTTCCCGCCCGATGGCAATTATTCTCCCTTATTGATAGATGAAGATATGATATTTGGATGCAGCGGCGAACAAATGACGCATTACTGGGGGGTAAGCCTGATGGAACCCACGGTTCCAGCTACCGCCGCCAGGATACAGGCTTCGGGAGGCATGTTCTCCGAACTTGCTTCCAGTATATCGGCAGACAGCGGCACACTCACTGCCTGCATGGGGGATGGCAGATGGCTGGACATGGGCAGAATAGATATGCTTCGCAGGAATATTCTATCCGGAGGTTCTTATATACATCCCACAGCATGCATTTCCAGCGATGTTTCTCTCAGTGGATTATGGAATATCGGTAAGGGTTGCATTCTGGGAAGCGGTACCTTCCTTCGGGACAGTGTCATGCTTGATGGTTCATCCCTCGAAACCGGTACACTTGAGAAATCCATACTGCCCTGGTTCTGCAGCAGTCAGGACGGTGAATTCGTATGATAACCATGTCTCTGGAACTTGCTACCTGGCTCAGGACCAGAACCGATAACAGCGTAACTGTTAAGAGGCTGCACGGTGATGTGTCTGGAAGGCTTTTCTGGCGCCTGTTCGCAGACGGGGAAACTCTTATACTGATGGACAGCGGGAAGATACCCATATGGCCATGGCTGGATATTCATGAACTTCTTTCCGATCACGGATTCAGTGTTCCTTCAATCAGGGAATGCAACACCAAAATGGGATGGGTTATACAAGAGGATCTGGGCAGCCTCAGATTGCTTGATCTGGATGATGACCAGTACTTGAAGTATCTCGATGAAGCAATTAACATGATCATATCCATGCAGAGAAAACTTAACAGTACGGCCTGTTCAGATTCTATTGCTGGCAGAAGAAGCTTCACTCCAGCATTCTTCATGGCAGAGCTTGAGAATACTCTGGAAACATTGTTTTTCCGACTTCTTGAAGTTCCAATGGTAGAACTTCTCGCGCTTCAGAAGGATATGCGAGAGCTCTGCGGCATGATCTCCGAGTCAACAGTCTTTGTTCAGAGAGACTTTCATAGTGCGAATCTTATGGTTCATAATAATCGGTTGACCATGCTTGACTGGCAGGATGCCCGGTTCGGTCCCCCTGCATACGATGTGGTAAGCCTTATACGAGACAGTTACAGAGATCCCGGATATTCATGGGAGGACAGAGCCAAAAAATTCGTTATGGCTAAGGGCCATATGAACATGTTTCAGATTGCGAGAACAGCATGTCAGCGAAGTTTGAAAGCCATAGGTACGTTCGCTCTCCAGTACAGGAAAACGGGTGATACAAAATATCTGGGATACCTGCCCAGAACTTTCAGGTATCTCGCGGATTATTCCAGAATCTGCCCACAGCTTGATGATCTTGTTAAGAGAACTTACAAAATTCTGGATGAGTACTCCGGTGAGATAGATCTGAGAGATTTCAGATACTCCAATATTCCCGGTGTACGGGAAAAGTGATATGAACGCTGAAACCACGGGAAGAAAGCGCATTTTAACTGGAGACAGGCCTACAGGTCCCCTTCATCTTGGACACTACGTCGGATCGTTGCAGAACAGAGTTGCGCTCCAGAAAGAGTACGAGACATTCATAATCGTAGCAGATGTACAGACGCTGTCCACAAATTTTGATCATCCCGAACACCTTCCTGTGGATGTGAGACAGGTTACGCTCGATAATCTTTCTGCAGGTCTTGATCCGGATATTGTGAACATCTTCATTCAGAGCATGGTACCACAGATAGCTGAGCTTACAGTATTCTTCTCAATGTTCATTACCGTTAATCGACTCAGGCACAATCCTACCATCAAAACGGAAGCCGGCCAGTATGGTTTTGAAGAGAACATGACCTACGGATTTCTTGGATATCCGGTGAGCCAGGCTGCGGATATTCTTTTCTGCAGAGCTGATCTTGTGCCGGTTGGCGAGGATCAGCTTCCGGTGGTGGAGGTATCACGTTTTACAGCCAGACGGTTCAATGAGCTTTACGGCAAAGTCTTCCCCGAGCCTGAGGGTTTGAAGAGTGAGACGGCAAGGCTGGTAGGGTTGGACGGTCAGGCCAAGATGTCTAAATCCCTCGGTAACTGCATCTATCTCCACGACAGCACGGAGGAGGTCAGAAAGAAACTGATGTCCGCAGTTACTGACCCGGCCAGGATCCACAAGGATGATCCCGGACATCCCCAAATATGCACGATATTCTCGTATCACCGGGCATTTAACAGAGGCGAGTTGCCGGACATTGAAGAGCGGTGCCGGAAGGGAACTATCGGTTGCGTTGCGTGCAAGACGAGGATGCTGCAGGTTATCGAGAATATTCTGGAGCCTGTCCGGGAACGTAGAATTCAATTCGATAAACCCGGCCGTGTCGATGAAATACTGAAGAAAGGCACTGAAGCTGCATGTTTTGAAGGAAGCAGGACAATGCAGCTTGTCCGGGAAGCAATGCACACGGATTATTTTGACTGAATGCACATGGATTATTTTGACCGAAGGAACCTGTGATGAAACTCTATAACAGTTTAACCCGTCAGAAGGAGGAGTTTGAACCTCTTTCGAAGCCTTATGTGGGAGTGTATGTATGTGGGCCTACGGTTTATAGTCACAGTCATCTGGGGCATGCCAAAAGCTATGTTTCTTTCGATGTTCTGATACGCTACCTCCGTTACCTGGGGTACAGTGTCCTGTACATCCAGAATATCACGGATGTGGGCCATCTGACCGATGATGCCGACTCGGGCGAGGACAAAATAGAGAAGCAGGCGCGGCTTGAGAAACTGGAACCCATGCAGATAGCCGAAAAGTATACAAGATCCTACTTTGACGATATGGATGCACTTGGTATTCTGCGGCCCGATGTTTCTCCAAGGGCATCCGGCCATATTCCCGAGCAGATAGAACTGATAAAGGTACTCATCGAGAGTGGTCATGCTTACGAAGTAGATGGTTACGTTTACTATTCGGTATCCAGTTTCCCCGGGTACGGTAAACTGTCGGGCAGGAAACTTGATGAGCTTCTGCCCGGAGCTAGGGTTTCCATCGACTCAGCGAAAAAGGATCCTAAAGATTTTGCCCTCTGGAAAAAAGCAGGTGACGATCATATGCTGAAATGGAATTCTCCCTGGGGCTGGGGATACCCCGGCTGGCATCTGGAATGCTCGGCCATGTCAATGAGGTACATAGGCGAGACGCTGGACATTCACGGGGGCGGGCTGGAAAACATATTTCCACACCACGAATCTGAAATAGCTCAGAGCGAAGGAGCGAACGGGAAGCAATTCGTACGGTACTGGCTTCATAATAACATGGTTACCGTGGATGGCCAGAAGATGGGTAAGAGTCTCGGGAATTTCACTCTTCTGAAAGATATATTCGAGAAATTTCATCCAATGGTTGTCAGACTCTATATTCTGAGAAGCCATTACCGGAGTCCGCTTGATTTCTCCGATATGGGGCTTGGTTCAGCGAAGAGCGCTCTTGAAAGACTGACAATTTTCCGAAAACGGCTTGGCCACCAGCCAATCGAAACCACCGTAGAACAACCCTCCACGGGAACCGCTGCTCTTATCGAGACAGTAAAGGCAGCATTCCTTGAATCCATGAACGATGATCTTAACACCCCGGGCGCGCTGGCTTCCATTTTTGAGCTTATCCGGGCCGGTAACGCTCTCCTTGACAGTGATGATTCCCTCGCGGACAAAGTTGCCCTTGCCGTCATTCTGGATGAACTTGCCGGCGAAATTTTCGGCCTTGATCTGACCAGCTGCGATTCTTCAGCAGCGGACACGAGAGAATTGTGTGATGTCCTGGTTGAGGTCAGAGAGGCTCTGAGAGAGAATAGACTGTTCGAAGCTGCTGACCGGATGCGTGACAGACTGGAAGAGATCGGGTATTCAGCCAGAGACCTGCCCGGTGGGAAAAGCGAAATCACCAGTAAATAACAGAGACAGCAGAACCACCGAGTGTAATACGCAACCGGTATTTCATTGCAATGTGTCTGAATATGGTCAGCCGAAAGGAATACTGATCTTCATCCTCGGAGCTTTCTGAGGGTGAATCAGGGCAATGGAGAGAATTTATATCCTAAGGCTCAATTCTCACTGAAGTACAGTTACATTCTATATAGCACTGATATCTTTTTGAATTTCGATATTATACAAGGGTGAATTTTCTGAAATATCAGAGGGCAGAAAAGTGCTTGAATTAATCGTGAAGTACATTGTGAAGTAGAAAGAGATTACAAAGGGGAAACCAATTATTCCTCCAGCAGTTCGAGAACTCTATTTAGCAGGATTTTCTCATCTGTAATATTATCCATATCCAGCGGAAGTATTGATAGAGCATCAATATACGCTCGGATAATGGTTGCTTTTGTTATCCTCTGCGACCGGTGCTGCCTGTCTCTATTCTGTGTTATGGTTCGAACGATTCTTGTCAACAGCTCTTCCTGGTCGGGTCTCACGGGAACGGTCAGTCGTACGCTTGGGCTACAATGATTCTGTATATCAGAAATCTTTGATATTAGACCCGATGATTTCTTTGTATCAGCTTTCATATCAACCTCCGGGGGTGAAGATATTCTCTTTGACATCCGGAGTCAAGTGAAGTATGAAATTCCATAGTTATGAAATTAGGGTATTGACGCAGGGTTTGAAACATTGTAAGGTTCTATAAATGAAGACCAGGAAGGCGTAGTTAGGGATTGTATGATGGAGAATGTTAAAACATATTATTATTGTTCTGTTATTATCACCGATGTGGTGAGGAAATATCTAATGCAGGCGAGCGGCTACCTGAGGAAAGGAAGATAATGTTCATCTTCGGAAGATCAGGCGGAGGAACTGTTGGTCTTGATATCGGCAGCCATTCAATCAAAGTAGTTCAGCTGACAGGGTCAAGTAAAGCTCTGACACTATCCAGTTATGCTATACAGGAGTTATCTCCTGGCACTATAGTGGACGGGGAAGTTGTCAATCGCGAACACTTGATTGATACGGTTCATGATGTAGTCCGACAGGCGGGTGTAAAATCAAGTTGCAAGAATATCCATAGTGCTGTGTCAGGAAGAAGCGTAATAGTTCGAAGGATCCCAATGGAGAAAATGTCGGAGCAGGATGCCCGTCAGGCTATCCAGTGGGAAGCCGAGCAGCATATTCCATTCAGGATAGACGAGGTCAGCCTTGATTTCAAGATTATCAATCCTGAAATCTCTCCTGGACAGATGGAAGTCCTTCTGGTTGCAGCCAAGAAGGAAGTCGTCGACCTTCACCGGGGAATTCTGCAGGGAGCAGGCTTCAAGCCTTCCATAATCGAGCTCGAACAGTTCTCGCTTCAGAGAGCTTATCAACATGCGTACAGACCCGGCGGTGATGAATGCGTAACAATACTGAACATAGGTGCAGAAGTTACGAACATGATCGTTGTCAGAAATGGCCTTCCAAGCTTCAACCGTGATCTTTCCATTGGCGGCACCAGGTTCGTTGAAGCCCTTCAGAGAAGCCTGGGACTTGAGTATGAAGTTGCGCTGGGCGTGCTCAAGGGCAACGTCCCGGACGGTATATCATCTGATGAAGTCCATACTGCCATTGGCAGGGTTATTGAAGAGCTTTCAACGAGTATAAGAAGATCGTTCATTACCTATCAGGCATCTGGTGAAAATGCCAGAATAGATAAAATGTACATAAGCGGGGGATGCTCTCTTATGCCTGGTCTGGGTACAATCCTGAGTGAACAGCATGGTCTTCCTGTAGAGCATTTTCAGCCTTTCAGAAATATCACCATACCTGAAGATGTTATTAACGACAGTGAACTGGATTCAATAGGTGCTGTGCTAGCTGTATGTACCGGCCTTGCGCTTAGAGGTTATGAACCATGCATGGTTGACATCAATATACTTGAGGAGCCAGAAGGCAAGAAACGTAAACCAGCAGGTGCGCCGGTAGAAGTCAAATCAACAGCCCTCCTTACAATCCTGTGCATTATTCCGTATATCGCACTTATTGCAGGCGGAGTGATCGCATACATGGACTATAAGGATCTTCAAGAACACGAGGTTGAATTGAGCGCAGAAATCCAGCAGGTCCAGGAACAGATTGCACAGCTGGGTATTCAGATGAATCAGCAGGCTGAAGCCAACAGGTTGACTGCAGCTGTTGCGAGGAAGCGGCAGCAGATCCTTGATCTTTCACTGAGTCAGAAATATTCAGTTTACGTTATCGAGTATCTCTGCAGAGCAATCTATACAGAAGCAATCACTCCGGGTACCAGGACGGAAAAGGGTATTTATCTTACCAGTCTTATCGTTGGCCCATCGGAATTGTTCATTTCCGGTGTTGCTAAAACCTGGGGTGACATAATTGAATTTCAGCGTGATATAGTGGAAATCATGCCAGATGGAAGGACCGCGTTGTTCACTCTTGATGATTACGGACAAACTTATACACTTGCTTCAGAGGCAAGCAGAACTGGAAGCAGAAGATACAATTTTGATATGATCATTGGAGTGAATCCCTTTGCGCTGGCATCGCTGGTGGGTGAGTTTGCTGGTGCTTCCAGTGAAATGGTGGAAGTTGTTGAAGAATCCGGAAACACCGGGGATGGTCTTGAAGATACAGGGGAGGAATCATGAGAATAATTGCAATTTCAGTATTAGGTTTGCTGGTTTTACTCGCAGTTACAGGATGTAATCCAGTAGGGATGGACAAAACGCGGGTTTACGTAACAGGGTTCATCTATACTGATCCCACGGAGAACACCGGAGCCGAAGGCATAAGTTTAGAAACTATAGATACTCAGGAAACGTATTTAACCGAGACAGATGCCGGCGGCAGGTTCTGGATTGAGATTCAGTTCTATCCGGAGATTGGAGAGGGCAGCACTACGCCAGGCGGTTCTTCTGGAAGTGTTACCTTCGGACTTTACGCCATTGACAAAATGGGAGATCGATTCAACTACGGTGGTGACTTCACAGTCTTCGGCGGTGATACACTGACGATGTATGACATCAACCTGACCATGTTTGGGTCGAAATCCGGCAGCAGGTAATGAAGATGGAATACTCGTTACCATTGAAGCAGACAGAATACAAAGGGGGTTTGGTATGAATGCCTATCTCAGAGACCCCAGATTCTATATCTTAATAGTCGGTATTCTTCTCGTTGTAGCACTGATATATCTTTATCCAAGGGAGATTTCTTCGGAAATCAAGGGGAGGATCGAGCAGGCCGAACAGAATCTGGATATGAAAAGGGCTGAGCTCAGTTCACTCCAGTCGGGAACCGCGTCGGATATGGCAATAACCGAACAGGAGATTAACCTCCTTACTCAACAGCTTGCGGAACTTGATAGGTATCTTCCAAGAAGTTACGATCAGGATGAAATATTGGATATACTGACGGAAAATGCAGAGAACAGCGGTTTGCAGATTTATTCTCTCACTCCGCTACCCCCCGCTACTCAGGGTGATTTCCTTGTTTATGGATGGCAGATGCAACTCACAGGACGTTTCCATAGACTTGGTGTTTTCCTTGATCAGTTGACTCAGCAGATGATGATAACTGCGGTTACAGATCTGACTGTTATACAGAAGAAGGCTTCCGACGGAAGCTACGACAATATGGAGGCTAATTTCACGATTACAGCCTTCGTGCAGCCATAGGGAAGGGGCATAAGAGAATGAGTATCTCAAAATTAACTTATACAGCCCTTCTGGCAGCAGCAGCAGTATTCCTGGTTTCCGGCTGTGGTGAGAGTACGGATGACGCAACCGCAACTGTTGATCATCCAGTAGTATCCATAACTGTGGTATCCAGTTCCGACGTTTACGGCTGGATAGAGATGACCCTTTCGCAGGCTCCTCCCATAATGGCCGAAGCAGGGGAAGATAATGCATGGCTGCTTTTTGAAGGGGGCACGCTCCTCAGGTTCAGCAGAATTGATGGAAAATGGAAGGCCTACTGCCTGGAGGATGTCAGCACTGTTCTTGATTTCGACTTGGTAGGCGAGATTCCCGCATTCGTTACCGAAAGTGAATACGTTGTATTCAACTATAACACCGGAGAGGCTCTTTCAGAATCACTCCCGGAGGGTTTCTACCCGATGGAGCTGAAGATCAGTAACACTGATATAGCAATTCTGGGCACGGATG
This sequence comes from Candidatus Aegiribacteria sp., assembly GCA_030613065.1. Classification (GTDB taxonomy): domain Bacteria; phylum Fermentibacterota; class Fermentibacteria; order Fermentibacterales; family JCC-6; genus Aegiribacteria. Next base: position 15,336 of record JAUWMQ010000016.1, on the reverse strand, counting down.
GAGATCTGGCGATCAGGGAGGAAGATGGTTTCACGGTATATTCCGCTTCTGAACAATTGAATCCCCGGGGTGACCTTCAACGAATAGGGCCGGACTGGATATTCAGTCTTGAGGGTGGAGGTCTTGCGCTGTTCGATCCCTCGGTTGCCCTGTGGCAGTTCGAGGATTCCCCCGATGGAGAAATATTGGCATCGTCCGACAACATTCTGTTCATCGGCTTCCAGGACACCATTTATGTAAGAACCTCGCAGGGCGAATGGAATTATCATTCGGATGGCCGTCTGTATGATGGAGGCCTTGTGCTGGCAGAGAACGGTATTTCAACAGTCATGTCTCCAGGAGAGATTATCGCTGAAGCGCCGTCGTTCGAGCCAGCAAGATTATTCGCAATGAGAGATTTCCGGGAACCTGTTTGGGCAATTGATGACCTTGGAATAACGGTCTACACCGGCATGGGCTCAGTTGAAACCAGTCTCCCCTACTACGATACTCAGCGTGTATCCTGTTCCATGGCAGGGCAGAACACGCACGGGATGCAGGGTTCTTCAGAGTCCATAGAGGATATAATACAGGCAGGCGGAGGAACCTTCAGGATATATGAATCTGTTTCGATCAGACCCGACCCGTTCACCGAGTTTTCAACCGAAGGAAGGGATGCCAGGAGGAATCTTGAGATCATATCGGTAGAGGAATTCAGGCTTGTCGGAATAACACTTGATCCTGTTGGTGGTGATCAGGCTATGGTAGAAGACGCAATAGGTGTACCCTACATCCTCTATGAAGGAACTATCCTTGCCAACAATTCCCACGTTGCCGAGATAACTAGTAATGAAGTCATTGTAATTCAGGATGTTATTGTTGATTATAGCGCAAGAGGTGGAGGGGAGACCACGATCCCAACCATTTACTCTCTGCGTTTACATGAAGAAGGTGGTCTCTGATGCGTCTATTAACCGTATGTAGTCTCCTGCTGTTGCTGGTTTTGCCAGCTGCGGCTTACAGGATTACCGATATCTCGGTAGTACCCAGCGGTGACGTGACCCTGGTCACTATAGCTGCTGATGATGCTATTTCGTACGAAAGGTTTCTCCTGACCGATCCTATGAGGATCGTTCTTGACATCGGCGATGCAGTGCACTCGCTGCCGTCGATGGATTTTGCTGTTAACAGGGGAGGTGTTCTATCCATACGAACGAGTCAGTACAAAGCTCCACCTGACGGCATCGTCAGAATAATAATCGATGTCAACGGAGAGCTTCTCAACTACACTGCATCTCTTGATGGGAATCAACTCGTTCTTGAAATGCAGACAGATCCGACAGGCATACCCTTTGCCGCATGGTCAGCCAATTCTGAATATGTTGTATCTGTTGTAAATGGTGCAGATGTGCAGCCACTTTCATCACCGGATTACTCTTCTCTTTCCGGACAGTCCACCGCAACTTCAACAAGGGGTATCCGTATTAGTGAGACCCCTCGACAAATAGAAGATGGCTTCCCGGTGGAATGGTCGGGCTCCGGCGGTAGAAGTATAACCATTGATGTTGTTGATGCAAACATTAGAACTGTTATGAGAGCTATCTCAGATGTAAGCGGAATGAATATCATGCTTCCTGAGAATTACACTTCCTCGGTTACAGCCCGTTTGCAGAATGTTGGCTGGAAGGATGCACTCACAGCGATTCTAAACTCTCAGGGGCTGGCTGCCAGTATGCAGGGTAATGTCCTGAGAGTAATACCAAGGGATGAGTTCTATACAGAAATAAATCAGATGGCGTCAACTCGTCATGACAGAGAGAACCTTCAGGAACTCCAGACTCAAATATACGTAATCAGATACGCTACTGCGCAGAGCCTGAACAGTGCTCTCATTACCGCTCTTTCCGAGAGAGGCCAGATATCTGTTGATGACAGGACAAACTCTCTTATCGTCACGGATATACCATACAAACTCGAGGAAGTTGGCAGACTTCTACCTATCCTGGACAGTCCGACAGCACAGGTAATGATAGAGGCGAAACTGGTGGAAATAGATGCCAGCTATGCGAGCGAAATGGGTATTGACTGGTCCCTCGGGAATCTTGGAAGGTCAAACGATCTGGTACACGCAGGTATGAGCAGCGGTCTAGCTGTAGAAGACCCGAGCGCCTCTCTCTCATTCAGTACCATTACCAATATGTTCGATGTGAACGCAGTTATTACTATGCTTGAATCCCAGAATCACGCGCATATACTTTCGGAGCCGAGGATAGCGATAATCGACAACATGACCGGTTCAGTACTATCCGGTAAGCTGATACCCCTGACCCTTCAAGATGCGGCTGGAAACACCTATATAGAGATGTATCAGATTGGAATTGAGCTGACCGTAACACCTCATATAAATGCTGACAACAACGTAACTCTTGAGCTTAATCCGGTCGTAAGCGAGCTTGCCGGAGAGGCAACCAGCACGCTACCCATAATTCTGACACAGAGCGCCAATACAGTCCTGATGATAGACGATGGTGCCACAGCGGTTATCGGTGGAATAATGAGAAGCAAGTCTACAACCGTCAGAAGATCCATCCCGATACTGGGAAGTATTCCGCTGCTCGGAGATCTGCTTTTCTCCTACAATTCCGAACGGGAAGAAAGTACAGAGCTTGTAATATTTGTTACTCCACACATTATCAGGCCTTACTAAAACAGGGCCAGTGTGATCAGGCTTGGGCGGGGAAAATGGAAGGGTCACATTCTCCGCCCTTCGCCTAAACTGTGCAGACCAACTTCTTCACTTCTAAGGGGTGCCTTCCTTGATATTGCCGGAAGAAATCTTGTCGATTCTGCTGTTGTATGGGATCTATGCGCCGGAACTGGAGCAGTGGGTCTTGAAGCTATGAGCTGGGGGGCATCCTATTGTGTATTCGTTGACAAAAATCCCCGTTCTACATTCCTTATCAGGACCTTTCTCAGAGAACACAATTCTCTTGATGATGCAGAAGTCATTACCGCTGATTTTAGAGATTATATTACTACAACAGATTCCGTACCTGATATTGTATACTTCGATCCACCGTACAGGTACAGCAAACTCTACGAATGGGCAGACTGCCTGGAATGGAGCGGTATCCTGTCGTCGCATGGAGCGGTTTTCGTGGAGTGCGGAAAAGAAAGCAGCATGAAGGATGATTGGGTGAAGAGAAAGTATGGGGACAGCGTCCTATGCTGGAAATTAATGAAGGAAGCACGATGAGAATTATCTATCCTGGTACATTTGATCCTGTAACGCTCGGACACCTTGATATAATCAGAAGAGCATCGAACATATTTAATAAAATAGAAGTCGCAGTTGTGACGCGGTCTTCCAAATCCCTCTGCTTTTCTGTTGAAAACAGGGTTAAACTCCTCAGGGAATCTCTTATAGAGACAGGTCTGAATGGAATAGAGGTATCTTCATTCGATTCTCTGCTGGTTGAATATATGAAGAGGAAGAATTATCATACTTTCGTCAGAGGACTCCGGGCTAACTCTGATTTTGAGTACGAGTTTCAGATGCAGCTGATGAACAGAAAACTGGCACCGGAGATAACAGGGCTTTATCTTATGCCCTCGGAGGACAATATGTATCTCTCTTCTGCACTTGTTAAAGAGATAGCAGTGTATGGAGGAGACCTTTCAAGGCTGGTTACATCCTGTGTAAGGAAGGCGCTTGAGGAACATTATGGACCTGCGCGGTTGATACCGGAAATGGATGAATCATGAAATATTCCAGAACTATAGTGTCATTATCACCTTCTGCGACGCTTCAGTTGAGCGCGAAAGCAAAGGAACTGAAAAAATCGGGAAGGGATATTGTATCACTGACTGCAGGTGAGCCTGATTTTCCAACACCGGATCCAATCGCTGAAGCCGGGATCAGGGCTATAAAGGAGGGGAAAACCGGATACACTGCAAGTACCGGTATAACTGAGCTGAAAGAAGCTGTAGCAGAAAGATATTCAATTAGAAGGAATATTTCATACACACCTGAAAACGTTGTTGTAAGCTGCGGCGCGAAGCATAACCTGGCAAATCTCATCAGATCGGCAGTCAATCCAGGAGACATGGTGCTACTTCCCAGGCCATACTGGGTCAGTTATCCTGAAATGGTCAAGGCTTCAGGGGGAATACCTGTTATACCGGAAAAGGGGATTAACGCTGAAGAAATACTTATAGCAGCAGACAACGGAGCAGTTGGTCTGCTCATTAACTACCCCTCCAACCCATCAGGGTACGTCCCGTCCGAAGTCGAGATGAAAGACATCGCAGATGCTGTTGCTGATACCGAAATGTGGGTTATCTCGGATGATATTTATGAAGATCTTGTTTACGTTGAAGGTGGAGTGCCGCACATTCTTGATTACAGGCAGGAACTTAGTGAGAGAACGGCTGTTGTGTCAGGTGTATCGAAAACTTATGCCATGACTGGATGGCGGATAGGCTACGCACTTGCAAACTATGAATGGTCAAAACTATCGGGCATTCTTCAGGCACATTCCACATCAAATCCATGTTCCATATCACAGTGGGCAGCACTGGCAGCCGTTGAAGGTAAGGCTGATAAAGAAAAAAGTGAAATGTACTCGTCCTTCAGAAAAAGAAGAGACCTGATATGTTCGTTACTATCGGACGTAGATAACATAGAATTTGATAGACCTGAAGGTGCATTTTATGTATTTCCCCGGTTGGATGCGGAAAATGACACTGCGAGATTCTGCAGCGAACTTCTGGAAGAAGAAGGACTGGCGGTAATACCCGGTTCTGCATTTGGAGCTGAGGGGTACATCAGGTTGTCTTTTGCAGCGTCCGACGATGATATTCGTGAAGGTGTGACCAGATTTAAAGGATTCCTGCGCAGGAGGTACAATACATGATTGTTAACTGTCCTAATTGTGATAGTAAGTATAATATTCCCGAAAATAAAATCGGAGATTCACCAAAACGCTTTCGATGCAGGAAGTGTTCTGAGATTTTCATAATAAACCCTCCTAAGAATGTAACAGCCGCGATGGGAGACATTCCCATCGATGAAGACAGTGAAGAGCAGAGGGCTGCAAGATTCGCGAGGGTACTGGCAAGTGATATTCTTATCTATAATCGTGAATTAATAGATGAAGCCAGAACAGATGGAAATCTTCCGGAGGTAATGAGCCAGGAAATTCAGAAATCCTGGGATCTGTGGAAAAGCAGATTTCCAGAAGAAAGTGATAAAGATCCTGATATCTTCAGTGATGCTTTGAATCAATATCTGGCCGATGGAGAAAAGATCTTCAGGAGTCAGGACTACTCCTGATACGATCATTGTTCCCTTATCCTGCTGCGGACCATCCTGAACACTACATGGCAGAGCATAAGATGAATATCCTCTATATGCTGCATATCCTCGCTTGGGACTATAATGGATCTATTCGCCACATCTACGGCTTCACCTCCGTTGTAGCCTGAAAGCAGTACTGAAATCGCGCCGATTTTGTTGGCAACCCTGAAAGCATTTATGACATTTGGGCTCATTCCGCTTCCGGAAAGGCCGATAACTATGTCTCCTTCCTCAGCAAGATTTCTCAGCTGTTCACCGAAGGTATTTGTATAATCTGTATCGTTCGCCCATGCAGTTATAAGGGGTACATTATCAGAAAGACTGACTGCCTTCAGTCTGGGTTTCCCGGGGGTTGCGGTGCCCTTTGCAAGGTCGCAGACGAAATGGCTGGAAGTGGCAGATCCTCCTCCGTTACCGAAAATAAAAATTCTTCTGCCCTTTTTGTAGGCTTCAAATATGATCATGACCAGTTCTTCTATATCCTTCGTTGGAATTTTCAGCACCAGAGCGCTTATCTGATTAAAATATGCGCTTATTTCTTTCTGCATGAGTTCTCCAATCAGAACACTTTCAGGTATTTATCATCAGCGATAGTACATTCTGGTACTGCTGTTCCAGGCATTACAAGACAATTCTTTAACGTACAGTTCCGATCGATGACCGCACCGGATAGTACAACACAATTTTCAAGAGAGCAACCTTCTGAGATCAGGGCTCCTTTCTCCGCCCAGAATGTACCTTTGAGTTCAATTTCATCGTAGGATTGATCATTTTCTATCAATATGCCGTTCTTGATGTTATCGCTATCTTCATACGGGATCACTCTGCCGGAAAGAATTTCGTGACAGGCCAACAGGTAGCTTTTTCCTGTTCCGATATCGCTTGTGTACCCTCCGGGAGTATCAGCAGCCAGAACCCTTTTTTCGCTCAGGAGCATGGGGAATACGTTCATCCCGAAATCAGAGAATTCTCCTTCATGCAGATGTTCAACAGCTGATTTTCTGCAGATGTATAATCCGGAGTTGGCAAGGTTTGATTCAGCGATCTCATCGGGCGGTTTCTCACGAAAACATCTAACCCTTCCGTCCGGATCAGTAAGTACTATACCCTTGGTTGATGGTTCGCCGGTCGGAGAGAGGGCAATGGTCACCTCTGAATCCAGCCTGCGGTGAAGTTCCATAAGAGGAGATACAGGCTGCCTTGTAAGATTGTCACCATACACAACCAGGAATTCCTCACCCAGGAATGGAAGGGCTTTCCTGACCCCTCCAGCTGTTCCAAGCGGTTCTTCTTCCCTCTGGAATATAAGATTCAATGGCAGATCAGCGTTTCCCAGATAATCCTCAATCTTGTCAGCCATCCATGAGCCGTTTACTACAGCTGTATCGACACCCTGCCGAAACAGGTGAAGCAGGGTGTCATGAATAAGTGTAAAACCTGCGATTTTCACAAGTGGTTTCGGAAGCGAATCCGTAAGAGGTTTCAGCCTGGTTCCGAAACCTGCGCAAAGCAACATGGCTTTCATTGCTGTCCATCTTCGTCAGGTATGGCGTACCTTATCATGCCATTTCCGAGATGAACCAGCCTGGCTGCCAGGTAAAGAAAACGCTGCAAGCCAAAACGGAAGTATACGAACCGTCCAAAACGCTCAATCGGATTTCCACTGTTTATCTCGGGTGGCCTAACAAGCCTTCTTATTGAACCGTAATTACCTGATTGCCTGGAACGGATCTTGAATCCGCCTTTTCTAAGAACCGCATCAATAGTCCGGGGTTGAAAGAAGTAGAGGTGGGCTGGAACGGAATCTGGTTCGATAGTGCCGGGCTTCATACCTCTCAAAATGGCCTCAAAGACCTCCTCCCAGTGGTACAGTTCCCACGGGCATTGAACCACCAGTATGCCTTCGGGAGAGAGGAGTTCCCGAATCCGTCTGAGTACATCGCAGGGCCTGTGAAGATGCTCAACCACGTCCAGAAGCAGGATTACATCAAAAGAGTGTTCCTCGAGGTCAGCTGACTCAACACTCCCTGTCTGCACGTCAAGTCCCAGTTCATTCCTGGCGTATTCCGATGAGAGAGGGCTTATCTCAACACCTTGCACTTCCCATCCTCTCTGGTCAAGATAATCCAGAAGGAAACCATAAGCGCAGCCGATCTCAAGAAGCCGCTTCCCCCTGGCATGATGAAGAAGGTCTCTGTGACGTCTGTTGAATATCTTCATGAATGTGCTATGGTATTTATCAAATGTTCGCAGGTAACTCTTATATCCAACATCCCCATCTTCATAATATGCAGTGCTGTATATATCGGTAAGTGCCTTCTCTGCCGGTCTTTCGGATAGATACACCAGACCGCATTCATTACATCGCACAACCGGCCATGTTTTCTGAATGCTGAGTAAACTGGAGGAGCTGGACCCGCAAAGAATACAGTCAGTCTTCTCTCTTGGAAAGCTGTCCCAGTCCATAATCCACCGTTCCCTTAAAGTGTCAATTCCACTGAGGACTTGACTTACACTTGACAGACACTTCACAACAGTGCCGGATTTTCATTGAATCCAGTTGACACAGTGTTGTAGAAGATTAAATATCAATGATATACAATCTCAGGACTTGACATTTGTCAACCCAGGGGCTTGACATTTATCAACCCCTTGACATCTTAGGCATCTACGCATTAATTTAATCGAGACAGGAACCTTATAACTATTTTTGAATTATAACACTTGGAAGTGTGTATTGCACGTGAAAGGCGGCTGATTTGGCGACAAAGCGCACAGAAGGAAGATCGCTTGAACTCTATCTCAGGGAAATCGGGAGTAAGGAGACGCTCTCCTCTGCCGAAGAGGCTTCACTTGCCAAACGCATCCGTGCGGGCGAGCAGGAAGCCTTGAACGAACTTACAGAGGCTAATCTCAGGTTCGTAGTCAGCATTGCGAAGCAGTACGCAAATCAGGGTGTTGCGCTGGAAGACCTTATAAATGAGGGAAATGTGGGGCTTATAAGAGCTGCAAAGGGATTCGACGAGAGCAAAGGATGTCGTTTCATAACATATGCGGTATGGTGGATAAGGCAGGCGATTCTTCAAGCGTTGGCGGAGCAGTCAAGAATTGTCCGTCTTCCGTTGAACCGTGTCGGAGAACTTTATAAAATGGGTCGTGCAGCAAGGGAACTTGGTCATTCTCTAGGCAGAAATCCATCTACAAATGAGATTGCCGATGAACTGGATGTATCCAGAGGAGATGTGGAAGGAATGATGTCTATCCACAGTACGCATCTTTCACTTGACAGCCCTGTTTACGAAGGCAGTGATAAAACTTTCCAGGAGATGATCTCCGATGACGATGATGTACCACCCGATGAAGCTGTAGTACAAACTGCAATGAAGAGAAGTGTTTCGGGTATGCTGGACATTCTCGATCAGCGCGAAAGAACGATAATCCAGCTGTTCTTCGGAATAAACACAGATAGAAGGCATACACTCGCTGAGATAGGAAGGACAATGGGTATAAGCCGAGAGAGAGTACGCCAGCTGAAGAACAGGGCTATTTCCAAACTCAACGATAAAACAGACAGCAAGAACCTGCTGCTTTACCTGAAATAGGAGAACGCATTCTTCTATGCCAATAGGAACCATCCACTGGCTGCCCCAGAGATCCAGCAAGACCGGCAGGAAGTTTGAACTTACTGCAGGTCGGTTAAGGCTGATAATCCTCATATCAGCATTGTTCCTCACCGGGATAGCCGCTCTCTTCTTTCATATAGGCAGAATAAACGAGAGCACACAGTTCAGTGATAGCCGGTATTCAGAACAGACCCTTCTCCGCGGAGAGCTGTTTCAGCTGTCGGAACGTGTCATGAACCTGCGCTTACAGCTTGAAGAGATCACAACCAGAGAGAAACAGATTCTTGTTGCAGGCGCTGGACTGAACCTGGATTTTTCTGATCTTATTCCGCAGACTGCCCCGATGAACGAACCTCCAGGAGATAATATGTTCAGGTACATAGATGATCTTGAAATGGAGACCATGCTGCTGGAGAGGCTGGCTTATGCGGAACTGATGGCTTACGATTCCCTTGCCCGTTATTTAATGGAGAAGGATACTGAACTGGCAAGGATTCCCTCAATCTGGCCTGTTGACGGTATTTTTGTCAGCAGTTTCGGTCCCCGGATAGATCCGTTCACCGGGGCCGTCCGGTTGCATAAGGGAATCGATCTCGCCTGCGTTTCCGGAACACCAATATATGCCCCCGCTGATGGTGTGATTGCCTTTGTTGGCTGGACTGGGGGATGGGGCTTGAATATCGTTGTCAGACACTCGGATAGAATTTCTACAAGGTATGCCCATTGTTCTTCGGCCTGCACTGTAATAGGGCAGGAAGTTACCAGGGGAGGCCTGATAGCCAGGGTGGGCACAACGGGTAGATCTGTGGCTCCCCATCTACATTACGAGGTACTCATTTACGGCGTACAGGTCGATCCGGAGGATTACATACTCAGGGAGGGATCGGCTTCAGCAATTTTCTGACGGTCAAAAACCCTTCCTGAACCTCAGATAAGGCAACAGCCATTTATGGTCACAATTCCTTGCACCTGTCAGATATCCAAGAAATACCTGTTATCACACTCTTCTTCTTTCTGCTTCATCAGCCTATAATGATAAGCACTTCGAGAAATCCTGCCGATTCCTGAAAAATTGATATATTTAATACAGACCACAGATGTGCGTTTTGAACAGCTCATCAGGTATTTTTGTAATTTAATAATTGATGAAGGATAATTCACATGAACAGTACCAACCTTGTAAGTGCCTGCCTGTGCGGTATTCCCTGCAGGTACGACGGCAGATCAAAACCTGTTGACAGGTTCGTTAAAATGCTCTGCGAAGGTAAATGCGTGCCCTTCTGCCCGGAAATACTTGGTGGTCTGACAACGCCGAGAGAACCGGCTGTTCTATCGGAGGGTGATGGCTTTACTCTTCTTGAAGGAACAGGAAGGGTAATTCTCAGGGATATTCATGGAGATGTGACTGCAGAATTCATCAGGGGCGCTGAGCTTTCTGTCAGGTACGCCGCAGCACTGAGCCCGAAGTTAATATATCTGAAGGAAAAAAGTCCTTCCTGCGGCGTCAGCTGCGGGGCAAACATGCCGGGAGTTACAGCAGCAGCTCTCATAAGATCAGGTTTCAGGGTGGAGGCGGTAGATTGAAATCGGAAGTGCTTCTCTGGGAAGGGTACGGTCCTCTTTTCTCAATGGAAGAGAGGGACATCTATCCACCGGACATGAAAGAGATCCGGTTCTACCAGGACTTTCGAAAGAAGTATGCCGGGAAATGTCTGGAACTCGGCGCAGGTGACGGGAGGCTGACAGAACTTCTCCCTGACGGTTCACTGGTTATTGCTCTTGAACCTTCCGCTTCGATGCTGGGTTCGTGGACCAGGCTGACACAGAGGGGCATTTCCCGCATCAGGGGTATTGCGCAGCAACTGCCCTTGAGAAATTCATCCCTTGACCTTGTTCTGTTCCCATACAACGGTATCCACTGCATTCTTGACAGAAATGAAAGAAAGCTGGCCTTCAGGGAAATAGCTGAAGTGTTGAAACCTGGAGGGAAATTCATTGCTGAAGCATGTCCTGGATTCCATACTCGCCTGGAAGAGACAAGAAAAGAGAGGTACGATTACAGCCGGAATGGTACTTCACTGAAATTGATAGAATCTGTAAGCCATGACCGTTCACGAGGTCTGATTGTTTTCGATATGGAGTACTCAGGTTCTGCCGTAGCAGACGGCAGGGTTGATATCTGTCTTGAGCTGGCTCTCATATCGGCGGGAGAACTCCTTAATGATATCAGGAACGAGGGCATGAGAATTGTTACTATCTGGGGTGATTATGACCTTTCACCCTGGGATGTGGATTATTCGCCAAGACTTCTTCTACTTGCCGAGAGGAGAGAAAAATGACAGTTCTTATCAGAATGCTGGTTATCGGTTTGATTTCTATAGGAATGTCCGATATCAGGGAACCCTGTCCATCTCCTGACGGCACAACAGTGGTATTCTGTTTCAGAGGAGATATCTGGGAGGTTCCCATGTCGGGAGGTATCATGAGATGCCTCGTGCCCGGAGAAAGTACGGAGACATCACCCTGTTGTTCTCCCGATGGCCGCTTTATTGCATTCACCAGCAGCAGGACTGCTGGTGGAGATGTTTATATCATGGACGCTTCAGGCGGTATTTCAACCCGCCTGACCTATCATGCTGGTCTGGACAGGGTACTCGGCTGGAGCGCTGCTTCCGGCAGCGTCTATTTCCAGTCCTCAAGAGAGGGAGGAAACTCATGGGTTTATTCAGTGCCTGTGACAGGTGGAACTCCATATCCTGTTGCCAGGGTTGAAACTGAGAATATCTGCCAGCTTCCGGTCGGTATGGCAATAGAGAGAGGGTTCACGAATTGGTGGCGTAAGCATTACAGCGGTTCCGCCTCAAGAAAGATCTGGACAGGTACCGGGACCGACTGGGAACTGCTGGATGATTCGGAACTCGATTCACGGTGGCCGATGTATTCACCGCTCATTGATGAGATACTGTTTGTAAGAGAGGATTCGGACGGGCATGCTGCTATATGGAGCATGCAGCCAGAGGGAGAGCCACTGCAGAGAACATTCCTTACCGATGGAGACATAACATTTCCTGAAATTAACTCTACAGGCAGAACCATTGCATTTGAATTCAACGGAGGGCTTTACTGCCTGAACGTTCCCGACTGGTCCATATCCGAAATTCCGCTGATCCCGGGATCGGATTTCCCGTTTCCCCTTGAGTATGGAGAATCGGTTGGTTTTGTAACCGACTGTTTCGATATAGACTCTTCAGGTACACAGATCGCTGTTGTGGGAACTGGCGACATTTTCGTTGGAACTATTGAGGATGGCAGCATAGAAAACATAGTGCAGATCTACTCCGGTGCATGGAGAGCCAGAGATCCTGTCTGGAGTCCTGATGGCAGGACCCTGGTGTTCAGCCTTGAACACGATGGTAAAGTTCAACTGGCTCGAAGTTTTGCAGAGCATCAGGATTCCCTGCTGGCGAATTCCACCTTTCCGCAAATCGATATGCTTTCCACCAGTTCCGATGTGGCATGTAAACCAGAATGGGCGCCTGATGAAGAACGGGTATCATATCTGGATCGGGATTCCAGGCTCCATGTGTTCAATGTAGTAACAGGGCACGATATCAGAGTCTGTGAAACTCCTGACATAATTCACCATTCCTGGTCCCCCGACAGCAGATGGCTTGCTTTCAGTGTACCTGTCCTGGCAGACAGGGAAGATATCTTTATTGTACCTTCAGATGGTGGAGAACCACGCAATATAAGCAGGCATCCTAACGACGATTTCCAGCCCTTCTGGCCGGATGACGGCCATAGGATTTTGTATGCAAGCAGGACAGATGACGGTGATTACTCAATTAAACAGGTCTGGTTTTCAAGAATTGCATGGGACAGCGATAATGATGAACGCGAGGAACTTCTGGATCAGCCCCTGGAAAAGGTTGATATTGAATGGGACGGCCTGCAGCGTAGAACTGAAACACTCTGCACTGTGGAAGGTTACTACGATTTCTACGGAGCTTCTCCTGATGGCAGAATCATCGCCTTTCCCGGATGGGATGACAAGGGCAGAATGGACCTCTGGACTGTTGACTGGAAGGGTGAATCCCTTCAGAGGGTAACCTACACAGGAGAGTATCCGGAGGAAATCTTTGTAAACAACGATGGTGAAATATATTACATATCCCTCAGCGGTTCCATACGGATTGCAGCACCCGCTTCTGGAATAAGCGGTACACTCGGATGGTACATGCCCGTATGGCGTTCCATAGCGGAGATACAGGCCCAGAAGTTCGATGAGGCATGGAGACTGCTGCGAGATAATTTCTATGATCCTGACATGCATGAAGTGGACTGGGATTCCATGCGTACTATGTACCGGGAAAGAGCGGTATCCAGCGTTATCAATGAAGATTTCAACGATGTTGTCAGGAGAATGCTCGGAGAACTGTCCGCTTCGCATCTTGGAATTTACGGTCCCTGGAATTTTGATTCCACTCCCGCTTCTGGTTCGATAGGTATCATACCTGATGGCAGCTGGGTGGGGCCTGGGATTCTTGTGGACAGCGTTATTCCCTATTCCCCTGCGGACCTTGAAAATTCGCGCCTTTATCCCGGTGACATCATCATTTCAGTTCACGGCATGAATGTCGGGCCTGAGGATAACCTGTACAGGGCACTTCTACAGAGAAGGGACCGTATAACAAGATTAAGAGTCAATCGTTCAGGTGATCTTATAGATGTAGACATTGAGCCAGTTTCCATCTGGGCTATCCGGAGCCTCGTTTATGATGAATGGATTGAAAGGAACAGGAGGGAAGTTGCCAGGCTTACGAGCGGAAGGGTAGGGTACCTTCACATACCTTCCATGAGCAACAGGAGCGTGGAGAATTTCCTGGTCGACCTCTTTGCGGAGGGTCTTGGAAGTGACGGTATGATTATTGATATACGCAACAACAGAGGCGGCAATACCCACGATGATATAATTCGCGAACTCGGGCGTCCGATATACATGTTTTCATCGGACAGGTATGGGAACATTTCCTTTGCCCCCCTTGGAGTCTGGCAGAAGCCCCTTGTACTGCTCATAAACGAAAGGTGTTTCTCCGACGCTGAGATATTCCCCGAAGGATGGAAACAGCTCGGCCTTGGCCCGATAGTAGGCGAGACTACCTATGGAGCGGTGATCGGAACTTCCGATGTGACACTTGTAGATGGAACCGGTTTCAGGGTGCCTGGAACAGGCTGGTATACACTTACTGGAGAGAACCTTGAGAACAGTGGTGTTGAGCCCGATATTCATGTTCCCGAACTTCCCGCCGATGCAGGGCAGAGTATCGACAGACAGCTGGAAGCCGCCGCTGCGGCGATAATGGATCTCATATAAGCACGATGCGTCACGGGGGTTTTCTCCGAATTAGTCAATAAGTATCTTTGCCGGGCTGATTGTTCGTGAAGAAAATATTAACCGAAGGGAGTAGCGGATGAAAAGGACTGTTGTGACAATGCCAGGAGATGGTATTGGAGGCGCAGTACTTGATGAAGCTCTGAGAGTTCTGGAGGCTGCGGGATTCGAGGCCGACTACGTTCACGCGGACATTGGATGGGAATTCTGGAAGAAAGAGGGAAATCCACTCCCTGACAGGACGATAGACCTGCTTGAAAAACATAAGATCGCACTTTTTGGAGCCATTACCTCAAAACCCAAGGACAAGACTCTTGCCGAACTTGACCCATCACTAAGGGACAGGGGGCTCGTTTATTACAGCCCTATTGTTGCTATGCGGCAGCATTTCAACCTCGATATTTGCATGAGACCCTGTAAAGCCTTCAAAGGCAATCCCCTCAACTTCATACGTAGAGGACCCGGAGATACGATAGAAGAACCCCCGGTGGATGTGGTGATATTCAGGCAGAATACTGAAGGACTCTACGGAGGGGTGGAATGGACCAACCCTCCGGGCAGTGTTTACGATGCCCTTATGAGCCATCCGAAATTCCGGAAGAACTTCGCCGATGTTCCAGGGGAGGATCTCGCCGTCTCCACCAGGATTTTCTCCAGAAACGCCTGCAGAAGAATATTGACCGCTGCATTTGAGTACGCGGATAAATTCGGTTACAAGAGCGTTACGATCTGTGAGAAAGCCAATGTCATCCGTGAGACAAGCGGTATGATGAGGGAAGAGGGAAAGAAAATCTCGAAGAAGTACCCTGAGATTGACCTGTGGGAGACGAACATTGACGCTCAGATGATGTGGCTCACTAAGAATCCGGAGGATTACGGAGTGATTGTCTCCGGCAACATGTTCGGTGATATCGTATCCGATGGGTTCGCCGGGCTTGTAGGAGGACTCGGATTTGCCTGCAGCGCCAATATCGGCGAGGATG
>JAUWMQ010000145.1 GCA_030613065.1 Candidatus Aegiribacteria sp. | reverse complement strand
GAGCAGAAGATACTCACGGCTGAGATAGAATGCTCGGAGATTTGAGGAGAATACTTGGATGTATTTGACGATAATATGCGAGTATTATAGCCAGCTGTGTGGGTTTTATGCCAATGTTTCATTGTCGGACATGCTCCTAGATAATTGTTTCACCATGTCTGCTGACATGGCACTGAATATTAACTGCAACCGGCATCGAGGCGATGTGGCATGGAACCATCTTTATATGAACCGCCAGCGCGGTAGTCCTGCCTCCAAGTCCCTGCGGTCCGATTCCCAGATTGTTTATCCTCCTGAGAAGCTCTTTCTCTACCTCATCGAAATCCGGGTCGGGATTGGGTTCACCGATCGTCCTCATGAGAGCCTCTTTCGCAAGCATGGCGCACCTCTCGAAACTGCCGCCTAAGCCTACTCCCACAACTATCGGAGGGCATGGATTACCTCCAGATCTGGAAACCCTGTCAACCACGAAATCCTTTACACCTTCTATACCGTCGGCTGCAGTCATCATACGTACTTCGCTCATATTCTCAGCACCGCCGCCCTTGGGAGCGAAAATTACTTTAACCCTGTCCCCGGGAACTATGCTGGTGTAGATAATCGCAGGTGTATTATCGGTGGTGTTCTTCCTTCTAATGACAGGGTCGGCAACCATAGATTTACGAAGAAAGCCTTCCCTGTATCCCTGCCTTACTCCTTCGTTCACAGCATCTTCCAGGGCGCCACCGGTGAGGTGTACTTGCTGCCCCACCTCAAGGAACAGAATGGCCACTCCTGTGTCCTGGCATATGGGCATTTTTTCTTTTTCAGAAATATCATGGTTATCAAGAATAACCTGAAGAATCTCCCTTCCAAGAGGTGATTCTTCCCTTTCAAGTGACTCCCGAAGGGCCTTCTTTACATCATCCGGAAGATAGATATTCGTTCTGATGCTCAGCTCCTTCACCGCTTCGGTAATCCTGGTAACATCAAGCTCTCTCAATTTCGTCCCCCCAGTCTTTCGCCAACAAGATCAACAATCTGCTCCACAGTATCCGCAACCGGTATGCCCTTATCTCTTAAAAACACGACTTTAGCCTCCGCAGTACTGTCAGCGCCCGAAATAATGGCGCCTGCGTGCCCCATCCTCTTCCCGGGTGGAGCGCTGCGACCGACAATATAACCTACAACCGGCTTGCTGATTCTTTCCTTCACAAAAGTAGCGGCATCCTGTTCGTCTGTCCCTCCTATCTCTCCGACGATAACTACCAATTCGGTTTCCTTATCATCCTCGAAAAGTTCAAGGTAATCGTCGTACTTCATTCCAACAACAGGATCTCCACCCATTCCTATCGCGGTAGACTGCCCGTATCCGGCAAGTGTAAGCTGGTTAACTACTTCGTATGTCAGGGTTCCGCTTCTGGAGACGACTCCCACCGGACCTTTTCTGAATATACCTCCCGGCATGATCCCTATCTTTGATTTTGCAGGAGATATCAGACCGGGACAGTTTGGACCAGCCAGGCGGGTGCCAAGTTCATTGAGTTCAATCACTATCTTTGACATTTCCAGTACAGGAATGCCTTCGGTAACAGCCACAACAAGTGCAGCCCCGGCGTTGGCTGCGGCAAGAATGGCATCTGCCGCAAAGGGGGCCGGGACAAAAATTACGGAGCATTCGGGATCGGTTTCCCGTGCGGCATCTTTCGCGGTGTTGAACACAGGGAATCCGTGAATAATGCTTCCACCTTTTCCGGGATGAACTCCCGCGACGATATTCGTTCCGTATTCTTTCATCTGTTTTGCGTGGAAGGATCCGTCACGGCCGAGTCCCTGAACCATTACTCTGGTGTTTTCATCTATAAGTATACTCATCAGCTGCAGCCTCCTTCTCCTGCAAGTCGGATCGCTTCTCTTGCTCCCTCTGTCATATCCTTAAGGGCTGTAATCCCGAAATCGGAGAGTATCCTGATACCCTCCTCCTCGTTGGTTCCAGTAAGACGGATAACGAGGGGGGGAATGTCTGTTCTTATTTCCTGCAGTGCTGCAACCAGCCCGGTGGCTACATCATCACATCGGGTGATACCGCCGAAGACATTAATAAATACGGCCTTTACATTACTGTCCGAAACAAGAAGCTCCATGGCATGAATGACCTTCTCAGGGCTGGAGCTTCCCCCAATATCGAGGAAATTAGCCGGAGTACCTCCGAGATGCTTGATGATATCCATTGTTGCCATGGCAAGGCCCGCTCCGTTGACCATGCAGCCTATATCACCCTCAAGCTGTACGTAGCTAAGACCATGGCTTTTAGCGTCGAGTTCCTTTTTCTCGGAGGGGGTGGGGAGTCTCATTTCTTCCATGAAGGGATGCTTGAACATTGCATTGTCATCAAGTACTATCTTGGCATCAAGGGCGATAATCGAACCATCCTCGAGTTCAGCAAGGGGGTTTATCTCTACCAGTGAAGCGTCAACACCATGGAAACAATCCCAGAGCTTCATCATTATCGAAGCGGCTGCCAATGCTTTTTTCTTATCCGGAAACAACAAAAAAGCAATCTGCCTGGCTTCGAAGGAACGGAGCCCTCTCTCCGGGTTGATATCCTGAAAGAAAATCTGATCCGGTGTCTCAGCCGCCACCTTCTCAATATCAACTCCGCCCGACGCGGAGGCCATCATAACCGGCAGTTTCTTCCTTCTGTCAATTGTAATGCCAACATAATACTCCCCGGCTATTGATACCGCCGGATCAACAAGCAGCCGTTCAACCCTGAAACTCTTTATATCCATGCCAAGTATGGACTCGGCTGCCATGTAGGCTTCTGCGGGAGTTCCGGCCAGCTTCACTCCGCCTGCCTTGCCACGGCCACCGGCCTGAACCTGCGCCTTTACAACCACCGGGCATTCAATCTTCTCGGCAGCGCTCCTGGCTTCCTCTGCCGTGGTAACCATTATTCCATCAGGGACAGGAATACCATATTCCCCGAACAGCTTCTTCGCCTGAAATTCTTCTAGTTTCATAACTCTCCATATCATTCCGGTAAGACGATAACCAAAGGAAGCTACTCAACATTTTTAGTAAGCAGCAGTAACAATATCACATACAGAATAGTGATACAAGTGATATTCTTGACAAAGCCTGTATAAGCTGAATGGAGTTCCTGTTCGAGGTCGCGATTGCGGGCGTTACTGCAAAGCATAGCCCGATGCTTATATTCGGTAGTGAAAAAATACCATGATACAGCTGAAAGGTTCGGCAATGACAGACTTAGAGATCAGAACAAGACTTGCCCCCTCGCCAACGGGGGATCCTCATGTGGGAACTGCCTATCAGGCCCTTTTCGGATACGTCTGGGCAAAAAAGAACAACGGAAGTTTTATACTCCGGATCGAGGATACTGACAGGGAGCGATCTTCGCAGGAATCGGAAAAAGCTATCATTGATTCCCTGAAGTGGCTCGGACTGGACTGGGACGAAGGTCCTGATATCGGCGGACCCTATGGACCATACAGACAGAGCGAAAGGCTTGAAATCTACCACGAATACATAAACAGGCTGGTTGCAGCGGGTCATGCGTACCCCTGTTTCTGCAGCAGGGAACATCTTGCTGGAGTTCGGATGGAAAGGCAGAAAGCAGGTTCCGAAAGCGGCTACGACAGAACGTGCCGGAGCATCCCACCGGAGGAAGCCGCAAAAAGAGTTGAGGCAGGTGAGGAATTCACAGTCAGAATGAAGGTTCCCCTTGAGGGTAAGTGTGTCTTTGAGGATATGCTGAGGGGAAGAATAGAAAAGGACTGGGCTTCCATAGATGATCAGGTGATAATGAAGGCTGACGGATTTCCTACATACCACCTGGCTGTAGTTGTGGATGATCACCTTATGAAGATTTCGCATATCATCAGAGGGGAAGAGTGGATCAACTCGGTGCCCAAGCATGTCCTTCTGTACGAATTCTTCGGATGGGAGCCGCCTGTATTCTGTCATCTTCCCCTTCTCCGCAACCAGGACAAAAGCAAGCTTTCCAAGAGAAAGAATCCCGTATCCATAAACTGGTACAGAAAATCGGGGATCCTCCCTGAAGCCCTGCTTAATTTTACAGGGATGATGGGCTGGCACCTTTCAGATGACAAAGAAAAGTTCTCACTGCAGGAGATGATAGATAACTTCAGGCTTGAGGACATCAGCCTCGGCGGACCGGTCTTCGATATTGACAAGCTTCTCTGGCTCAACGGCAGATACATCAGAGAGGATTTCTCAACCGATGAGCTTCTGGACAGGCTTGTGGAGTGGGGCTTGAACAGAGAAAATTTCAGAAATATCCTTGAAATATGCAAGGGCAGAATGAGCAGCCTTTCGGACTGGGGGGAGCTGACCGGTCATTTCTTCAGCGGTAGAATTCACATTACAAAGGAAGAACTGCTTCTGAAGGATATGGATGAGGCTGAAACCTGTGAGATCCTTCAGATGATACTCTGGGAGATGGAAAAGCTGGAAATCTTCAGCAAGGAAAGTATCTACTTGCTCTTCAAGGAACTTTCAGAAAAGATGGACATTAAACTGAAATACCTTACTCAACCGTTGTATATCGCCATTAGCGGTAAAGGTGTCTCAACTCCACTTTTCGATACTATGGAGATACTGGGATGCGACATAAGCCGAGCCAGAATCAGGTGTGCGATGGAAGAACTGGGAGATATTTCCAAAAAGAGGCTGAAACAGCTGGAGAAGAAATACGGCTCTCTCTTCGGGGAGAGCTGAAATCAGCCACCGGGCTTGACTGAATAACCGTCATACCTGATATTTGCGGCCTGAAATCAATGCGCTCCCATCGTCTAGCGGCTAGGACGCTGGCCTCTCACGCCGGAAACCGGGGTTCGATTCCCCGTGGGAGCGCCATCCTTCTATTGATACGCCAGGCTGCTGTACCCGAACACGCTCACTGTGGAGGAGCTGCTGTTAGCCACGTATACATATTCACCTGATGGCAGCGAGCATACACCGTTAGGTCTTACTCCGACGGGGAGGTAACTTACTGCTGAACCTATCGTTAGATCCACCAGATAGACCCTGTCATCAAGGTAACACGACACGTAAGCAAGGCTGCCGTTGGGAACAACAGTTATGCCTGTAGGACCAGCCCCGACATCAATAGCGGATTCCACTGAACCATCCGAAGTTCTGATGGGCAGCACTTCATTGGAAGAATAGTCACAGACGTAAACGTAGTCTCCGGACACCGATGAACAGATGCCTACAGGTTCCGAAGCGGCATCCAGAGTTGAGACCACACTGTTATCCGAAACCCGCACAACCGAAACTGTTCCATCAAGCCTGTTGGTCAGATAGATAAAATCCCCTGAAGGAAGTACGCAGATATCCCAGGGACCATCTCCTACGGAAATGGTATTCAGAACGGCAAGTGATGAAGCATCAAGGCACCAGACCTCATCAATTCCATAGCAGCAGACGTAAACTCTGGAGCCGTCCGGAGTGATACACAGCCCGGAGGGAAAATCACCGACTGAAACAGTTGATTCAACCGTGTTATCGGATGTTCTTATCGCAGTAACTTCGTCACTTGAGGAACAAGATACATACACGTAATCTGAAGAGGCGCATACATCGAATGCACCACCACTCAAAGACACGATATTGATGACATATGGGTAAGATGGCTCAAGAACGTATACGTAATTGTCAAAATAGCACGCCACATAGACACGATCTTCAGATGGAAGAGATGTAATTCCTCCAGGACCTGCTCCCACATTGATTGTCTGAACAAGCATGTCCGGACCTCCGAATGAGGTTTCCGGCAGTATGGATAAAGAAACCTCATTGCTCCAGGAAACAAGGGTATCCTGGTTGGATGTTCTGACAGCGTAGTAGAACCAGGTGTCCCACTCTGTATGTGTGTCTGTATATGCAGTATCTGAAGCATCGAAGATTATATGAATAACCTCCGCTGAATCGGGAAGCGATTCAATATCAGGAGTATTTGACCTGTAAAGCGTGTACTTCCAGAAGGAACTGTCCGGGCATACTGTCCACGTAAGCAGAATATCGTTGCTTGTTCCCTTCGAAGTATCAGGTGGAAGCCAGCCTCCGATGAACAGAGCAGAAATAACCGAGGGTGTGGGATAATCGGGGCCAACAGGCTCAGTTGGATTGTCCCCGCAGGAGAGAAATAACAACACAATCACAATTGATACAGTACATTTCATGTTTACTATCCTATCTGATAACAATGCATCTCTGTGAAGTTGAGAGATCACCAGCAACAAGCCTTATCAGGTACATTCCAGAAAAGAGATCTGAAGCATCGAAGTATTCGGAGTACATGCCTG